>NZ_JBMHFB010000004.1:0-311554 GCF_049166715.1 Enterococcus infantis | reverse complement strand
ATTTAAGCTCATAAATTGTTTGCTAGCTTTTGCTTGCAATGTTTTGTTCTCTCAATCGAAATTGAGATGCCCTACACATTGGTTCGTTTGCTTGTTGTTCAGTTTTCAAAGGTCTAAGTTGTTGTCGCTAATTGTTTCAGCAACTTTTAAATCATATCACGTTGCTTTTTAAAAGTCAAATACTTTTTTGAAAAAGTTTTTCGCGACTGGCGCGACTTTTTCAATAACAGGTTGTGCTTTCAAGCGGCAACTTCGTTAGTTTAACAGGCTTATTGGCCAGTGTCAACTACTTTTTTGAATTGATTTTCAAGAAGTTTTCTACGAGACTTTCTCGTCGTCAACGTTGATTAATTTACCATTTCTTAAAGAGCGGGTCAAGCCTTTTTTTTAAAATATGGTACGTTCATTTTCTGAGGAAAAGAAAAAACCGAAGCGCGCTTCGGTTTTAAATATCTCTTGTCAGAAAACGGATTTGCCGGTCGTCGTCACGATAAATAATCGTTTCTTCTTTCAAATAGTGAAAGACAAGCTTTTCCTTTTCAGGATCAACAATCATTGTTTCGTACCCTTCAAAAATATCACGAATATACTGTTTATAGGCTTGTTTTTTTCTCTGTCTTTTTTTCATACCGCACCTTCCTCAATCGTTATCATAACAATTGCTTTGATTGCTGACAAGGATTATATAAAAAAAGCCGCCTGGAAGGCGACTTTTTTACACTCCTCTTATTCCATCTATTACTTAGGTGCAATATAGGTAACACTGTTTGAACGGGCAATACTGTTAGGGATCACTCGATAAGAAATAATGGTTCCCCCTAACACATTTCCTTCAGATATCAAAATACCATCTGGACCCACAGCCTCTACAAACGCCACATGGCCATAGACTGCACTTGATCCGGCCACCCCTGGATGAAAACTCACTGCATATCCAGCAGTCGGAATTTGGGTCGTTTGATAGCCTAAAGCTGCTCCTCGCTGACCCCATTCTCCGCCATTGCCCATGTAATCGTCTACTTTACCGCCGAGTTGCGTGATCCGATTGTAGGCATACCACGTACACTGGCCTACTGGATAAGAACCGCTCAGATTGTAATTGACACCATTGTATTCAGGATACACCATTTTTTCACGATAGTAGTCCGGTATCCCACCGCGGGAGGCAATAATCACACTGTTATCAGCTGGTAACGGTTCGTCGAATTGCGTCAAATTGTAAGCCGCAATGATTGAGTTCAACTTATTGTTATAAGTCGTATCAGTGGCATAACGTCCAGTCAGATATTCTGTCGCTTGCAGATAATTTTTTGCTTCTGAACGCCAAGTTCCTTTATAAAACTCATCGTTACCGCTAATGCCCCCTCGTACCAATGATACATAATCGTTCAATGACGCTCTGAAATTTGGATAGCTTCGAAACGCGGCCGTGATTTGAAACAACTTACCTGTTCCGTCATCTTCCATCGTCTTCATTGAAACCGAGTTGCCATTGTAGAGGCCTTTTATCCCGAATAAATTGTGGTAGGGCGCTTTTGACAACCCGCTGCCACCTGAACCAGTTTCTAAAATGGCTTGAGCAATCATCACAGAAGCATAGACGTCATATTCAAGTCCAAGTTGCCGTGCATCCTCAGCAATAGAAGAAATGAAGCTTTCAGTAACCGGGTTCACTCTGAAATCGACAGAGGCGGCATAATTGTCGATCAGCGCTTGTCCTACTGATGTTAATTGGGAATCCCCGATACTATGAACGGCATAGCTCGGATTGGATTGCTTGTCATAAATCGTCTGTACTGTCTCATTTTTTTGATTTTCAGCGGCAGCTTCTTCAATGGTTACCTTTCCATCTTCATCCTGCTGATAACCTTTGACAGTATAGATACGAACACCAGCTATCTCTTCTTGGTCGGCTGCAGACTCAGCAACAGCTATGTCTTTCGTCGGCAGAACCTGCTGTGCCTCTTTTAATGCTTCTTCATCGGCCATCAAATATTTTCCTTGCCCGAGATAAATAGCAACTTGTTCAATAGCACCGTCTTTTTCCCAGAACAAAAGATCGCCAATGCCTGCTTCTGTCAGTTCTCGTCTGGTCCCTGAATCCCTCAGCTCTTCGAATGTCTCCCCCAGATTTTTTCCAAGGACAGATTGATAGAGATACTTCGGAAGACTTAGATTATTAAAGGCAGTTGGCAACTCTCCTGTTTTTGCCGGCTGCGGCTCTTTTTCATAAGGCAGACTCAATGTTTTCAATCCTTGAGCCACCAGAGCTGCCTGCCGCTCATCTTCAAAGCTTGTCAAAAGTGGCAGTTCATACCCATTCAAATCAGAGTCCGTCAGACTATCTACCGCATATTCTTTATCGACAGGGTTCACGGAATCGTTCCCTGAGTTCGACTCTACTACAGAATCCTCAGAGTTTGCTTGATTTGAATGCCCCTCAGAAATCGTGCCTGTCTCTTCGGCTTCCGCTTTTGTCCCTTCCTCTGCCTCTGAATTTGATTCAGCAGGCTTTTGGTCAGGCTTGGACGACTCCGGCTTCTTTGGCGGCTGAGGTGTTGCAGGTGTTGCAGGTTTTTCAGGCTGGGGCTGTTCTGGTTTTTCTGGTTGCGAAGGGGTCGCTTTGACTAAAGCGGCCAGTGCCTCATTCACCGCTTCAAGCATCTGATCTAAGGCATCTTGTTCGGCATCAATGTCAGCCAATAGCGCATTGGCCGTCTTCACCGATGCTTGCAAGGCAGCAAAACTTGTCGCGGTATAATCTGACGCTTGCAAGGTGACAATGTAATCAATCCGGGCCTGCAGCGCTGTTTTATCTCCTCGATAGCGCAGACCAGCCAACGCTTGCAGAATCTCAGCAGTACAGTCGTCAATCTCAGATTGTGCTGCCGTTTCTGTTGCCAGCAAACTGTCTGCCCGTTTCAATAACGAGTCGAGATAGTTATTGTCAAAGGTTGTGGAGACATACCGATCCGAGTTGGAAAGCACTTCAGTTAATTGCGCCGTCTGAGCTGTCAATGACGTTTTATCGCTTACCGTAGTAGAAGGCTGTTCAGGCTGCGTTGAAATGTCATTTTCCGGCGCCGGCGTGGTTGTTGGATCTTGGACCGATTCATTTTGATCTATCGTCGAGTTCGTGTCTTCTGGTGCAACCTCGCTTACTGGCATCTCCGCTCCATCAGAAATGCTGGCAAATGCGGTTACTCCAGGGGAAAACAGGATAAGTAATACACTAAAGCCAGTTAAGGCCTTCCGTAAAACAAGACTGTTCTTCTTTTTCATTTCATACCTCCATGAAAACTTCCTTTTTGACCTTACAACAACACTTTACCATATAAGCATACTCAAAACTAAGCGAAAGCACTCGAAAACCACATTGTTTTCTAATTTTAAAATTTGAACTCCTGCTTTACGTCACCAATCTTAATTTTTAACGGCATTCACCTGATCCTTTATCAATTGAAATGCCACCCGCTCACCGTTTGGAATTGGAAAATATACCTTACCGCGATATTGGAAGCCATTTTTTTCAATAACCCGAATCATGCCATAATTTTTAGGGTAGGTGTCAATTCGCAAGTCACGATAACCTACCTTCAATGCTTCAACCTTCAGCGCTTCCAGAAACCTAGTCGCAATGCCTTGTCCGACAAAATCTGAAGATACAGCAAATCGATGGATAGATACGTATTGGTCACTGTCGGTAGTAAGCCAGCTGCCTTCTTGAATCGCGGTATAGACTGGATCCTCACTGGAAACTAAGCAAGCGACTGCTACCGTGTGTCCATCCAACAAGCCTACCCAGCAAATTTGCTGGTGAATTGCCTGCTCCATGGATTCCTCATCGGGTCCATAGCCGCCTTGCCATTGGGGAGACCCAGCTGCCTTTAAATGCTCCCTGGCTGCTTCGATGATATCCATGATTATCGGCAACTCATCTATACCTGCTTTTTTGATTGTAAACACGGTCACCCCTCCTATAACACTTATTATATTAAAAAGAAAACCGCTTGGAAAGAATAAATCGCTTTCCAAGCGGTAAAATCAGTCAATTGTTTTTAGTTTGCCACGAAATTCATCAATGGTTTGATAGCCTTTTTTCTTCATGATCTCTTCTAGCTCATTATTAATTCGTTCAAAAATGGCTGGTCCTTCTTTGTGTAACTGGGTTCCAATTTGTAACATCGTTGCCCCGCACAACAGGTGTTCATAGGCATCTTGTCCGGTCAAAATACCACCGGTACCGATGATTTTGATTTCAGGATTCAAACGAGTATAAAACCCTCGCACGTTTGCCAATGCAGTGGGCTTCACATATTCGCCCCCAATACCGCCAAAACCGCCTTTTGGACGAATGACCACTTCATCGGATTGTTCGTCAATGTATAAGCCATTGCCGATACTATTGATAGAGTTCACGTAGACTAAAGGAAATTTGTTTAAGATAGCCGCCATCTGATCGAAATGTGCCATATCAAAGTAAGGTGGCAATTTGACCCCTAAAGGTTTCGTGAAAAAGCTGAAAACTTTTGTCAAAATCTCTTCTGTCAAAGGGAAATCATAGGCCACTTGTGGTTTTCCAGGAACATTGGGACAGGAAAGATTCAATTCCGTAATACCGTTAAACTCACTTTCTTGAATCTTTTGCAACAACTGGAGATTTTCTTGCACGCTGGTTCCTGCTACCGAGAAAAACAGTGGTGCCTGTTGGTTCTTTTGATAATTCAACGCATAGTCAAGATAGTAGTCTATCCCGTGATTTGGTAGCCCCATCGAATTGATACTACCCAAGGGAACATCGGAATAACGTGGTTCAGGATTACCGGCACGGGCAGCCATTGTGGCACTTTTGGTAATCAGTGCACCGGCTTTGGAGTCCACCAACTGATCAAGCTCCTCCATAGTCATACAATGGACCCCGGAAGCATTCATCAGAGGATTGGCATAAGTGTAATCTAAAAAAGTCGTTTTCAGCACAGAAAAAGCCCCTTTCCATCAATCTTTCAGTAGAATAGCCTTTTTTTTCGCAAAAATCAAGTCATCACGAACATTCCAATTATTGCACACAACAAACATTCAGATGTTGCCCCTTGCTCATTTCAGATCTCGAAAATCTTGCTCTTAGGCATCCTCTTCGTCAGATATTCTTTATTACACGCCTTTGTAAACAACACCTTCAAGTGACCTTCTGTAACGCACAAAAAAGGTTGGCAACTGCCTATGCAGCTACCAACCTTTTTAGTTACAGCTAGCGAATTCCCAAAGCAATCCGTGCATAACGACTCATTTTATCGGTGGTCCAAGCAGGATACCAAACCAATTTGACATCTGTGCTAGTCACTTCCGGTACTTCTTTTAAAGCTTGATGGATTTGATCTGTCAAAATGTCAGCCAATGGGCACCCCATGGTAGTTAACGTCATCTTGATGACTGTGTCTCCATTTGTTCCATCAAATTCTACTTCATATATCAAGCCAAGATTAACGATATCGATCCCTAATTCCGGATCGATTACCGTTTCCAAAGCTGTTAAGATGCGCTCTTTGATTTCTTCAATTTCTTGTTCCGTCCGTACTTCGTTCATGAACACATTCCCCCTATTAGTCAGCCAGTCTTCCAACTATCCTCGCCACAGCAATAACCTTTCCCTATGATGACTCGCTGGAAACCGCTTTTTATCCTGCTCAAATAATACCCCGTTTACTTACTTTTGTAAATCAGATTTTACCGAAGCTTAATGAAGTCACTTGCTGCCAAAGAAAAGTCCAGCAGGATCAACGTTTTCCTTTGCGAACCTTCATTTCAGGAAAAACACCCGTGGCTTTAAATGTTCGTTGCTCATCTTCAGTAGCAAAACGACCCAAGATTGACTGTGTCGGCAAAATGTTAACAAAAGCCTGTTCATCAGCTTCTAGAATTGCCTGTTCCAGATCATAGAGCTCATACCGCGTAATAACAATCATAATCGTCTTGCCTTCAACACCTGAATAGCCACCCACTGAAGGAAGCAACGTCATGCCGCGAAAAACCCGCTGTGAAATACTGCGACCTACTTGATCCGGTTTAGTGGTGATAATCATAGCTGTCAATTTTTGATGGCTGGTGTGAATCATATCCACCACATAACTCATAACATAAATAGAAATAATCGTATACAAAGCACTTTCCCAGCTAAAAATAAATCCCGCCACTAACACAATTAAACCGTTCAATATGAACATAAAATTGCCAACGGTTTTCCCTGTCGTTTTTGACAGCACCAACGACAAAATGTCCATCCCGCCGGTGGTAAATCCCATCTTCAGCGCCAGGCCAGCACCAATCCCTAAAAATACCCCACCCATCAAGGAATTCATTAGGATATTTTCTGTCAGCTCCCCTTGAGGGAATATCATTGTGATCAAAGAAATAGCTACCACGTTCAAAAAACTCCAAAAAGTGGCATCTTTGCCCAGTTTCCAAAAGCCCAACGCAAAAATTGGGATGTTCAGGATAAAAATAAACAGCCCCGTATTCAAATGTAAGTCAAAGTGCTCCAATCCCAAAGCCACAATAATCTGGGCAATCCCATTCATACCAGCCGACAATACTTTGGCCGGAATCAAGAAATAGTTCAGTGAAATCGCTGAAGTTAATCCGCAGACCAAGAGTACCCCCATCCGCTTTAGAATTTCAGTATTTTTATTATTTGCCGTCAATCGTTTCATAGATTTGCTCCTTTTATTGGTCGTTCATCGAGGCCTCCTAACGGAACAACCCACTTACAAAAGCGGTCTCTTCCAAAAACCCTCCTTAAGAATAGCAATCCCGCCGTTTTTTTCAACTGTTTTCTCTCGTCCAGACAAAAATTTTCAAAAGTTGTTCGTCCTACCGACATTTGGTAAGATGTGGATAACCCTTCATTTCTTACATGAATCAAAGGATTATTCTATTATCAAGGTCCAAAAGGAGGACAACATGGCAAAAGAAGCAAGTTTTGATATCGTAAGTGATATCAATATGGAAGAAGTCAAAAATGCAGTCCAAATGACAACAAAAGAGTTGGGCAACCGCTTTGATTTCAAAAATTCTACCGTCGAGATCACAATGGACAACGGCAAATTAACAGTGGTGGGTGACGACGACTTTAAGTTGGAACAGATTAAAGATGTCCTTATGAGCAAGCTCATCAAACGAAGTGTACCTGTTAAAAATATCCACTTTTCCGACAGTGAAAAATCCCTTGGAGGAAAGGCCAGACAGACGGCTGAGTTGATCAGTGGTATCGACAAAGAAAACGGGAAAAAAATCACAACGGCTATCAAAAATGCAAAATTAAAAGTAAAAACCCAAATCCAAGACGATCAGATTCGTGTGACTGGCAAAAGCCGCGATGATCTGCAAGAAGTCATTGCACTTTTAAGAAAATTGGACTTGCCTATTGAGCTTCAGTTCACCAATTACCGTTGATTAATGACAGTGCCTACGACATCAATCATTTCTAATCGTAGATGTTGCCTTCCCATACGTATAAAAAATGTATAAAGAGAAAAAGTCTGTCTTTGAAAGTTATACTAATGAAAAGCCGGGTCCCTCCCACTGTATTTAATGGAAGGGACCCGGCTTTTTTTGTGTCTCACCTTGGGTAGTGTTCACTTTGAAGGACGGTGGCAAGAGATTGCCGCCGCTCCTTTCTTGCTACTTAAATTAGCTCAAAATCAATCATTCTTTGCTTTTCCAAAAACGAGCCAGTTCTTTTGGTAAATCTTCTGGTTCGTGGACGATTCGTGCATGTTGCCAATGAGCAGGAAATAGTTTCCGATAGCGCGGCGAGATAAAGCGCTGATCCAGTAAAAGGACAACCCCCTGATCTGCTGCATCACGAATGACTCGTCCTGCTGCTTGCAAGACTTTGTTCATTCCCGGAAGCTGATAAGCATATTCGAAGCCCTTATGGCGAGTCTCATCGAAATATTCTTTAATCAATTCTTGTTCATGATTCATTTGCGGCAGACCCACGCCAACCACAGCTGTTCCAATCAACCGACTGCCCTTTAAATCAATTCCTTCTGAAAAGATCCCGCCTAATACGCAAAAGCCTACAAGAGAATCACTGGGATTTTTTGTAAAGCGGGCCAAGAAGGCTTCTCGCTCCTCTTCAGTCATTTTCGTGTCTTGAATCAGCTGAGTAATCGTCGGATGCTCTGTTTGAAACAAGGCTGCCACTTCATCTAAATACTGATAGGAGGGAAAAAACACCAAATAGTTGCCCTTTTTTGAAGCAACCATTTGATAGATGGCATCAACGACTTGCGTCAAACTGGACTGTCGCTTACGATAGGTCGTTTCGATATAATCTGCGACAAATATCCCCTGGTTTTCAGGAGAAAAGGGGCTGGGAAGCTTGTACCTTAGCGCTTCTTTGCTGCCCCCCAACACATCTTGATAATAAGACAGCGGCGTGAAGCTTGCCGAAAACAAAAGGGCACCAGTCCCTTTATCCAGCATCGTTTCCAAAAAAGGCGCCGGTTCAATGCAAAAGAGTTTAATCCTCAGATCTGTGTAGGTTCGCTCGATAGTCGTTTCAAAATGATCATCATAGATTTCCGCGATTCTTAAAAACGCCAGCACTTCAAAATAATAGGCCAATCCCGCTTCTTCAGCTGGATTTCCTGGATTAGCTGCCAACCACTCCTTCATTTTTTCTGATAGACCATAAAGCTTTTCTACTAAACTTGTTGGCAACCCTTTTTGGTGCCTAAAATGCCAGTCTTCATCCACAGAGCGTTGATAAAGCATTTCAAATTCGTTGTCGATTTTGTTCAGTCGCCGATGAAGTCCCCGAAACTCTTTTGCCAATTTTTCTTGAAAAACCACTCCATTGTTGCGGGTCAAAGCTGCCGAATACATCTCTCGCGACCGGCTGACTAAATTGTGGGCTTCATCAATCAAGAAAAAATACGATTCTTTGGGTTCTTCAAAAAAACGCCGCAAATAAACCGTCGGGTCAAACAGGTAATTGTAATCACCGATGATGACATCACAGAATAAACTGACATCCAACGATAATTCAAAAGGACACAGCTGGTGTTTACGTCCATATGCTTCAATGACTTCTCGTGTAATCTGATTCTCATGGTGAAGCAAATCCCATAGTCCTTCATTGATTCGGTTGTAATAGCCTTTAGCATAGGGACAATACTCCGGCGTACAGTTTCGCTCCTCCATAAAACAGATTTTATCTTTTGCGGTGATGGTCACTGATTTGGCTGAGGAGCCTTTTTCAGCCAACGCTTGTAAGGCATCTTCTGCGACTTGACGAGTGATGGTCTTAGCCGTCAAATAAAAAATCCGATCACAAGAGGCCTCCCCCATTGCTTTTAGTGCCGGAAACAAAGTTGAGATCGTCTTGCCTGTCCCAGTAGGCGCCTCAACGAACAAGCGGCGGGAAGTCTTCAATGTCTTGTAGGCGGCAGCCGCTAATTCCCGCTGGCCTTTGCGAAAGGTTTCATAAGGAAAGACTAATTTTGTCAACGACGTATTTCTGACTCTGCGCCAGTCATCTTGAAAAATCAGCCACTTGTGATACTCCGCCAATAGATGATCCATGAAAAGCTGCAACTCTGCCAGTGTAAAAAGCCGCAATTGCCGAGTGATTTTTTCTTCCGTCGTTTGAAAATAAGTCAACTGGACAGCAATTTCTTTTAGTTCTTCTTGATAGGCATGGATATAAGCATAAACCATTCCTTGAAAGAAAAACATCTCCATTTGATCCGGTGACAAATCCTCAAAATAAACTTCCGAAGTCTTGATTTCATCAATCACCCTCTGGCCCTCTTCTGATGTAAAGATACCGTCAGCACGGCCTTCAATCGTCAGGGTGTCTTCATTGATAGTGAAGGTTCGTTTTAAAGATACTTCTTTTTGATAGGCCTCACCGGCGGCTTTTTGTAACTTGCGATGAATCCGCGCCCCTTCTTGCGCCGTATGATTGGAGGTCTGACGACTATCAATGTCTCCTCGGCGTAAGGTAAATTCAACAATATTACGCACAGAGATTCTGCCACGGTCCACTAGCTATCCCCTCCTTTTTCAAACAATCAACTCTGCACTTCAGTTTTTTTTGCGAACATACGTTTACTTATTATAGGCGATTTCCATTAAAAAGCAAAAAATCCCCGAAATCACTTTCGAGGACCAAGGAAATATTGGATATGTTTTTGGACTAGACAACTATAACGTCGCTGGATTAGAAATCCGTGAAACCTTCATCACCTTTTATTAAATAAACAAAAATAAAACTCTCCAGTTGTCAGATGATTTTGAATTCAATGACGGCAGTGCCCTTCTCACATTGTCGGAAAAATTTCTTTGCGTTATACTGAAACAGACAGATAAGAAACGGAGTGAGCAATCATGAAGATTCTACAGATCCCCACCGGTCCAATCCAGGAAAACTGTTACTTGGTCTATACCGAGCGTCACCTGTTAATCATTGATCCCGGTGCTGAACCAGAAAAAATCATTGAAACTATTAAAGATACTGGCGCCACACCAGCAGCGATTCTTCTGACCCACACCCATTACGACCATATCGGTGCTGTCGATCCTTTGCGGGAATTTTATGAGATACCGGTTTATGTCAGTCCGCTAGAAGCAGATTGGCTTTTAGATCCACTCATGAATCTCTCGGGATTAGGACGCCATGATGATATAGAAAACATCGTGACTGCACCCGCTGATGAATATTTCCAGCTAAAAGAGTATGAAATTGCTGATATTTCTTTTAAAGTAGTAGCCACACCAGGACATTCTATTGGTAGTGTCAGCTTTATCTTCCCTGATTTTGTCGTATCCGGTGATGCCCTTTTTCGCGGGAGTATTGGCAGAACGGACTTGCCGACAGGAAACCTCGAGCAGCTTTTGAATAGTATCCGAACACAGCTGTTCACGTTACCAGAAGAATTTCCAGTCTATCCTGGTCACGGAGCGGCTACAACAGTTGAACGGGAAAAACGACTGAATCCATTTTTCAATAATTGATTACACGGAGGAGAAACGATAATGACAACAGAACTCTATGTCGTGCGACACGGAAAAACAATGTTCAATGCCTTGCAACGGGCACAAGGTTGGTGTGATACGCCACTGACCAGTAAAGGCAGCGAAGATATTCATTATTTAGGACTGGGTTTGCGGGAAATGCATTTTGTTGAAGCCGTTTCCAGCGACTCGGGACGTGCGATTGAAACCATGCGTCTGATCATGGGAGAAAATTTACAATTACCAAAGCCTCCTTATGCGATTGACAATCGCATCCGCGAGTGGTGCTGGGGCTCATTAGAAGGTGGTTATGATACCGAGATGTGGGGTGTCTTACCCCGTGTGCTGAATTTTAAAACCAGTGAACAAATGTGGGAAACCGATATTACTTTTAAAGACATTGCGGAAGCAGTTTACGAAGCAGACACCGCCCACTGGGCCGAAACCTTTGATGTTCTTTGCAGCCACGTCTTCAGCGGCTTTGAAGATATCGCCCACCGTGTCGAAAAAAACGGCGGCGGCAGAGCAATCGTGGTATCTCACGGTTTTACCATTGCTTTCTTGCTAAATCTCATCGATGCCAAACAACCCGTCCGCGTTGATTTGCAAAATGGCAGCGTGACCCGTCTGACTTACGAGGAGGGTAAGTTCACGATTCAAGAAATCGGCAGCACAGAATTTATCGAAAAAGGCCGTGAAATCTCCAAAGATATCTTGGCTTGATCTACCCAGTTACCCCTTTTTTTACAAACGGACTGCAGCCAGATCAGACTTCTGATTCGGTTTGTAGTCTTTTTTAGAACTCAAGGTTACAAGCAAAAATTAACCTTCTCAACGTGCAATGGCCAACAGTGCTAAATCGCAGCACCGTTCTTTCTTTAATTTTTTTTAAGGATCAAGAAGGGTCAAGAAAACGGTTGGTTTTACTGTTGAAAACAGCTATACTTTCACATGTACGGCGGTTTGGTTTACCGCCAGTTTTTTGTTGGGAAAGGATGACACTATGTTTTTAATGAATATCGTCAAAGCAATTATTTTAGGAATCATCGAAGGAATTACCGAATGGCTGCCAATCTCCAGTACCGGCCACTTGATTTTGGCGGATGAATTTATCAAGTTGCAGATGCCGGCTGAGTTTATGTCCATGTTTAATGTCGTGATTCAATTAGGTGCAATTTTAGCGGTCATTTATCTGTACTTTAACAAATTGAATCCTTTTTCTCCTTCAAAGTCTGCAAGCGAGAAAAAAGATACTTGGGAACTGTGGTTCAAAGTTGTTGTCGCTGTCATTCCATCTGTCATTATTGGCCTACCTTTAGACGACTGGTTGGATGCCAACTTCCATCATTTTTTGCCGGTAGCTATCATGTTGATTCTGTATGGGATTGCCTTTATCATCGTTGAAAAAAGAAACAAGTCAATTGCTCCAAAATGCACTGATCTCAAACAATTTACGTATAAAGCAGCATTGATGGTAGGCATGTTTCAAGTGCTTTCCTTGATTCCTGGGACTTCCCGCTCCGGCGCCACTATTCTCGGCGGTATCATGATTGGCGCATCCCGCTTCGTTGCCACCGAATTTTCCTTTTTCATGGGAATTCCCACAATGCTGGGAGCCAGCGGATATAAAATTTTGAAATTTCTTCTCAAAGGAAACAGTTTCAACACAGAAAGTCTCGTAATCCTTTTGGTGGGGACACTCGTCAGCTTCATCGTTTCGATTGTTGCTATCAAATTCTTGATGAACTACATCAAGAAAAACGACTTTACCGTCTTCGGTTGGTATCGAATTATTCTCGGTGCCGTTTTGATCGGCTATTGGCTGATCGCGATGTAAGCTTACATTTGCATACTCTGTAAATTCTGGCCCTCGTCTTTTGATGAGGGCTTTTTCTTGTAAAATCGTAGCGGGCCCGTCAGACAGGCGACTTCTTGCTGTCTGCACTGTTTCATGAGGCCGACTGAATACTTGTTGAGAAACACTATCGTTCTCAATTGGGTGATTTCATTATCATTTAGCCAAGTCTCCATGGTATTCTCGAGGTGAAGGAAGGTGGTTTCTTATGGGAAAAAATGAAAAACGGGCACTAGTAGCAACTTTGCTTTGTCTACTCTTTATGATAGGCGGGCAGGTTGCGGCAAGTCACAGTCTATCTTGGTACCCGGTACTCTTTTTAATTGCAATCATAAGTGGTGGCTATAAACAAACCAAAGAAGGTCTGACGGAATTGATCCAAGATCGGACGCTCAATGTCGATTTATTGATGGCACTGGCAGCGATTGGTGCCTGCCTCATTGGCAATTGGTTTGAAGGGGCCATGTTGACATTCATTTTTTGTTTGAGCGGCTTTTTGGAAGAGTACACTACCAACAAAAGCCGTAGAGAGATTACTGCTTTGATGAATCTGCAACCCACTGTGGCTCAAAAATATATCGGTGATGGCGACTTGATAGAAGTGCCAATCGAGGAAGTAGTAATTGATGATCTGCTACTGGTACCAAAAGGTGGAACCGTCCCGATTGATGGGATTATCACGCAAGGAGTTACTCAGCTAAACGAAGCTGCAATTAACGGTGAGTCCCTTCCCACAGAAAAAACGATTGGCGACGAAGTATACGGCGGCACTTTGAATCTAGGGAACCCACTTGTTATTAAAGTCAGTAAAAACAGCAGTGATACCATCATGGCAAAAATCATTCAGTTAGTTGAAGACGCACAAAATCAGCCAACTAAGACAGCATCTTTTATCGACCGCATTGAAAATACCTATGTTAAAATCGTGCTGCTGGCCGTACCGTTAATGATTCTTTTGCCACATCTCCTATTGGGATGGAGCTGGCAGGAAAGTTTTTATCGTGGAATGGTGCTGTTGGTGGTCGCCTCCCCTTGCGCACTGGTTGCCTCGGCAACACCTGCCACATTAGCGGCAATTTCAGCCGGTGCTAAAAATGGAATTTTGGTAAAAGGTGGCGCCGCATTGGAACAGCTCTCCCAGCTTAAAGCAGTCACATTTGATAAAACCGGAACTTTGACACAAGGACGTCCCGTCGTAACCGATGCACACTTTATAGAAGATACGCAACAGGTGCGACAAGTTTTGCTAGCACTGGAGGCCAAGACCACTCATCCGCTAGCAGAGGCTGTAATTAATTATCTCTCCCCTACTGTCACCGCTACTCCAGAGCTGCAAAAGCTTCCCGTAAGAGAGGTCACCGGCTTTGGTTTGGAGGCCGATATCGATGGTACCTGTTGGCGAATTGGTAAACCAAATTTCACAGATGAGAAAAAAACCGACATTCCTAAAACAGAAAGACGGCGAATCCAGCGACTACTGCAAAGCGGAAAAACATTAATCTACCTCACACGAGAAAATCAGCTACTCGCTTATTTAGCACTGCAAGACATCGCTAAACCAGAAGCTTATCACGTCATTGATTATCTAAAGAAACAGCAAATTTATACCAGCATGCTCACAGGTGACAATCCGGAAACCGCCCGCGTAATTGCTGAGCATTTGAAATTAGACGATTTCAAAGCGGATTGCCTTCCTGATGACAAGGCGCGGATTGTCTCCGAGCAGCGGGAATCATACGGTGTAAATTGTATGGTGGGCGACGGCATCAATGACGCTCCCGCCTTAGCTAGCGCCACAGTCGGTGTAGCCATGGGAGAAGGGACCGATTTGGCGGTGGATGTAGCCGACATAGTCTTGATGAAAAATGATCTGGCAAAATTGCAAATGGCCCATCAGCATTCGTTAAAGCTGAAACGAATCATTCAGCAAAATATCTGCTTCTCGGTAGCGGTTATTTTGCTTTTGATCCTCTCAAATTTCGTTCAGATTCTAAGTTTGCCCCTTGGTGTTATCGGTCATGAAGGCAGTACCATTTTGGTGATTTTAAACGGCCTGCGCCTGTTGCGGATGAAGCCTGTTGCATCTACTAATTCAGAATGTATTCAGTGCCCGATCCGCAAAGAATCAGATGCAATGAAAACAGCCTAAATTTTGTGAGCTTACGAAAAAAGACGCCATTTCTCAGTAATGAGAGGGCGTCTTTTTTGATTTAAAATAGTACGTGATGACCAGAGAAAGCCGAAAAAGCGTGGAGCCTCTTTCTTGTCATATCTGATGGTAACAGCAGCTATATCCCCCTGGTTAAATGAAAGTGTAACTCTTTTAAATTGTGCTTCATATCTTTGTTAAGCCTCCTGGAATCAATTAGTAGAGGGCCAATACCTCCTTTTTCTTTTCATCTTCAAGAAAGTGAGAAACTAAAATGATGGTTTTATCGACTAATAGTAACTCCATATTTTGAAATATTTTTTCTCTCGTAAAGATATCCATTGCCGAAAAAGTTTCATCCAATAACAAGATAGGCTTATCACTTAACAATGCCCTTGCAAGGGACAAGCATTGCATTTGTCCCCCTGAAAAGAAAATTCTCTTTGAATCAATATAGGTATGTAATCCCTCAGGCAACGAGAAAATGACCTCTTTTAAACAAACAAGTTCCAGAACATTTGCTATTTCAACATCGTCAATGCTCTGTTTTTGATCAATTAACAAGTTTTCTGCCAGCGTCCCATCGAAAAAAGTAGGTTCTTGTGGTACATAGGCTATTTGGGTTCTCAACTCACTTATTTTGTAGTCAGTCAATTCCTTTCCATATAATTTAATCGACCCTTGATAGGGTAAAAAGCCCATCAATATTTTTAGTAAAGATGATTTTCCACTTCCACTTGGTCCGTTGATATACGTTATCTTATTGGACTTGATGTCTCCATTCAAGTTATTCAATACATTCTTGCTTTCTTTATAGGATATGGACAAATTTTCGAATTTAAATAGCTCTTTCTGATCGATATTTTTACTGACAACGTCAAATCCAGACTGTCGTTCTTCTTCTATATCTAAAATATCGAATATCCTTTTAATACCCACTAAAGATTCCTGCAGCGTGACGAGTGAACTACCTATCGAAGTAAAAACCACGACGACAAGTCCGACCATTTGCGTCAAAATCATGATCTCTGAAAGCTGAATCTGACCTCTTTTATAAAATAGGATTCCCAACATGATGGTACCCCCGTACTTTAAAGCTCCTTCCAGAGTACCAATACTTGACACAACAGCCTCATATTTAGCGTTTTTTAATGAAATAGTGTACCGCTGTGCTATCGATCTTTCCATTCTTTGAAGAAAACCAGGTACGATACTCCCCAATCTAATCGACATATTGTAAGTTAACGCTTCGTTGAAATGGCGCAATACTTCACTCTTTATCTCTTGTATTTGCTCAAATATGTGCTTACGAAGTCGCCCAAACTGACTATTGGAAACAACACTCACACCCCCGATTATACAACTCCAAATAATAAAAATTGGCGCAATATTCCCTATTACCATAATGGCGCCTGCCCCAGAAAAAATATATAATACTGGGTTTAAAATGCCACTTCCAAAAATATTGCGAACAAGACTGACATCTTCATTTATTCGTGATAACAACGTTGATTTTTGCCCAACTGCCATGATTTGAAAGAACGGCGCCGAATACATCTTCTTTACCATCAGTTTTCTAAACGTGTTCTCAATATCCAATAGAACCCGTGATTGTAAGTACATAAAAAAGGAGTCACTCACGGTAAATAAGATCAAAAAAGTCAGAAATGTCAGGACACCTTTTTTTAGACTCTCCACCGATTGCCTTTGTGCTGCAACAAGAATTTCCGAAAAGAGTAGCCCGGTCAGCAAACTAATCAAGAAGGATCTAAATGAGATAGCTACAGTCGAAATCAAATAGATACTTGATTTTCCTTTTATTCGTTTCAATAGCTTATAAATAACTACAAGATCGTTTTTTGACAAAGCACCTGCCTCCTATATCATACTCAACATTATCTGAAATAAGCTCTCTATCATGTGACACCACAATTACAATCTTATCCTTCGACAATTCCTCTATCACTGTGCGAATATGTTCTCTATTTTTCTTATCTAAAGCTGATGTTGGTTCGTCCATAATCACCACTTCAGAATCCACGAGTAGCGCTCGAGCTATGGATAGTCTTTGAAGCTGTCCACCAGACATCCCATATCCGACTTCACCTAAAAATGTGTCGTAGCCTGTCTCCTTTAAAACGATTTCGCCATCAAGGCCAACTTTCTGACAGATTTTTTTAATTTTTTCAAAAGAAACTGACGGGTTGGCCATAATCAAATTATCAAAAATTGTACCGGAAAAAACGGGGCAGTCTTGTAAAACTACAGTGATTTTTGACTGAACCTCTTGCCTATCATACTGATCCAACTGTAGGCCATTTAAAATGACCTGGCCGCTGATTGGCGAATACAACCCAGCCATAATCTTTACTAATGTTGATTTACCACTTCCAATTTTTCCTGTAATAAAAACCGGCTTTCCAACTTCAAATTCCATGTCTATGTTAGTAAAAAGAGTTGTATTGCCATAGCCAAATTCGACTTTTTTCAGTTCAAACGCTTTTTTTTGAAGATTGCACCCGATTGCTTTTTTTAGACTAGGAGTATGATTCTCAAAGAAATTGTTGAAGCTTTCACAGCTTAGTTTTGCTTTTCTTGCAATCGATAACGTTCCTCCGAGTTTCATAATGGGGTCGATAATAAAATCGGCAACCATCATTACAGACATCAGTGTTCCCAGTGTGATTTCTCCATTTGCGACTAAATTTCCTCCATAAATTGCAATAACTACGATTGTACTAAAGCCACTAAATAAAATTGGAATAGACAGGAGGGATTCAATTAGAAAGGACTTCCTACTGATTTCCGTCAATTTATTAAGTTGTTGCAGATAAATTTCAAATCTGGATTCTTCAATTTGAAAAGACTTAATTTCCTCAATTTTTTCCAAATCTGATCCCAGCAATTGGTTAGTCTCTACCGTATGCTTTCTCATAATAGAATAGTGCCTACTGAGCCTTTGTGCCTGCTTTGAGGTAATCAATACAGTAAAGTAGGCAGCTGTAAGCGCCAATAGCATTAATTTGAAATCAATCACAAAAAGATAGGTTAAAGAAGCGACAAAGAAAAACAAATCTGGAATAAAACCAGAAATGATTCGGTTGCAATACTGTTCCAGAATAGTGGTATCCGTGGAGATAAGTGTTGTTGTATCTCCTTCTGTTTTTCTTGAAATATTGTCATAATCCGCAGTAAATAAATAGTGGCTCAAGTTGTTCAGTAATAGCATACTGATTAACCCACAATATTTTTTCCCATGATAAGTAGACATTAAGTTACTCAGAATCAGGATTACCAGGAAAACAAGGCCAATCAAGACGTTCTTCCCCAAGTTCTCAACAGAAATTTTGTCGACTACTTCTCCTAAGAAAATACGAATAGCGATGTTTGTTAGCGTGAATACTAAACTAGTGACTACTACTAAAACTAATTGTGATTTATAGTGAGTAAAAAATGTTCAAATGGCTGACACGTTTCATGTTCTCTCCTTTCTCCGATTCTCTGTTTCAGAGTCATCTTCATTTCATTATTTTTAGAGAAATCAGCAAACCTAAAATAGACTGTTTGAAAATAGATAAATAACTATTCGATATCACTTAAAATATTTTTTATTTCTATAACCCCTATTTTTTTAACCACTTAACTAATACATTTACTATTCACACTAAAAATAATAACATCAATATCGATTTATAGAAATCGCTTTCTTTTATGTTTTAGTATTTTCTCAGTCTTCATATGTATTCTCCGCGTTATTTATATAGTTTCAGCTTACTTAGTAGAGAGGCTGTCTGAATCATGATATGGGCAGTGTACTTCGAAATGGACAGGCTCATTTGATAACTGGCATAGTAATAAGTGTCAATTTCGGTATAAAAAAAGACTGCAGTCAAAGTCTGTAATTGACTTTGTCTACAGTCTAAAGTAGCTTTTCATTCATCTTAGAAAAGCTATTTTATGTGTTTTTAATAACCATTCCATCAATAATATCAACAGCATCTTCACTGTTATTGATGATTTCTTCTAAGCGATCATAGATTTCTTTCCACTTAATGACTTCCAGTGGGTCCGTCTCATTTGTAAAGAGGTCTTTCTTAAGACGCGAGTATAACCGGTCGGCTTCTGATTCGATAGTATTCACTTCATCGATCATCGACTTAAGGGTTTTAGAATGTTTGAACTTCGGAAATTCCACTGTTGCGGTATGAACACCTTTGACTGCTGTTACGATCATATCGGCAAAAACATCTGTTTCCGGACGCAATTGTGTAATCACCAGATTTTCAAACAAATAGGTTACGCCGTTGATACCATCTAGAATATCATCGATACGCTCTGAAATAACTAAAATGTCCTCGCGATCAATCGGTGTAATAAATGCATCATAGAGCTCATTGGTAAGCTCGGTAACGATAGTATCCGCCTCTTTTTCAAGAATATGGATTTTTTCTGATTCTGTAATCAAAGTTGTTTCTGCATTGTAGTTGCGCACCAGACCGGCGAGAAGTTCTGCCGCTTGGTGCGTATTTGCTGCCAAATGTTCCATCGCTTTAAAAAAATCGTACTGTTTTTTCCGTGCCATTGTCTGCACTCCTCTATCCAAATTAAGTTACAAAAGGTCTTTTGACTATCAAAAAATCGCTACAAAGAGCTTTGCCATGACATAAGCAATCAGCCCACAGCCAGGGAAGGTCATCACCCAGGCAAAAATCATTTCCTTTACGATTCGCCAGTCAACACTGGATAGCCGCCGAGAAGCACCTACGCCCATGATAGCAGTCGTTTTCGTGTGGGTCGTTGAGACAGGGATTCCGAAGAGAGAAGCTAAAAACAAGCAGATTGCGGCACTCAGATCAGCAGAAAATCCTTGATATTTTTCCAGCTTCACCATGTCCATCCCAACAGACTTGATGATTTTCATTCCCCCTACTGAGGTCCCAAAGCCCATTGTTAATGAACAAAGTGCCATAACCCACAGCGGAATTGTAAAGCCATTGCCCGTCTTTTCAGCCAAGTTGTTGTAAAACAATCCCAACATGAAGACCCCCATGAATTTTTGACCATCTTGAGCGCCATGCAGGAAAGCATTAGCTGCAGCAGCAAAAGCCTGTCCAATAGTGAAAAATTTATTTGCTTTGGGCCGAGGGACATTTTTAAAAATTGCAACGATTGCTTTGGTGATCAGATAACCACCACCAAATCCCATCGCAGTGGATACAACCAAACCAATCAAAACCTTCAACCATTCTTGACCGTTTACAGCACCCAGCCCGCCGAGAGCCATCGCTGACCCTGTCAATCCGGCAATCAGCGCGTGGGATTCACTTGTAGGAATGCCGAAATACCACGCAGCAACTGCCCATACTACGATTGAAAACAAGGAGGCCGCCAACGCCACTTGCGAAGCACGCAAATCCCCTCCGGCATCAAAACTCACAATGTTGCTGATGGTTTCAGCCACCTGCGCATTGAAGGCTGTCATCACCAACGCTCCGAGAAAATTCATTACTACTGCGATACCGATAGCCGTATTCGGTTTCAAAACACGCGTGGAAACAGCCGTCGCAATGGCATTAGGGGCATCTGTCCAGCCGTTGACAAAAATAACCCCCATGACCAATGTCACAGTTACAATTAGTGCAATACTCACTAAGCACACCACCAAAATTCAGATTCTATTAAAAATTGACAAGTAGGCACACCACTTTTGAAAATCACACATGTTGGTAAACCCACATTATTCTATCGTTTTTTCCTACTCCCCGCAATACCAACTTCGATTTAATAGAAAAAAACTGATCCGCTTACAAACCAGCGACCCAAGTCCTTGCAATTACGGCATTTCCACTTCTTATTTATAAGAAAATAGCTGTAAAGGAAAATTTCTTAACATCTTTTATTGCATTGCCGATAAGGTTTAGGTATAATGACTAGTGTTGATTTGTACGAATTTATTCGTGCAATACTTTTTATCCGGAGGTGAACATCCCATGCCAAACATTGAATCTGCAATCAAACGCGTAAAAACGAGTGAAGCTGCTAACACAAAAAACTCGGCACAAACAAGCGCAATGCGTACAGCCATCAAAAAATTTGAACAAGCTGTCGAAGCAGGTGCCGATAACGTAGATGCGTTGTACAAAGACGCTGTCAAAGCGATCGACATGGCTGAAACAAAAGGCCTGATCCACAAAAACAAAGCAAATCGCGACAAATCTCGTCTGACTAGCAAACTTGCTAAATAATAACAACAAAAGCGCCCTTCTCAATGGAGGACGCTTTTTTGTTTACTCTTTCATCTGTGACAAAGAGCTGCAACAGCCCCTCAGGGTTAGCTGTTGCAGCTCTTTGTCTTCTTATAAACGGCTTATTTCAGCTCTTCAGAGGCTTCATACCCTTGCAAAATTGCTAAAAAAGTATCGCCGTATTTGTCTAGTTTGTTCTCACCGATCCCCTTGATCTGTAACATCTTCAAACGAGAATCGGGACGTTGTTCTGCCAAGTCTCGCAGTGTTTGATCAGAAAAGACGACATAGGGCGGCAGATTTTGTGCAGCAGCCAATTCATAGCGTTTCTGGCGCAACAATTCAAAAAGGCCATCATCCATTACAAGCTGTTTGACTTTTTGCTGCTTCCGATAAACTTGCTCTTGGCCTTTGAGCACCGACACACCCAAGTCCGTCAACTTCAAGGTAGGATATTCCCCTTCTCCAGCTGTCAAGTAGCCACTGGCGGTGACATAATCTACCAAAGCCGTCAAATCTTTTTGAGTCCATCCTTTCAGCAAACCGTATGTTGACAATTCATCAAAGTGCCATTGGGTTACCTTCTGATTTTTAGAGCCCGCCAATACTTGAACGACCAGGCCCTTGCCAAAGCGTTCCCCCATCCGCTTGACACAGGATAAGATCATCTGGGTTTCTTTGGTGATATCCACCAATTCCCGATCATCTAAGCAGTTGCCACAGCGGCCACAGTCAGGACCTTCTTCACCAAAATAGTGCAGAATATAGCGTTGCAAGCACAGTTGCGTATGGGCATATTGATTCATCTCTCGCAATTTCATGTACTCGTGATTCTTGTAATCTTGATTGGCTTCAGATTGCTGAATGAAAAACTGTTGGATCTGGATGTCATTTGGTGAATAAAACAAGATGGCTTCACTAGGCAAGCCGTCACGACCTGCCCGACCAGCTTCTTGATAATAAGATTCCAGGTTTCCCGGGATCTGCATATGAATGACAAAGCGAACATTGCTCTTATCAATACCCATGCCAAATGCGTTGGTAGCCACCATCACATTGACGCGGTCATAGATAAAATTCTCCTGATTGAATGTCCGTTCTGCTTCGGACATCCCACCGTGATAATGCCCCACTTTGATGCCTGCCTTTTCCAAGCGATTGTACTGCTTTTCGACTTCTTTTCGCGTGGAGCAATAAATGATACCTGCTTGATCGTGGTTTGTACGCAGATATTCCATCAAGTAACTCTCCGGACGATCCTTCACGACAGAAAAGGCCAGATTCTTCCGCTCAAAACTGGTTTTCACCAAATGGTCGCTGGGAATACGGAGCAGTTTTTGAATATCCGTTGCTACTTGAGGTGTTGCGGTAGCGGTCAATGCTACGACAGCCGTTTTTTCTCGCAAACTGTTAAGAAAATCCGGCAATGCCAAATAGCTGGGGCGAAAATCGTGTCCCCATTGAGAGATACAATGTGCCTCATCTACAGCTACCAGACTGATTTTGATATCATCCAGCAACTGGCGGAAATCTCCGGCTGTCAATCGTTCTGGCGCAACATATAACAGCTTAACTTCACCACTGCGCACTTTTCTCATCCGTTCAAAACTTTCACTGCGGGACAAGGAACTATTGATAAATGTCGCTGGGATCCCCAGTTCTTGTAAGGCATCCACTTGGTCTTTCATCAATGCAATCAGCGGGGAAATCACTAGAGTTACTCCAGATAGCATCAACGCCGGCAACTGATAACAGACTGATTTGCCGCCGCCTGTGGGCATGATTCCCAGTGTGCTTTCCCCATCCAAGACTTGCTGGATGATCTGTTCTTGCCCCGGTCTGAAACGGTCATAACCGTAGACTTTTTGTAAAAGTTCGAGTGTCTGATCCACTGTGATCCCTCCAAATACACTGCATAACGTAACAATAAAAACTCTTTTATGGCAGAATGAATCTGCCTTCCACTAAAAACGCTTAGTATCAAAATTGGTTTCTGAACCATCCTTGGCCACTCCCAAGCTTCAGGTCCAATCCTTCTATCGGTCAAATGACTTTTGCTCTGAGAAAAATTATCTCAAGGGTGCCCCTCTAGATTTTCAAACTCTAAAACAGTCACTCTAAAAAAACAGAGCGGTCAAAGAAACAGCGGGTCAAAATCGCCCCGCTGCCTCCAGTATCGTCAATTGAAAAAGCAATTCTTTGTCCATTTTGCCGGTTTTCACTAAATAGTCGTTTTCAATTAGCCTATCATAAACCTGCATCAACCGTTTTGCTGAAAATTTACGTACTTGCTGCATCGCAAGCTTAATTCGATAGGGATGAATACCAAGGATTTTTGCGATATTTGACTGTTGGTTTCCTTGTTTCATGAGGATTTGTGTCTGTAACAATAAACGCAACTGACTGATTAGAACCGCATTCAATTTGATCGTCTCTTCTCCTTGCAGCAACAAATCCTGATACAATCGTAAGGCAGCCTCCGTACGTCCTGCCAACAAGTGATCTGTCAGATCAAAAAGATTGTGATCCAGTGACTTAGGGATCAGTGCCAACAACTCTTCTGTCGTGACAGTTTTATTGCCCCCGGCGTACAAAACCAGCTTTTCCAATTCTCGCATTCCTTTGGACAAATCCAGATCCGTCAATTGAATAAATAAATCGAGTGTTTTTCTATCCATTTGTAGTCCGCTATTTTCCACGGAACGCTTTAAATACACAATGGCATCTTTTTCTTGCAAAGGCTGGACGTCGATAACCACAGCCGCTTTTTTCAAGGCCTTTGTAATTTTTTTTCGTTCATCCAATTTTTCATAGGGCGCCATGATTACCATTACTGCCGTATCTGCCGGTTGTGCGAGGTAAGTCAGAAAATCTTCAAAATCATGTTCTGGAACGCCAGTTTTGCGCTCGGCCGTCAAAAAGAAAGGATTCTCAATAAAAATCAAGCGCTTGTCCTCAGATGAAAACAAGGGCAGCGTGTCGGCTTCGGCAACTGCCAAGTTCAGATAGTCCTGCTCCATATCGAAACTCACTAAATCCAGATCGTCTTTTTGCAGATCCAATCGCTTCAAAAAGGCTTTTCTCACCTTGTCTTGAAGGTAGGCTTCTGTTCCTAACACTAGATAGATTGGTGCTAGTGGTTGTGATTTGATCTTTTGCAATGCACTTTGAGTATCCAGTATTTCCGCTTCCTCTCTGCCTTTTTTCGGCAAGAATCCCTTTTGCTATCCTATCATTTCGCTAGTATTTGTGCAATGCCGCAGCTAGCTTCACTCCTCTATCACAAGAACTTTTGCCGCTGCTGCTTCTTCGCCAATCGAATAGGAATAATAAATCATTCCTTGCAAGTCCGTTCGCAAAATATGGCAATTATTTGCTGTCAACGTATCTAACACTTCTTGATGGGGATGTCCGAAACGATTCTCAAAACCGGCAGAAATAATGACATCTTCAGGCTGAATCTGACTCAAAAAGTTCGCATCTGAAGAGGTCCGACTGCCGTGATGCCCGACTTTCAATACGTCAACTTTCAGTTGTGAAAACCGCTTGAGCAATTTCCCTTCGCCTTCCTTACCTAAATCACCGGTAAATAAGAATCGTTGCTGACCAACTCTAGCTGTCAGTACCACCGAGTCTTCATTTTCCCCTTTGCCCGAACCCGCCGGTGCCAACACCTGCATTGAAAAAGTATCATTTAATAAGTCACCGGCCGTCACTTGGGTGATTTTCGTTTTGGAGGGGATTGTCGTTAGTAACTGTGACAGATTTGGATGAGTGAACGCCCCTTTTCCGATGATTAGCTCATCGATTTGAAAATGCCGGAATAAAACCGCCGCATCCCCCATATGATCGCTGTCTCCATGAGTCAAGACCAGTTGATGAATCCGCGTTACACCTTCCCCTTTCAAAAAGGGAATCAGAGAGTACTCTGCAGCTGCTTTAGTCGCACCATGTGCCCACTCTTCTTTAGCAAAGCCCAAGCGGCCACCAGTATCAATCACAGTAACTTGCTGATTAAAACGATCCTTCACCACGATACTGTCTCCTTGACCGACATCAACAAATGCCACTATTTTATTGAGGGGGAAGCGACCAAAAATCAACGGAAGTAAAAAACAGACTACTGCCAGCTGCCATAACCCGGCATTTTTTTGTTGAATGAGCAAAAGACCCACTAAGAGGCAAAAGACAACTAGCATAACTGTCGGCTTGCCTGTGATTACCGAAACAAAGCCACTTCCTTGTAACAGGTAATTGATCATTAGTAATGCATTTTCAAGCAACTCGGAAAATACACCAGGCAGCGTCAGGCCGATTACCGAGGTGAGCGTCAAAAAAAGAAAGCCCGGTAATAAGAGATGACTGAAAAGTGACAAGCAGCAGACTGTCAATAAGCCACCTATTAAAGACCATTCATAAAACAAGTACATTAATAACGGTGCCGGCAATAAAGTTAGCTGTAATCCCTGAAGAAGCTGTTCCTTCAAAGTGACCGCTCGTGGCAACAACGTGAGCAACCAGGCCATATACAAAGACAGTTGCCCCCCTGTAGTCAAAAGAAAACGCGGCCAGACAAGTTGTAAGATTAATAAGACAATTGCAAACCGGTCCATGGCTGATAGTCGAATGCTAACCAGCTTCAACGTCCGGGTAACAAAATATAACAAGACAGCACGGGAAACACTACTGCTAGCTCCAAACAAGAGCCAGCCGACAGCTAAGCATAGACACATCGGCAAATAAGCTTCACCTTTTGTCAGTCCGATGCGGCGAAACAGTTTGTCCAGCAGTCCAAAGAAAAACAGTAAGTGCATTCCGGATATACTGAAGAGATGCAGGATACCGGCTTTTTTGAAGCCTTCTGCTGCTAATTGAAATTCGGGGTCTTTAAAACCGAAAAGAAGGGCTTTAATATAAGAGCCGGTAACAGGATAAAAGTGCTCTTCCACATGGTTGATCATATACCCACGAATGCGGCGAACCAAGGCAAAGAAACGGTCTTTCAAATTACTGTGACCCACTGGTTTATAGTTTTCAATGGCTGCTATTGTCACAGCCCCACGATAGCCGTTATTTTTCAGATACTCCTGATAAGAAAAGCCGTGTAGATTTCGCTTCAGCGTCCCTTTCGTCCACGTTCCAGTAACCGTCATTGCCAGTGTCTGTTCTCGAAAGTCTTGCCATTGTTGTTGCTGCTCCTGCTTTTTCAGATACAAAGAGACACGCAGCTTGTGTTTATCGGCAGTTATTGCATCAAAGCTGACCCGATCTCCATTGATTTGAATCGTATCACCTAAAAGCGTGAGGTTTAAAGACACTTTTTGTCCTTCAATCTGCCTATTTAAAGAACTTGCCTCGATGTCGTCATAAGAACCCAAACGAAGTACGCACAAAAAACCACAGAAGCAACCGATAACAACTAACCAGCGCTTTCTGTGGCAAAGAACCACACTAAAATAACCGAAAACCAACCAAAAAAACAGGGCACCTGTCACAACAGCCAAGACTAGCGACATTGCCAAAAGACTCGGGAAAATCAATTGGTTGCGCCAGCCCCTCCAATAGTTGTTACTCCTCAGAAGCATCCGCCAATGCACGAGCTGAGAGCTTCTCAAAGTACTTAGGGTCCAACGTCACCTGATGCACCGAGGCGCCTACTCGTTGGATCAGATCCATGGCATACTCGTCGTTGCGGTAGTCATGCAGGTAATGGATCTTTTTCACGCCAGCTTGCAACAAAGCCTTCGTACAATTTAAGCAGGGAAAATGGGTCACATAGATTTCTGATTGATCAGCTGAGATTCCCAGCTTCGCACATTGCAAAAGAGCGTTCACTTCTGCGTGGAGCGTGCGGATGCAATGCCCGTCTACCACATAACACCCCTCATCAATACAATGGACATCTCCAGAAACTGCGCCATTGTACCCGCCGGCAATAATTCGCTTGTCTTTGACCAAAGTAGCCCCCACCTCTAAGCGGGTACACGTACTGCGTAACGATAGTAAAACTGCCTGTGCCATGAAATACTGGTCCCAGGGGATGCGGGCATCTTTTCCCCCTGAAGAAATACTCAAATCACTGGTATCATCATATTTTTGCTGTTTTTCACTCATGTCAAATTCTCCTTATCTTCCAAAGTGGACACAAATTAGACACACGATTACATATTCAAGAAAACCATGTGCACGTTTTCTACTACAAAGTTGATCTATTCACAAAAAATCAGCAGCTTTCAAAAAAAAAAACGATAGAGCTACGGGCATTTTCTCATATCTATTTTGATACTGGATCTTGTTGAAATAAAAGCTTACTTTGGTCTATCTACCTAAATAGGTCTCGGATAAGTAATATTTTTGCTACTAACTATCCTAAATTTACCATATTCCCATACGTTTGGGTATCCACTTTTATAACACGACTCATCATCAGCCGCTACAATAAAAGTTATTGCAGCCTGCTTGCAAAACCTGCTTTATAAGCAAAAACCTTCCCCATCTTACATCAAACAAAAATCAGCGACATTTTTTCATCAGAATGACCTTTATCTGCTGGTACGAAGCATTCTTTTTTCAAAGATCGTTGTCAGCTAGAAGAAAATACTTGTGCCTAGTGCTTCAAACTGGTAAGGATTTAATCAACCTCTTCAAAAACTTCTTTTTCCTCGGCTCATAGTTAAAAACTTTTAGAAAACACTTGGTTTAAGAACCCCCGCCTACAGATAGCTTCCTACAATAAAAATCAAACCTGCAATTTTTTATCATTTCCCGAGGGTAGTTAGCTGTAGACCTCCAAGATAGGCCCATGGCTAGCCATGTTTCCGCATCGCTGACACATGATCTCAAAAATGTTTTCCTTTAAAATAATTACGTCTTTTTCTCCGCTTTTTTCGGAATTATGTAAATGATAACAAACAGTACTTGCAACTACGGATCCCAACTTAATTCAAGGTATGCCACGCTATTTTCCTGCGAAACTATAAAAAGGTCCCCACCGTTAACTACTTCTCTATATTAAAAAGGGGGCCGCTGTTTGTCTAAACAACGCCCCCAGCGGATAATTGATTTTGGAGATTAGTTATCAAATCATTTGGAAAATACTGGGAAACTCCGATACGCACCGTAATCGATTTTGCCTACTTTTAACAGAGTTTCCATATCGGTAGCCGAAATATCAAAGTCAACCGCTGCGTTGTTTTTCATATGCTCGCTATTCTCTGTCTTAGGCAATGGCAACAACCCCAGTTGCAACAAGAAACGAATCGCCAACTGTGGGATTGACACTTGATATTTAGTTGCCATTTTGGTGATAGTCTGATCTTTCAACATTTCCCCATGAGCAATCGGTGAATAGGCCTCTGTCAAAATCCCTTTCTCTGTTGTGTAGCGAATCAATTCAGTGGGGATTTCACCAATATGAGCCAGTACCTGATTGACCATTGGTTTGACAGTGCCGTGACTAATGATGTTTTGCAGGTCTTCTTTTTCAAAATTCGATACACCAATTGCCCGCAACTTGCCAGCTTGATAAGCTTCTTCCAACGCTTTCCACGCTGATAAATTTCCCGAAAAATAGTGCTCGTCTCCTTGAAATTCAGCCCATGGCTTCGGGCTGTGGATGATCATCATATCAATATAGTCGATATTCATTTTTTCAAGAGAACCTTCAATGGCTGCTACTGCTTCCCCGTAGTCTTTGATTTCTGCCGCTAATTTTGTAGTCACAAAGAGTGCTTCTCGAGGAACACCGGAATCACGGACCCCCGCCCCTACACCTGCTTCATTTCCGTAAGCTTGGGCTGTATCAATGTGTCGGTAACCGACAGCAATGGCTTGTTTTACTCGTTTTGCAGCAGCTTTTTCTTCAATCATCCAGGTGCCATAACCAATTTTGGGAATCTGGACACCATTTGCCAATTCGTAAGTATCACTTAACATGCAATTACCTCTTTTCTTTATTTCAGCACTTCTTTTAATCATTTAATTACATACAATTGAAAGTTCCTTACTTATGACTTTCTATCAACCTGTCTTGTAGTAAGTTTACTCGTCTATTTTCAGGCTTCTTTGCTAACAATCATCCCTTGCTTTAGGATTGGCTCTAAGCTTCAGGGAACGATTACCCAGGATTTCAGAAAACTTTTTTTGACACAGCCTGATTCCCAGCAGACATCCAAGTAGGATTCCCTCAAATAAAAACAGCCTGTTGTTCGTGATTGCCGGCAATACAGCCTGAAGTGCACCAATAACGATGGGCGAAAGTGCCGCCCCCAGATTAAACGTAATGAGTAAAATGGCCGTTCGCTTCTCTTGATTGAACTTAGCCTGATTCACACTATTAAACACATAAGGTACAAAGAGTCTGAAAAAGAATCCCGTCATCCCACCGCAAAGATATACCAGCCAAAGGGTGTTGGAAAATGCCAAAAGAATCAGCATGGCAGCCATTCCGGCGATTGAAAGTGAAACGATTCTTTGACCAAGCCAAGTAAATAGCTTACCAAAGAAAAATCCTGCCACCATAGCACCAGCACCAATTAGTGCAAGAAAGTTGCTAGCTTGCGTTCCGGCACCCAGATTAGCTGTCTGTAAGAACGAACCGATTTTAAAACTCAAAGACATATAGATGGTCACTAAAATCAGCAAGAGGCCCACAAGCTGAGTAAAGTTCGTTTCACTCGATCTTGGGGTTTTACCTTTTTCAGGTACAAGCTTGTGAGTCGCCAACACCGGCGGCATAATTTCCGGTACAAATAGGAGAAAAAGAACAAAGATTGGCAAAGCCATTCCATAAACAAGCAAAGAAGTCCGCCACCCAAAAATCATCAACTGGCCCACAGTAAGGGTAGCCAACATTCCGCCAATTCCTTCAAAGGCACTCTGAAAACCAATAACTGTCGCTAATTCTCTCCCTCGATAAAGTTGACTGGCAAAACTATAAAGCAAGGGATTGATCAACCCAATATCCACACCAAAGAAAATTCTTGAAAGCAGCAGCAGCTGAAAACTTCGCAGGAAAACAGGCAGAATTCCCATCAACAAAACCAATCCGATACCAACTAGAAGGCTCGTCTTATAACCAATTTTTCCTGCAAGCTTGGGACTGAGCAATACCGTGAGAATCACAAAAAGTGATGGAATGGTGACTAGCATTTCAATGAATACCAGACTGACTTCCGGATACGTTTGACTGATCTCAGGAATATTTCCGGCTATCGCTCCACCGGATACGATTAATAACGAAGCACTCAACAGACTGATCTTTGTCAGCAACGGATGCCTCTTTTTAGCCATCTTCATCTCATTTCTCAAAAATTTCTTTTGCCATACTAAAGGCAGACCAGGCTTTTGGCCAACCCGCGTAAAAGGCGAGATGGGTGATTAATTCCACAATCTCTTCCTTTGTGACCCCATTTTCTTTGGCAATGGTTAGATGACTTTTCAATTGCGGTGCCCCCATTGCCAATAATGCGGAACAAGTAATCAATGAACGGTCGTGTGCCGACAGCTGACTTTCTCTTGACCAGACTTCCCCAAATAGGACATCATCATTCAATTCAGCAAATTTGGGGGCAAACGCTCCCAGATGTTCTCTACCGGCTGTTTGTTTTTTCATTTGGATTCACCCCTCTGTAATTTTTTCCAACTCATTGTAATAATCGTCAGTAACGGGCTCCAACCACTCTGCCGACCCTGCCGTAATAGCGAGATGTTCAAACCAGCTATCTGCAGTGGCACCATGCCAGTGTTTAACACCATCATGGGTGATCACAACATCTCCTGCTGTTAAAAAGCGGGGGCTGTGTCCGTCTTCTTGGTACCAACCTTCGCCACCGGTCACTAACAATAATTGAAAGCCATCGTGATGAATGTGCCAATTATTTCGACAAGCAGGTTCAAAAGTAACATTTGCCACACCGACATTGATTTTGGGATCTGAGACCAACGATTTTAAATAGCTTTGACCGATAAAATATTGTGCAAAGGCCTCGTTTTTATCACCACTGGGGAAAATAACCCCATTCTTGATTTCTTCATTTTTTAACATTGTTGTCCCTCCAATTTTTTAAGTAACTGATCAGTTCTCCATGGCTGCCAACCAATTTTTGACAGCCGGTAATGCCTTTTGCACCCGGGAACCGGTGACCGGCAATTCCAAAGCGATTTCACTTTGGGGACACAGGCGTTTCAATTCGCAGATACTTCGTCCAAAGCCGCTTCCTTCGTGGGTACAGAAGGGATGGATGGTTTTCCCGTCTAAGTTTTGTTCACTAACGAAGGTCTTGATTACTTGAGGAAAACTTCCCCACCAATTTGGGTAGCCCAATAAAATTCTCTGATAATCGTTCAAATCCAGGTCAAGAGGCAGATAAGGTATTTGCAAATTGAGTTCAAACTCATTTTTAGCCAGCAGCTTAGTCCCTTCGTAGTCAGTTGGGTATGGGTTTAAGGGTTCTATTTTGCAAAAGTGCCACTGAGTTTGGGTTTGAATGATTTTTGCCAGCGTTTCCGTATTTCCTTGCGTCAAATGCTGTATTTCACCATCTAAATAATTCTCACCCGCTCTCGAAAAACAGAGGATACAAGTTTGCATTGCTTCACCTCCTAAAAAAAGCTGTAAAATGATTTCTACAATCATCTTACAGCCTGCTGGGTTATTATTCTAATGCCTATTTTATTCGGGTCTATGCTTTAAAAGCATATTTAAAACGGCGAATCACTTCTTTTACAACCGGTGTATGCATGCGTTTTTTCCAGACTAAGACACAGTTTGTTTTTACTTCTGGCATCAATGGCACAAATTTCGTACCCTCGCTCTTTCTATTTGAAATCGCTCCTTCAATAGCAAACGCAGAACCTACCCGATTTTCGACTAAAGCAAAGACATTAAAAATTAAATTATACGTACCAATCACATTGAAATCCTCCACCGGAATTTTGGCCCAGGCAGATAGCAATTCCCGGACTTCTTTTCTTTTAGAAAGAAGTAATGGCATGCCGAGAATATCAGCTGGCGTGATACAATCCTGTTGTGCCGCAAAACTGCTGGATGACACGAGAAAGCCCCACTTTTCTTCTCGAGGCAATCGCAGCGACTCCACAGCATTCAAGGTTACTGGTTCCAAAAGAACCGCCAAATCCAGAATTCCTTTTTCCAGCTTATCGGAAATTTCATCTGAAGTTCCAGTCACAAGGTCAAAACTGACTTGGGGGTGATCAGCTAAAACTTCCTCAAGCATCATCGCTACTGTGTCAGAGTTGTCTGCTTCTACACAGCCGATAGAAAAGCTGCCTGACAGCTCTTTATTTTGCCGATCCAGAAAGTCTTTTTCCAATTTAGCATTCAGTTGCAAAATCTCTTCGGCACGTTCTTTTAAAAAAAGACCATCCTCCGTTAGTTGCAGCTCTCTTGGACCTCGTTCAAAGAGGGGCGTCCCTATCGTTTCTTCCAGATCTTTGATTTGACGGCTTAAAGTTGGCTGCGTAACATTTAACACTTGTGCCGCCCGTGAGAAGTTTTTTTCTTCAGCAACCACCCAAAAATATCGCAGCAATCTGATTTCCATAAGAACCACCACCTTTTTTATAGTATAGCAAATAGACTACTCATCAGGTGTTTTTTTACAACGCCCCCACGATTCGATGCGGTACGTAAGGTTCTTCCAAATAGGTTATATCTTCTTCCTTGAGTTTCAAATTCACTGCCGGCAAAGCATCCGTCAGGTGTGTTATTTTCGTTGCACCGATGATAGGTGTGGCAACCGCCTTTTTTTGCATTAACCAGGCCAAGGCAACTTGAGCTCGCAGCACACCGTATTTATCAGCAACTTCAGCCACTCGATCCACAATAATGTGATCTTGCACTTCCGTGCTGTCGTATTTTTGCCGTGCAGTTTTATCAGTCAAAAAGCGTTTTGTCGTCGCCTCCCAGTCCCTTGTTAAACGTCCACCTGCCAGCGGACTATACGGGGTTACCGCAATTTTTTGATCCTCACACAAAGGCAGCATCTCCCGCTCTTCTTCCCGATACAATAAGTTCAAGTGGTTTTGCATGGAGACAAATTTCGTCCAGCCATTCTTTTCCGCCACATGCTGGGCCTTGGCAAATTGCCAGGCATACATTGCAGAGGCACCGATATATCTGGCTTTACCAGACTTTACAATATCATGAAGCGCCGCCATGCTCTCTTCAATTGGCGTATCATAATCCCAACGATGAATAATATAAAGATCCACATAATCCATTTGCAAGCGTTTTAAACTTTCATCAATTTGATACATCAGTGCTTTGCGTGACAATCCGCGATTATTCGGCGCTTTTTTCAATCCCATAAAGGCCTTGGTAGCAATCACCATTTCATCACGCTGAGCGTATGCTTTGATGGCTTTCCCAAGAATTTCTTCACTGGAACCATAAGAATAAATATTGGCGGTATCAAAAAAATTGAACCCTCTCTCAATCGCCTCTTTTAAAACCGGCAACGCTTCTGTTTCTGGTAAAGTCCATTCATGAAAGTTTGATTTTGGATCGCCAAAGCCCATTGCACCGATACACAATGGCGAGACATCCAGTCCGGTGTTGCCAAATTTGATATAGTCCATCTTAATTCCTCCGGTTCTTTCTTACTTCAATCAACTCAACAAACCTATCAACAGTCTTAGGATCCGCAAAGTCGAAAAACATACTTTCTTTCTTATCCAGCGTTTTAATACTTTCCATATCCGCTGACGAGAGATGAAAATCAAATACATCAAAATTTTCTGCCATTCGCGTTTTGTGGACAGATTTTGCCAAAACGACAATTTGTCGTTGAATCAACCAGCGCAAGATGACTTGAGCTGAAGATTTTCTGTATTTATGACCAATCTCAGTCAATATTGGGTCTTCAAAGATTCCCATTTTCCCTTCACCAAAGGGTGCCCAGGCCTCTGCTTGGATATTTCGCTCGACCAGATTTTCTTGTTCAGCAACTTGCTGATGAAAAGGATTGATTTCAATCTGATTAACCTGAGGAGTCACTCGATTGAAAGCCGCAAGATCTGCCACACGGTTCGGATTAAAATTGCTGACACCGATTGCTCGAATTTTTCCTTCTTCATACAGCTCTTCCAACGCCCGGTATGCTCCATAATAGTCACTTAAAGCTTGATGCAATAAGACTAAGTCGATGTATTCAACCTGCAGCTTTTCCATGGATGTCAAAACAGATGCCCGCGTTTTTTCATAGCCATAATTGTCTATCCAAACCTTTGTCGTGATAAACAGCTCTGATCGCGGAACAGCTGTTTCAGCAATTGCCTCTCCGACAGCTGCCTCGTTAAAGTAGCTTTGGGCGGTATCGATCAATCGATAGCCAACTGTGATTGCCTCCAAAACCGCTTGTTTTGTTTCCGCTTCGGGAATCTGGTAAACACCAAATCCCAAAACCGGCATTTTGATGCCATTATTCAAATTTACAAATTCCACTTGCTATCCCTTCTTTCTTTTAATGAACGACTGGATTGATAATGTCGACTAACTCGAAGGTCCTTTTTTCATAGTAAAATTTCAAAATACAGCAATTTTTTAACTTTTCCTTTTGATCCACATGACTGGTATGGGCCCATTTTCGCATAAATTGGCGACAAGCACCGCCATGAGAAACCATCAAAACCGTTGAGCCCGCCACTGCTGCCATCAACTGGCTTATGCCATTATTGATACGTTCGCGAAATTCTTGTTCTCCCTCACCGCCACTGAATACGAAAAAATCTCCATAAGGTAACGGCGGATTCAGCTCTTCTGAGGCCCCCTCGTATTTGCCGAAATACCATTCTTTCAGAGCTTTCACCCGTTGGTAGGCTTGACTGGTAATGATCTCCAGCGTGTCACTGGCACGTTCAGAAGTAGAAGAAAACGCCGCGTCAAACTGAATCCCCTGTTCACTAAAATAGGTCTTTGCCGCCATCGCCTGCTGAATACCAAGAGCAGTTAACGGCGAATCGCACCAACCTTGTATCAGTTTTCGCTGATTAAAAGCCGTCTGTCCATGTCGCATCAAATACAGTGTCTTCATTTGCTCTCCTCCACAGCTTTTTTATCCAATTTTATTTCATATGAACGCAAGTGCTCTTCATAGGTTTCAATTTTATGGTTCAAGTAATGCAAAGTTTCCGTTAGTTCCTTTACTTTTTCCTGCAATTTTTGTCGTTGTTCAATCAACAAGCTTTTTCTGGCTTCCGCAGTTTTTTCTCTGCCCATTTTGAAAAGTTCATTATACTCCACCAGTGCTTCAACTGAGACTCCAGCATTACGCATGGCTGTGGCAAAATATACCCAATTTAAATCATACTCTGAAAAATTCCGGTAACCATTTTGATCCCTTGTGATTGGTGGAATCACACCAACTCGCTCATAATACCGTAATGTGTCCGCTGAAACCTTGTACTTCTTACTCACAGATGTAATATTCATACGCTTCCCCTTCTTTCACGCTTAGGATACTCCTTGAAGGTAACTCCAACGCAAGTCAAAAAAGCATTGCCGCATATCATTTTTCAATTCCCAGTTTATAAACACTTCGCCGCTTCGTCCAATACTTCTCTTAAAAAGCAGCTATGCCTGAAAAGCATAGCTGCTTTTTAAAACACGGCTTCGGTTTTATTCCTGCAAATAGTTGCGCCACTCCTCGTGTCAACGTCCCCAGAAAGAACATTATCAGATGTAAAAAAAAGGTGAACGAGACTGACTTAACTTGATGCAATCAAGATCAGTCAGCGCTTGAAATTTTTAACAATAAAAAAACCAAGACCCTTCCGCTGTCTTTAAAGGAAATGACTTGGCTTTTCATCGTTCCTCACGTATTAGTAGTGTTCGTTTTGGAGGCGATTGCCTAGCTGATGCTCACAGTTTTTTGCCTGCAATTCGTCTCATTCGCTTCATGAAATGACGATACGACGATTATTGCAGTCCCTATCCTCAGTCAAACCGTAATAGACGGGCGCAGCTTTTCGACAGTTTTTTCGCCAATGCCCGAAACTTCCTTCAAGTCTTCCACTGTTTTAAAGGGTCCATTTTCTTCCCGGTAGGAAATGATCGCCGCTGCTTTTTTCTGCCCAATCCCTGATAACGTGGTTAGCTCAGCAACATCTGCTGTATTGATATTGACCTGCTCTTGGTGAGAGCTGTCTTGATCAGATTCAGGTGTCATACCCTGCCCGTTTTCCTGGAAGACTGCCGGAGACAAGTCTTGTTCTTTTGCTTCTGTCGTGGTGAGCACATAAATCATTTGTTGGTCTGTCAAAATTTGAGCCTGATTCAAAAGCTCAACCGCAGCTTCCTCTGTCAGGCCGCCAGCGAGTTTCAACAAATCATGTACTCGTTCACCGATTGACAGTCGGTACACACCAGGTTGCACAACCGCTCCTTTGATATCAACAAAAATAAACTGATCCTCACTACTATTTGCAGCTACTGAGGCGCTGGAAGCTTCTATGTCAGAAGTTTCCGAAATAGCCAACAGCTCCTCCTTTTTGTTTGCCGGCAGATTCTGCCGATCCGCAAAAAACAGCTTACCCAAGCCAAGTCCCACTGCTAGTAACAACAGAGCGCCAATCATCACCAGCTGTCTTTGATAGGCTTTCAATAAATCATACATACGCATCGGTTCACTCCCTTACAGTTTAGCAGTCCCTCTTTGAATCCTTAGTGTTGTTTACTCTTCATAAGAAGGTACGCAAAAAAAGCTGTCGGACTTAATTTGCCCCACAGCTTTTCTAATTTCTGGCTTTTTCTTTATTTCTCTAAAAGAGCAATAATTTCTTGCGGTGTATGACAGACGAAATCTGCAGCCACATGTTCCAATACATCCTCGTTATCAAAAAAACAAGAATGGATTCCAGCGCTATTGCCGGCTTCCACGTCCATGATACGGTCCCCAATCATAACACTGCTAGCGGGATCCATCTGATATTTGTTTACCAAATACAAAACCGCCTCAGGGTCCGGCTTGCGGGCAAATTTCATTTCAGGCCCGACAATCGCTTCGAAATACTCTGCCAAATCATCTTTTTCCAGCAAAGAACGGGTATCATCTGCCATCCGATGAGTCATAATGAATTGGCGCCCGCCACCTGCCTTAATAGCTGCTAGGGTTTCTTTTACACCAGAAAAGGGCTTTGGTACTCTCGCATCCAAGTCTTCAATGGCATGCTGCTCTTTGGCAAATTGCTCAAAATCAATCCCATAGGTTTCAGCAACCTTTTTTGAAGAGAACTCTTTGAGCATCTTATAAACAGTCTTTGAATCAGCTGCCACGCCATGATTTTCCAAAACCTTCATAATTGCCGCTAGAATTATCGGATAGGTATCATACAATGTCCCGTCAAAATCCCAAATAAAGTATTTCATTCCTGTAAATGTCACTCCTTTTATTGAATCCATCAGTTGTTGCTTTCTTTTAACAACGATAACCTAAAACAGAAATCGTCGCAACCTTTCTGAAAATAAATATATCTTTTTCAAACAATTATTTTCAAAAAAGATTGCAGCCTCAAATTCACTCCAAAAAAAGAAGACGACGAAATTCGCCGTCTCCTGAGAATGAAAATACAATTAGTTTTTGAAGGAATGAATTGGTGCTGGAATCCGTCCGCCTCGTTGAATGAAGGCAGTGGATTTCGCTGGGTTGGTCCCCATCACTGGTGCTCTTCCCAACAAGCCACCGAACTCTACCATATCCCCAACTTTTGTTCCAGCTGCCGGAATGATACGAACCGCAGTCGTTTTGTGATTGATGACACCGATTGCGGCTTCGTCAGCAATCATTGCAGCAATTGTCTCAGCCGGAGTGTCTCCCGGAATCGCGATCATATCCAAGCCCACGGAGCAAATAGCCGTCATCGCTTCCAACTTTTCGAGATTCAACAGGCCTTTTTCAACCGCAGTAATCATTCCTTGATCTTCTGATACCGGAATAAAAGCACCTGATAATCCACCCACATGATTGCAGGCCATCACACCGCCTTTTTTGACTGCATCATTCAACAATGCCAAAGCGGCCGTCGTGCCATGAGTTCCCACAGAACCCAGACCCATTTCTTCCAAAATATCCGCCACACTGTCACCCACAGCCGGTGTCGGTGCCAAAGACAAGTCCACGATTCCAAATGGTACTCCCAGACGTTGGGAAGCGATTTGTCCCACCATTTGACCCATCCGTGTGATTTTGAAAGCTGTCTTTTTGACGGTTTCTGCTACCACATCAAAGGATTCCCCTTTGACTTTTTCTAACGCTCGCAAAACAACTCCCGGCCCGGAAACACCCACGTTGATTTCACAGTCGGCTTCTCCTACACCGTGAAAGGCACCGGCCATAAAAGGATTGTCTTCGACTGCATTTGCAAAGACCACCAGTTTGGCACAACCCATGTCAGAAGCTTCCGCAGTCTTTTTGACCGTTTCGCCCATCAAGCGCACAGCATCCATGTTGATACCGGCTTTTGTGGAGCCAATATTGACAGAAGAACAGACAAAATCAGTTTCTGCTAAGGCTTGTGGGATCGATTCGATCAATGCCAAATCTGCCCCTTGATAGCCTTTTTCCACTAAAGCCGTATACCCGCCGATAAAATTGACACCCAATGTTTGTGCGCAACGATCCAATGTTTTGGCAAAGGCCACACAGTCCTGCCCGCCACTGGCAGCTGCCACTAGAGAAATTGGCGTTACTGAGATTCGTTTGTTAATGATGGGAATACCAAACTCCAGCTCAATCTCGTTTCCGACTTTGACCAAATCCCGAGCTTTAGTAGTGACCTTCTGATAGATATTGTCGCAGGTGGTTTTGACATCCGACGAGATACAGTCTAACAATGAGATTCCCATCGTGATTGTCCGTATATCGAGATTTTCTTCTTCCACCATGCGGATCGTTTCTAAAATCTGATTCGTTTCCATTGCTTACCCCCATGAAAATATTGTAAAAGCTGATAGGCAATTCCTTATGAATGCCACAGAATTCTTAACTGTGCTTACAATTTATGCATAGCGTTGAAGATTTCTTCGTTTTGGACTTTGATTGACACACCCAAAGTCTCGCCTACTTGATTCAGTTCACTTCTGATCTTTTCAAAATCGCTGTTTTTATCCATCGATAGCATCATCATCATCGTAAAGTAGTCATCCATGATCGTTTGTGAAACATCTAGGATATTAATTTCCAGTTCAGCTAATTTCTGACTGACTCCGGCAACGATCCCGACTTTATCTTTCCCGATTACTGTTAAAATGGCCCGCATGTTGAAGCTCCCCCTTTGATTTTTTCATAGTATAGCATAAAATTTATACTAAAAATGATTATTTGTTAACATTTATACGTTTCCACCTTTTTTTGTTCGTGTTTCTTCTTGCTAATCTCCTGCGAATATCAGCTATCCAAATGATTGTTTACAAGATGGATTTAGAAATGATCTGCAGGTTGTCATCAAATTCATATAAAACCGGCGCCGCATTTGGAATTTCAATGGTATCCATCTGATCTTCCGGCACCTGTTCTAAATACTTCACTAATGCCCGCAAACTGTTGCCATGGCCACAAACCAATATGTTCTTTTGCTGCAATAGCTGCGGGGCAATCTCATCTTGCCATAAAGGCAGAACACGTTGAACCGTCATAGCCAAATTTTCAGCATGAGGAATTGTCTGTGGGTCCAGATAGGCATAACGTCGATCCAATTGGTTTTGCTCCAGTCGTGGCGGCATTTCATAATAGCCTCGGCGCCATTTTTTCACCTGTTCGGCACCAAATTCTTTTTCCATCTGCTTTTTATTCTTCCCCACTAAAGCGCCATAATGCCGTTCATTTAACCGCCAGCTCTTCGTCACTGGTATATAGAGCTGATCACAGACCTCCAGCACCGTCTGACAGGTGATCATTGCTCGTTGTAATACGGATGTGTAGGCACCATCAAAAATGATTCCCGCCGCCGCAATTTTGGCTCCTGCTGCTGCGGCCTGTTGGCGTCCTTTTTCAGTCAGTGGTACATCCAACCAACCCGTCCAATAATTTTCGTAATTTGCTTCGCTTTCTCCATGACGGATGATTATCATCTTCATTGCCAACAGCTCCTTTTACGGTGAGACAGACTTGCTGAGTTGAAATGTATGCTCTTTCAGTGCTTTTTCTAATCAGTTCCATCTGTTTTCAGTATTTATTATTGCAGTTTTTCGGCAGCTTGTCATGAAAAGACCAACGAAAACTTGGAAAACAGTAAATTTTGTCATCTAGGCCGATTTGTCTAAATGCCCTGACCTAACTTTTGACCGATTTTTTTCTTCGGCGCATACTAAAAGTGGAAATAGAAACAACTGGTCTGGCACAGAAAAGCGTTGTTTCAACAGGCTTGCTTTTCTCAGATCAAAAATTGGAATCGGAGGGATCTTGATGTATTACAGCAATGGCAACTATGAGGCGTTTGCCCGCCCGAAAAAACCCGCAGATGTAGACAACAAATCTGCCTATCTAGTAGGTGCCGGCTTAGCTAGCTTGGCAGCCGCCAGCTTTTTGATTCGCGATGGCCGCATGAAAGGTGAAAACATCCACATTTTGGAAGAATTGCCCATCGCTGGAGGTAGCTTGGACGGAATCTTGAATCCGGACCGTGGATTTATCATTCGAGGTGGTCGGGAAATGGAAAACCACTTTGAATGTTTGTGGGATCTATTTCGCTCAATTCCTTCTCTGGAAGTCGAAGATGCTTCTGTTTTGGACGAGTTCTACTGGTTGAATAAAGAAGATCCCAACTACTCTAAATGCCGGATTATCAATAACCGTGGTCAGCGCAAAGCTACTGATGGCCAGTTCACGATGTCTGATAAATCATCTGAAGAAATGGTCAAATTGTTTCTAACGCCAGAAGAAGACTTGCAAGATATCAAAATCACTGATGTCTTTTCAGAGGAATTCTTTGAATCCAACTTCTGGATTTACTGGTCAACAATGTTTGCTTTTGAAAAATGGCACTCCGCTATGGAAATGCGCCGCTACATCCTGCGTTTCATCCATCATATCGGTGGTCTCCCTGATTTGTCAGCCTTAAAATTCACCAAGTACAACCAATATGAATCTTTAGTTTTACCATTGGTCAATTATTTAGAAAGTCATCATGTGGACTTTCAATACGACGTTAAAGTCACGAATGTTTTGGTAGATTCTACCGGCAATAAAAAAATTGCCCGCTCATTAGCCGTCACTCGTGGCGGAAAAGAAGAAACAATTGATCTGACCGTTAACGATCTTGTTTTTATCACAAATGGCAGTATCACTGAAAGCACAAAATACGGTGACAATGATCATCCTGCTCCAGCAACTCATGATCTGGGCGGCAGTTGGCAACTGTGGAAAAATCTTGCAGCTCAGGATAGCGCATTTGGTCGTCCGGAAAAATTCTGCGAAAATCTCCCAGAAAAAAGCTGGTTTATCTCAGCAACGACAACTGTCAAAGACAAGCGTGTTGCTGAATATATTCAAAAAATCAGTAAACGGGATCCTTATGCAGGTAAAGTTGTTACTGGTGGTATCGTGACTGCCGAAGATTCTAGCTGGATGATGAGTTATACCTTGAATCGTCAACCTCACTTCAAAGCACAACCCCATGACGAACTGGTGGTTTGGATTTACGGTCTATACTCCGACGTTCCCGGTGATTTTATCAAGAAGCCAATCACACAATGTACCGGTGCAGAAATCGCCGAAGAATGGCTGTATCACATGGGTGTTCCAGAAGAATTGATTGCTGATTTGGCCCACAACGGCTGTGAAACAATCCCAGTCTACATGCCTTTCATCACTTCTTACTTCATGCCACGGGCCTTGGGAGATCGTCCTCTTGTGGTACCAGAAGGCTCACAAAACTTGGCCTTTATCGGGAACTTTGCAGAAACACCTCGTGACACAGTCTTCACAACAGAATATTCTGTGCGGACTGCGATGGAAGCTGTTTATACTTTGCTGGATGTAGATCGCGGGGTTCCAGAAGTCTTCGCCTCTGCCTATGATGTCCGGACACTGTTGTCTTCTACTTCTCGCTTGATGGACGGCAAAAAACTAGCCGATATCAAAGTCCCATGGTTGATTAAGCTCGTCGAGAAAAAAGGCTTGAAGAAAGTAGATGGCACAATCATTCCACAATTGTTGAAAGACGCCGGCTTGTTGTAAGCAATCCCCGATTCTTTTTTGAGCAAATAAAATTTCATAATAGAATACAGTGAATAGAAAAAAGAGCATCGCCGGTTTTATTCGGCGATGCCCTTTTTTCTATTCATCAATCAGTGATTCGCTTGGTTTAATGACAGCATTCTCTTTTTCAAAAAAACAGCTTCAATGCTTCCTCCTTCATGAACTGTTCTATGAATACTTGGCATAATTTAGTTGGTTAAAACTTTCATAGCGTAAAGAGCTAGCCGTCTCTTCTGCGATTTTTTCAAAGCCTAGTTTCTCCAGCAAGGCGATACTGCCACTATTTTCTTCGTGCACATCCCCTTGAAGTCGCTCAATCTGCAGTTGCGTGAGGGCATAACCACTCAAAAAGCCGACACAGTCAAACGCAATTCCCCGCCTTTGATAATTGGGACTCACGGCATAGCCAATTCGACAAATCCCACTATCTTCTGAAATTGACAAACTAACGTTGCCCACTAACTTATTTTCTGACTTCAGAATAATCCCATACTTGCCCAGTGGTTGAGATAGGTGCCATTTAACCATCATCGATAAACTCTCTTCTAAGTTTTGATGCGCTGGATAATCATATTTCAGCGCTTCGTCATTTGCAGTCAACTCATGATAGTCTACCAAGTCGGCAATAGTGATTGGTCTTAAATAAAATTTTGGCAGCTCAAATTTCTGATTGCGAGCAAGTTGAATCAAGTTTTGCTGATATAAAGTCGCCATTGCTGTTCCTCCTCAGTTTTTCTTGATACAAAAATCATACCATGGACTCCTACATGAATCGCTTCTTCTGTTCTCTTTCCTTTTGAAATGCCCTTTTGCATTTCCCGCTATCTCCCTTCCTAAAAAGCAAGATACAACAAAGAAAAAGATAAGATTTTCCATATTTTTTTATTGATCGTTGTGATAGACTAAGGCTTGCTTGAAAGAACTTTGAAATTTTACATAAAAGGAAGATAAATAGATGCGTGATTTAACAAAAGGTACTCCTGCTAAACTGATTTTCCTCTTTACGATTCCATTGCTGGTCGGTAATATTTTCCAACAATTTTACAATATGGTGGACATGATCATCGTCGGTCAAACCCTAGGGAAAGGTGCCTTGGCTGCAGTGGGCTCTACTGGTAGTATCACCTTTTTAATCATTGGCTTTGCTCAAGGACTTAGTGCAGGGCTTTCGATTATCACAGCGCAACGTTTTGGAGCAAAAGAATACCGTCGAGTAAAACGCAGCTTTGCCGTCAGTGTCATGATTAGTCTGGCCGTGACAGTGATTCTAACTGCTCTGAGCCTGATTTTCATCGATCCGCTCCTGCATTTGATGCAAACGCCTGCTGATATCTACCAACAAGCAAAAGAATTCATCTCGATCATCTTAGGCGGAATGGTTGCCTCTATGGCTTTCAACCTGCTTTCCAATATGATCCGAGCATTAGGAGATAGCCGTACCCCTTTACTTTTTTTAATCTTTGCGGTCATTATCAATGTTGTATTAGATCTAGTTTTCATTATCAACTTTAATATGGGCGTTGCCGGTGCTGCATGGGCAACGATTATTGCGCAATTGGCTTCTTCAATTATGTGTTATATTTACATTTTGAAAAAGATCCCGTTATTACAGCTGAAAAAACGTGATTTTTATGTCCGCAAAGAGGAATATCGTGTGCATTTGAATGCTGGTCTTCCTATGGCTTTTCAGTCTTCCATCATCGCAATTGGAACGGTGATTTTACAAGCAGCCCTCAATAGCTTGGGAACTGACGTAGTTGCTGCACAAGCCGCAGCAGGGCGAATTGACCAATTTGCCACCCAACCAATGATGTCCTTTGGCGTAACGATGGCGACCTTCACTGGTCAAAATTTTGGTGCCAAAAAATACCGCAGAATCTTAATTGGTGTAAAACAGTGTTTAATGATGAGTATTGGTTTCTCCATTCTAGCGGGAATTGCTGTAATTTTCTTTGGACAAAATTTCGTGGCTCTATTTGTAGCGCGAAGTGAGACAAATGTATTTGAGCTGGCTCAAGTCTATTTCAATGCCAATGCCAGCATGTACTGGATTTTAGCTATCTTATTTATCCTGCGCTATACCCTTCAAGGTCTGGGACAAGCAAAAATCCCGACTATCGCTGGGATCATGGAATTGTTTATGCGCTCTTTTGCAGCAATTTTTCTGACTCGACTTTTTGGCTACCACGGGGCCGTGTTAGCTTCTCCATTGGCTTGGGCCGGTTCTGTAGCGGTCTTAGTCTACTCCTATTTGAAAGCCATTAAGGAATTGCGCCGCCTGGCAGAAGCACAAGAGCAAGAAGAGCTGCCTCTGAACTAGCAACTGACACTTTCTCTGCCTCCAAAGCTTGCGCAGTATTATTGCAAGCTTTGGAGGCTTTTTTTATATGTCTTCTGTGGGAAACGGTCACCACTTTGCTGCAATCCTAAGCCGAAACAGCTGTTCTAATAAAAAAAGAGGTGCACTTGGCTCCTCTTCTACGATTGCTATTCATCTGCTTCATTGTCTAAGAAAGTTTCCATCTCTACTACTTGGCGATAGGAATTGATGGCTGTGATACCAACGACTTTATCAATGTTGATGGAAAAACATATGCCATTGCCCGGCTTGTCGATTTTGATGCCCCGACTGATCGCATTCATCACCTCAGCGGTTAATGAATCTGGCACCAGTGTCAAGACAATATCTTTTTCCGGATCAATTTCCAAACCAAAAAATTTGGCCTTTTCATGGGCTCCGGTTCCGCGACCATGTATGATGGTACCACCGTTTGCACCAGCTTCTTTGGAATACTCAATAACATCTTCGCCGATCCCCCGATCCACGATTGTAACAATCATCTCTAAATTCAATGCAACTGGTTTATCCATTTTTATCCTCCACTTCCTGCAAGCGATTCTTTTCTTTTTGATCTCGTTCGGCTTTACGCTTGTATAAATAGCCCAATGCTAAGGTAGATAAGATTGGTGTCAAGGCAATCAATGCGACGACACCAAATCCGTCAATCAACGGGCTGCGGCCTTCGATTTGAGCGGCGATAGCCACAGCCATTGACAAAATGAAGGTTGAGCACATTGGTCCTGTAGCCACCCCGCCGTTATCAAAAGCCATCGCCAAAAACATATTATCGACTTTTCGACCAAGGATAAAAACCAATACATATCCGGGAATCAGGAAATAGTAGAGGCTGAACCCTGCCAACAGGCGCCACATCGACAGCGCCACTGCAACACCGATTCCCACTGAAACGACTGCCAATAACACTCTTCTCTTCACCGCACCGCCGCTTTCTTCTTCCACCTGTTTGACCATTACATGAATGGCTGGTTCCGCAAAACCCACTAAAAAGCCCATTAAAAAGCCCAGGGGAATCAAAATGTAATTATTTTCCAGTTTGGCCAGCTCGGTCCCTAAATGCTGCCCCACAGGTACATAGGCGATGTTGACCCCATGAAGAAACAAGATCAAACCAATTGTCGTAATCAAAAAGCCAATCATAATTTCACCGAATCGTTTAGGTTTCAAGTGGAAACTTGTAAAATTCAAAATCACAAACAAGAGGACGATTGGTGCAATAGCCATTAAAACTTCAGTAAACTGGATGTCGATTCCAGTAAAAATCTGTTTGAGAAGGTTCACTTAAAGATCACCCCCAAAATCATGACTGCCAAAACCGGACCCAGCGAAGAGACTCCTACCATGCCAAAACTGTCACTGTCCCCTTTGCCCTGGTGAATCATACTGGTGACCCCACTAGCTAGGGCTAAAATGAATGGAACCGTTACAGGTCCTGTCGTCACTCCTCCGGCATCAAAGGCAATGGGCATAAATTCTGGACTGGTAAAAAAGGACATTGCAAATACCAGAAAATAGCCGATGAGCATCATTTTGTAATAAGACAATCGAAAGACGGTCCGTAACAAAGCAAACGCCAGAAAGATCCCGGTACCGACAGAAACGACACCAATCAATAAGAGCTTCGTAATGGCACCATCAGAAATATCACGTACCTGACTTGCCAACACTTGAACGGAAGGCTCGGCAATCGTGATTCCAATTCCAATGGCAAAGCCCAAGCTCAACATAATCGCCAGGCTGCGCTTTTTAATCATATACTCCCCTACTAATGAACCTACCCGTAGCATGGAGTAATCGGCACCAAACAAAAACAGGGCCATTCCAATCATCATGATAGCTGCGCCGACAATAAATGTGATCAAGTCATCTTTGGGCAAAGGCGCGTAAATCAATGTAAGCACTACGATCAAGACTGTCATCGGCAAAATTGCAACAATGACCTCTTGAAAACTTTTCTTCATAGAATTCCTCCTCATATCTTGATTGATCATAGCCAATTGCACTTTCAAGCTTTCGGCCATCAGTGGCTTTTTTCTAAAACGCGGTGAATAGTTCAATTCATCCCCTCATCTTTAGAAAACTACAACGCATGGTATCTATGATCGATTCTGATTGATTACTTCCGAAAGCGCTATATTTAGTGTACCCTAAAAAATGACAAGACGCCAACCTGTTTTATTCAGTTTCTCATGGATCTGTGCTACTATTGGTCGGGAAATGAGGGAATTGATATGAAACATAAAAAACCATTATTCTTCCTTTTGCTGCTTTTGAGTTTTTTAGGAGTCTTATTCCTGGAAAAAGGCGTTTGGGCACCGACTGAAGGCCGTGCTGAGGGAAGTGCTGGCGAAAATTCGCTGTTCTCTGAAAAAGGGCAAGATTTCTGGATTTTAACAGATGTCCACTTTCTAGCACCGGAACTCCATGATGATGGCAAAGCTTTTTCCTTTATCAAAGGAACCGCTGCCGGCAAAGATTTGGATTATCAGGAAGAAAGCTTGGAGGCCTTCTTAGCTCAAGCACTTGCCAAAAAACCGGCTGCTGTGATTATTACCGGGGATCTCACTTTAAATGGAGAAAAAATCAGTGCGGAAAAGCTAGCCGAGATCTTGGCGCCTTTAAAGAAAGCCGGCATCAAACTCTATTGTATTCCTGGGAATCATGATATACACGACGGTTGGGCCCGTAAGTTTTCTGGCGACACACAAGAACGAACTGCACAGATCAGCCCAACAGACTTTAAAAAGATTTTTCCTCAAAGCTATGAAGATGCGCTTTCCACAGCTCCTGAAGACCTTAGCTACAGCTTATCAATTAACCGCTACTATCGTTTTGTGATGCTGGATAGTAATATTTATACTCGCGATGATAGCACCGCTCAACCTGTTACCCGAGGCGAATTGAAAGAGAGCACCCTGACCTGGCTGAAAGAGCAATTGGAAGAAGCAAAAAAGAATAAGCAACGCACCATTGTATTCATTCACCACAACTTGCTGACCCATAATCCGCTAGTAAACAAAGGCTATGTTCTTGATAATGCCGCCACAGTAAAAAAACTTTTAAAAACCTATGAGGTGCCAGTTGTGCTTTCCGGCCATATCCATGCTCAAGATATTATGGAAGAAGCTGGTCTAACGGAAATCGTAACCAGTTCTTACGCGATAATCAATCATGGCTACGGGGTCTTGCGTCTTACTCCAAAGCAGATTACTTACAAGCGGCAGACAATCAGTGTCTCTGATTGGGCCGTAAAAAAAATCGCGGAAGTCGGTGGCGCCAGCTCCCCATTAACCACCCATGATGCCTATCTAAAAGACTCATTTTTAAAAGACGGTGTCCGAATGGTTTATCAGGATTTGATGGACAAAGGGATTTATGACCAGAAAATCATTGATCCCGTGGCTGATTTGGTAGCCCAAGTCAATTTGGATTACTTTAGCGGCAACGATCAATTAACCAACCAACAAACCGCTGACATCAAAGCCAAAGACAGTTATAAAGCATTGGCAAAGAACTCCGAATTTTTAAAAGACTATGTTGACTTTGCCCTTCAAGATCACAATTTGCCAGATCAATTCTGGCAAAAAGATTTCACTGACTGACCGTGTGTGCTAAAGCTAAATGACTCTAGCTTTCATGAATATGGACTTTCTGTGAAAGGCTACGTTTTTTTATTCAGAAGTTTCCTGGTGTTTCTTGTAAAGGAAGACATCTCTTATAGTCCTAAAAAAAGCACCATCTGCTCCCTACTTCATCAAGTAGGAACAGATGGCGCTTTTCAATTTATTTGGTTTTGAGATTAGTCAAGAATCGTTACTTTGACTTGTCGTCGCCCCCAGGCTTCACATTGTGCATAGGTTGGGAAGTGAACATCGATGATATTGCCTTGAATGGCACCACCGGTATCCACGGCATATGCTTCACCGTAGCCTTCAACATACAGATGAGTCCCTAGAGGAATAACGCTTGGATCCACTGCGACTGCCATCGGGTTTTCTAAAAGATTTTGGCCGGTTGCGGTATAACTCCCGCCACCAAGGGCATCTGCTGGATCAGAGCTATAGGCTGTAGCTTCCATATACATCGTAGTTCCAGCGTAACTATTTTGATCACCAGCCGTGTCAGTTACAGTTTCTTGTGTTGCAGTTTGCGCTGCCGGTTCTTGGTTAGTTTCTGATGAAGCTTCTGTGTCAGCTTGGGTTGTTTTAACAGAAGCGGTAGACTTGTCATCGGTATTGATCAGTAAAACCTCGCCATCGTAAATCAAGTCTTTATTTACGATATCATTGTCTTCAGCGATTTTATCGATATACGCTTCTGATCCAAAGTATTTAACTGAAAGACCCCACAACGAGTCCGAGGATGTCACTACGTGTTCGATTTCTGCAGCATCTGCTTTCCCACCAAAGGCCACGATTCCTGCTACTACCGCGGAACCAAATAAGAATGTTTTTACCAGTTTCATAGATTCGTCTCCTTTAAGTTGCAATGTGTCTTATTGACGTAGACAATCATAGCAACTTTGAAGCTACGGATGGTAACAACTGGATAACAGAATGTTTCAGTCTCGTGAGATTGTTACAAAATAACCGTATTTTAAGTTTTAGCTGTTATGTAAACAGCTAGCAAGCGGACGAGACAACTTTAAATTTTCTGACAATCGTAATATGACAAAAATATTACGAGCTCAAACCATAAGATTTGATTAATTTGGATCTAAAAACGCGATTGTGACAGTCGCAAGATTACATAATCCTGTACTTTGTAACCTGGCGTTAAACTAATACATCTGCAACCGCTTTCTTATAAATAACAAAAAATAGATACAGATTAACAAAAGCCAGCTCGTAAAAAATCATCACATCCTTGCTAATCCGCATGGAAAAATACGTCTTGCATCTGGAAATGATTGCAATCAGATGAACTGAATCGTGTTTGTTCTGTATCGTAAGTGACAGCCTATTTATTATAGATTTTGGGACCTTTACGCATATTCTTACGGTCGTTTTTCGGAGTTTCCATTTTTTTTGAGCGACCGCCACCCTGCTTTTTCTCAATTAGTTCCTTCATCTTCGCTTTGGCATCTTTTCCTGTACTCATTATTTCACCTCATAATTTTCGCTTGGCCTTTCAGCTCTGTTCTTCCCTCAGACACAACTCGTTTATCATACCCGATGCCTTACTATTCAGCAAGTCTATTTTCAATAGGTACCTCTTTTTATAAGGAAAAAAATGACTCATTTGTGAAATTTTCTTGGATTTCAGTAGGTTTCTTTCGAAAGTTTAGCGTTTTTTCATGAAAAAACTATCTTTTATTATGAAAATTCTGCTTTAAAAGGACGGTTTATTGTGTTAGGCTGAACGGTGGTTTTTGTTATTATTCAGATCATAAATATCAGCAGTCTTATAGGATCTGGATTTCAGAACTGCATTTGTCTACTATTTTATAGAAGGAGAATCAAAAATGAGTACGAATACGAAACAACTGCGCTGGACCAACATCGGTATCATCGCCTTCAGTATGGTCTGGGGCTTGGGGAATGTCGTCAACAACTATGCACAACAAGGCCTATCTGTTGTCACTTCCTGGGTAATCATCTTAGTCTTATACTTCATCCCTTATGCACTGATTGTGGGCCAATTGGGTTCCACTTTTAAAAACAGCAATGGCGGCGTTAGCTCCTGGGTAGAAAATACGACGACTAAAAAGCTGGCCTTCTTCGCTGCTTGGACTTACTGGGTAGTCCATATTCCTTATCTGGCGCAAAAACCTCAAGGAATTCTGATTGCTTTAGGCTGGGCAGTCAAAGGCGACGGTACGCTTGTTTCTTCCTTACCAATCACTACCGTTGCGCTGTTGAGCTTGGCGATTTTCTTAGTTTTCTTGTACCTTTCAACAAAAGGTCTGTCCACACTGAAAATTATCGGTGGTCTGGCAGGAACGGCAATGTTTGTAATGTCCATTTTGTTTATCCTATTGGCAATTGGTGCACCTGCCATTAACTCTGGGGTCACCTTTGCAACACCACACATGGACAAACTGAGCAGCTATATCCCTAAATTTGACTTTACCTACTTTACAACGATTTCTATGTTGGTCTTTGCAGTAGGTGGTGCTGAAAAAATTTCACCATACGTTAACCAAACTAAAAACCCCGCAAAAGAATTTCCAAAAGGAATGATCTTATTAGCTGCCATGGTGGGAATCAGTGCGATTTTGGGTTCCATTGCGATGGGTATGCTGTTTGCCAGCAACAATATTCCTGAAGACTTGATGGCCAATGGTGCTTACACCGCTTTCCAAAAACTGGGCCAATACTACGGCGTCGGCAACAGCTTAATGATTGTCTATGCTCTGACAAATACTATCGGCCAAATCTCAGCACTGGCCTTTTCTATTGATGCGCCATTGCAGATCCTTTTGGCAGATGCTGATCCAGCTTATATTCCACAATGGCTGCGTCAACGGACCGACAAAGGCATTTTGAAAAATGGCTACCTGCTGACAGGAATCTTAGTCAGCACTTTGATTTTGCTGCCTGTACTGGGTATCGGTAACATGAACGAATTGGTAAAATGGATGACTAATTTGAACTCTGTCGTTATGCCATTACGCTATCTGTGGGTATTCTTTGCCTTCATGATGCTCAATAAAGCGCGAAATCAGTTCGACTCAGAGTATAAATTTGTGAAAAACCCTAAAATCGGTTTTGCTGTCGGCTTGTGGTGCTTCTTGTTCACTGCCTTCGCCTGTCTTTTAGGGATTGTACCAAAAATGGAATTTGATTTAAGCTCAAAAGCTTGGTGGTTCCAAATGATTTCTAACATTTTGACGCCAATCGTGCTAATTCTTTTGGGTGCTTTGCTACCAGTTATCGCTAAACGTAACAATCATCCGAAACAAAGTAACGAAACAACCATTTAATCTCTTTAACAAGTACTATCAAAAAAGCAGGTCCTAATAGTTTGTTTTTGATGCCATGACGTTTTCGTTCATCAAAAGAGCAAACTATCCGGTCTGCTTTTTTGTTTTCATGGGGTAATTTATTTCAGTTCATTCTGCGATTTGTCACGCTTCTTCGATTCTCAGCTTTGTCAATCCGGGCGCAATTTGCTAGTATGGAGTTGTTCAGAAAAAGCAGTTTTATTAAAGGAAGGAATCTGATTTCATGCACATACAAAAATCAAAAGTTGCTATTATTGGTAGCGGACTGGTGGGCTCTTCAACAGCCTTCAGCCTTATCACTCAAGGGGTTTGCGACGAAGTACTGATGATCGATCTCAATCACGAAAAAGCGTTGGGCGAGGTGCGAGATCTGAAAAACTCCATCAAATATCTGGATCGCAATGTCAAAGTGACTGCTGGTGGCTACGAGGACTGTGGCGATGCAGATATCGTCGTCATCACAGCTGGTGCTCCTCCAAAACCTGGTCAAACTCGCTTAGATACTCTCGATATCAGTGCCAAGATTGCCAAGTCCATCGTGGACCCGGTGATGGCGTCTGGTTTTGATGGCATTTTCATAGTAGTCTCCAATCCGGTAGATATGTTGGCTTACCTGGTCTACAAATTATCGGGTCTGCCAAAAAACCAAGTGTTAGGCACCGGTACCTCTATCGATTCGGCCCGTCTGCAAAATTTCTTAGCGGATCTCGTCGATGTAGACCCCCGCAGTGTTTACGGCTATGCCATGGGTGAACATGGCGATTCACTGATGGTGCCGTGGTCCACTGTCACTATTGCCGGCAAGTCTTTCCAAGATGTGATTACTGATAACCCAGAACTAGTAGGTGATATCGACTTGGATGAGCTGGTGTTGAAAACTACTCGCGAAGGCTGGGAGATCTTTAACCGTAAAGGTACTACCTATTACGGCATCGCTTCTGCCTGTGTGGGGATTATCAAAGCCATTCTTTACAATGAAAACTCCATCATTCCCGTCTCTACTCTTTTAGAAGGTGAGTATGGGGAAGCTGATATTTTCGCCGGTGTTCCAGCGATTTTGAACCGTAACGGTGTCACTGATATCCTTGAAATCCATTTGACAGAAGAAGAAAAAGATAAGTTTGCCTCTTCTGCAGCTGTGATCCGCGAAAATACTGGTAAAATTCTAGGGTATATTGCAGACTAAGCTGAAGATCACCCCATCTTTTATCTGACCCCAAAACCGTGGCCCTCTTCAATTATTAATCTGAAGAAATGGCCACGGCTTTTATGTATCTGAAAGCTTTTCTTGGTCAAAAGGTTCGGAAGAGATTATGATATACTAAAATAAAAAAAGTACGGAGGGTTCTTATGACCAACTCACTGATTCATCAAATCAAAACTGCGGGCAAACGGGAACCTGCTGACCTCGTTATAAAAAACGGACAAGTGGTCAACGTCTTTACTCGCCGAATTACAACAGCTGATATCGCAGTCACAGACGGAATGATTGTCGGATTTGGCGCTTATGAAGGGAAAAAAGTTTTTGATGCCGCCGGTCAATTTGTGGTCCCTGGATTAATCGATGGGCATGTCCATATTGAGAGTTCACTGTTACCGCCTCATGAATTTGCTAAAGTCTCCTTGTTGCACGGGGTCACAACCGTAGTTACCGATCCCCATGAAATTGCCAATGTCGCAGGAGTCACGGGGATTCAATACATGATTGATGACGCTCAAAAGGTACCTATGAACATTTTTACCATGCTCCCTTCCAGTGTTCCTGTCACGGCCTTTGAGACTAGTGGCGCCTCCCTTGCCGCAGAAGACCTTGTTTCCTTCATGGCGGACGAGCACGTCTTGGGCCTCGCTGAAGTCATGAATTACCAAGCAGTTGCCCATACTGAAAAAGAAATCATCGACAAGATTGTCGGTATAAAGGCCGCTGGTGGCGTCGTTGATGGTCACGCAGCAGGAATTTCCCCCGATGAATTAGCCGTTTATGCGACTGCCGGGATTCGCACCGATCACGAGGCGGTAAATTTGGACGAGGCCTTAGCCCGACTAGAACTGGGCTTTTATCTGATGATTCGTGAAGGAACCGTTGCAAAAGACTTACACGCGCTGCTGCCTGTAGTGAATGAGACGACTGCACGGCGCTGTCTCTTTGTGACAGATGACAAGCTGATTGATGATTTGTTAGAAGAAGGTTCCATCGACCACTGTCTCCGATTGGCGATCAAGCAGGGACTTGATCCTTTATTAGCTATCCAAATGGCAACTCTAAACGCGGCAGAGTGCTTTGAGCTAAGAACAATTGGTGCCATCGCTCCTGGCTATCAAGCAGATTTCTTTTTGACTGATGATTTAACAACGCTTGCCGCCACCGATGTTTTCGTCAAAGGGCAGCAAGTAGTCGCAGAGGGCCAATTGCAAGAGCAGCTTTTCCCAACAGCTAGCAGTAATCCATATTTGAAAAAACTCCCTTCGATGAATGCATTGCCGCTGACAAAAGATAGTTTCTCACTCCCGTTGAAAAGTACACAGGTCAAAGTGATTGAGATTATTCCCAACTCACTGATTACGAACCAGCTGATTGAAACCGTCACCCTTGAGAAGGGCAGCTTCTCCCCTTCCATTAAAGAGGATTTGCTGAAGATTGCTGTCGTTGAACGGCATCGTCAGACAGGAAATATCGGTCTGGGGATTGTCAAAGGCTTTCAACTGCAACATGGGGCGCTAGCGACGAGCGTCTCCCATGATTCTCACAACATCGTAGTCGTAGGTACCAATGATTCAGATATGCTTTTTGCTGTTGAACGGCTATTGCAGACAGGAGGCGGCATGATTGCAGTCAAAGATCAAAAAGAACTCGCCTGTCTCCCCCTCGCAATTGGCGGCTTAATGTCTCAACTCGGGTATCAAGAAACTTTCGAAAGCTTGAAAAGGCTGAATGCAGCTGCCGAAAAACTGGGTGCAAATCCTCACTTCGATCCTTATTTGACCTTGTCTTTCTTAACGCTGTCAGTAATTCCTGAACTGAAGCTCACAGACATGGGCCTCTTTACCTTCAGCACTTTTTCATTAACTTCTGTAGAAGCCTGATTCTTTCGCCTTTAGGCTATTCACATAAGTGCTGTTTTATAAAAAAAGCTTGAGCGGTCTATGAATGACGCACTAACAACCAGACGTTTCGTCTAGTCGCTAGTGAGTCATGATAGACGTACTCAAGCTTTTTTATTTTGTTTTATTGATGAGGCGGAGAGTTATTTTTCCAATAATGCTACTGCCTCCACATGATAAGTCTGAGGAAACAGATCCACCGGCTGGATTTTTTTAGTAGTATAGCCTTGTTCACCAAACAGTTTCAAATCTCTTGCCAAAGTGGCAGGGTTGCAAGAGACATAAACGATTCGTTTTGGAGCCACGGTTACTGCCGCTTCGATGAAACGAGCGTCCAATCCTTTTCTTGGCGGATCCACGAAAATCACATCTGGTTTCAGACCTTCTCTAGCCCATTGGGTCATGACTTTTTCGGCTTTTCCCACAAGGTAAGTCGTGTTTTTGATGCCGTTGATTTCTGCATTGATCTTCGCATCGGCAACCGCTTCAGGAATGGATTCGACGCCGTAAACATGATCTACTCGATCTGCTACTGACAAGCCGATGGTGCCGATACCAGAATAAGCATCGATTACTACATCTTCTGGCTTCAATTGGGCAAAATCAAACGCGGTTTCGTACAAAACTTCTGCTTGTTGCGTATTCACCTGATAAAATGAAGGGGCTGAAATACGGAATGTTTTTCCCAGCAAACGATCTTCAATGTAGCCTTTGCCGTAAAGCACGACTTCTTGGTTCCCCAAAATCACGTTGGTGCGTTCTTCGTTGATGTTTTGGATTACGGAAACAACTTCCGGCAATTCTTCAGCAATAACGCTGGCGATTGTTTCGCCTTTGAAGAATTTCGCTTTACGGGTCACGAGAACCACCATCATTTCATGGCTGTAATGTCCGCGGCGAATAACGATATGTCGCAGGAATCCTTCATGAGCGGTCTCGTTATACGCTTTGACACCAAAGCGTTCTAAGATTTCCCGAACTTTTATGATTGCTTTATCAATGACTTCATCTTGAATGTAAAAATCATCAATCGGAATCATATCATGGCTGTTTTTCCGGTAAAAACCGGTAGCCAACTTCCCATCAATCTTACGCACGGGAATCTGAGCCTTGTTGCGGTAGTGCTCAGGCTTAGCCATGCCGATAGCCGGCAGAACCGGAACATCTGGCATACCAGCGATTTTGCGCATGTTGTTGGCGACTTGTTCTTGTTTGAAAAGCAACTGACTTTCATATTGCAAATGGCTTAACGGTGCAATCCCTGTTCGCAGCAGATCTTCATTGGCGGTTTCTACTCGAGCTGAACTCTTTTCTTCGTAGCTGAGTACTTTGGCAAAGCCGAATTTGTTGCCTACCTTCAATACTTTGATTTTAACGACTTCTTGTGGCAGCGCATTTTCAATAAACAACAGGTAATTGTCGACTTTGGCAATCCCCATTCCTTCATGGGATAAATCGGTCACAGTAACCGTTAATTCTTGATTTTTCTTCACTGGGTATTCTTTCACATTGATCCCTCGACTTTCTTCGTACATCATACGGGAAACCACTCCCGGTTACAACCTTTTTCAGAGCCTCTTAAAGCAATCACAGCTTTCCGCTACCTTTACTCCGAAAAATCTTAGAACTCACACAAAAAAGGTGAAACCAAAGTGGTGATTTCACCTTCATTTCCTGATTTGTTTGCGTATCATTGTGATTACTATTGCTTCGGAGATTGTTTATCATCAGCAATTTTGCCATCGCCATCCAAATCCTCTTGAGACAGGTGCTCAACTTCCTGGATAAATTCCTTACTGACAATATCAAAGTCTTTGTCTGCTTCATCCATGCCTACCACTGCTTCGTCTGGTATATCATCCAGGTTGGCATACATTTCGATATGCTGATGAAGATTGGTAAAGGTCATTGGCGCATCACCACCATACTCCCCATCCAGATTGATCATCAGCCGATCCTCCGTTTTAGGAACAACTTCTAATTTTGAGGTCTTTGTATACAACAAACGAGGATCTTTGATGTGTTTTCCACCGTTCATCATGAGGGCTACCAGGTGTACGATTTCAAAAACATTGGCCGTTTTCACAACAATCAGTGAAAATTTTCCGTCATCCAGTTTAGCATCCGGAGCAATTTGCTCGAAGCCGCCTACTGAGTTGGTTAGACCCAGGAAAAACATGGAGGCATTGCCTTCATAGACCCCTTCATCATAGACTAACTTCATAGGAATCGGTTTGACCCGCGGCAATAATTCGGCCCCTTTGGCTAAATACGCAAGATAACCAAAGACACTTTTCAGCTCTGAAGGGACATCATACGTCAACTCCGTCAAATGCCCCCCCGCCGCAATATTAATAAAATAGTCGTGATCTGTCTTACCAATATCCATTTTGACCGTCTGTTTTTTCAAGATGACCTCGGCTGCGGCTTTGACATTGTTACGAGGAACTTTTAAAGCCCGGGCGTAGTCATTGGTTGTCCCGGCCGGAATAATCGCCATCTTCGGTCGTTTTTCCAACGGGGCAATACCGTTGACAACTTCATTGATCGTACCGTCTCCTCCGGCAGCAACAATCAAGTCAAATCCTGCTAGACCGGCACGGCGCGCTTCCTTAACGGCGGAATTTGGTTCTGGTGTTGTCGCATACGCGCTGGTTTCAAAGCCGGCACGCTCCAAAACATCCAAAATATCTGCCAGATTTTGTTTCATGATCTCTTTTCCGGAGGTGGGATTGTAAATAACACGGGCTCGCTTCATCAAGACCGCTCCTTTCCAGGTGATTTCAGAAGGCACGCAAATGACAGTCCAGCTTTTTCACCGAGACTTTTTCGTGTCTATTCATTTCATGGGCTTATGGTGCAGTCGCCGTTCTCCTAAATTTTAGCATAACACAACGGTCTGTGCCAATCGCGGCACAGACCGTTTCTACAAGATCCTCTTAATTTGAGGATGCATTCTTTTTTTAGCGTTTGGCCAATTCTTCTTGCAACAGCTTATTGACAACCCCCGGATTGGCTTTTCCTTTAGTGGCTTTCATGATTTGGCCAACTAAGAACCCGACAGCCCGGTCTTTCCCGTTTTTGAAGTCTTCCACGGATTGCGCATTGTTGTCAAGAACCTCATTGATGATTGGTAACAGTTGTGCTGGATCAGAAAGTTGTACCAACCCTTTTTTCTCAACGACTGCTTTTGCATCGCCACCGTTTTCAATCAATTCTTTGAAGACTGTTTTGGCAATCTTGGAACTGATGGTTCCGTCTGAAATCAATGTGATCATCCCTGCCAGGTTTTCAGGTGTCAGCTTGGTTTCTCCCAGTTCCAGTTTTTCACTATTGAGATAAGCGGAGACTTCACCCATCAACCAGTTGGAGGCTTGTTTGGCATCTGCTCCGGCGGATAACGTTTCTTCAAAGAAATCAGACATTTCTTTGGTCAACGTCAAGACTTTCGCATCATATTCAGGCAATCCCATTTCTTCAACATAGCGTAGGCGCCGAGAAGCTGGCAGCTCAGGCAATGTTGCTTTCACTCGCTGAATCCATTCGTCATCAATGACAAAACGAGGAATATCCGGTTCAGGGAAGTAGCGATAATCGCTTGAGCCTTCTTTGACACGCATTAAGATTGTCTTATTTGTCGTTTCATCAAAACGGCGAGTTTCTTGTTGGATTTCCCCACCAGACAACAAGACTTTGGCTTGACGTTTTTCTTCAAAAGCCAGCCCTTTGCGAACAAAGCTCATGGAGTTCAGGTTTTTCAATTCCGTTTTGGTCCCGAATTCTTCTTGCCCATAGGGACGCAAAGAAATATTGGCATCACAACGCATGGAGCCTTCTTCCATCTTGACATCAGAAACCTCAGTAAACTGAATGATTGAACGCAAGGCTTCCAGATACGCATAAGCTTCTTCAGGAGAACGCATATCCGCTTCTGATACGATTTCGATCAAAGGCGTGCCTTGACGGTTCAAGTCGACATAGGAATAGCCGCCGATCCCGTGCATATTTTTACCGGCATCTTCTTCCAAGTGAACCCGTTCAATACGAATCTTTTTCTTCTTGCCCTCTACTTCAATCTCAATCCATCCATCATGGCCAATCGGCTGATCAAATTGTGAGATTTGATAGGCTTTGGGATTGTCAGGATAGAAGTAATTTTTTCGGTCAAAATGCGTATCGTGGGAAATTTCGCAATTCAATGCCAGAGCTGCCTTCATTCCAAATTCGATAGCTGCTTTGTTCATAACTGGCAGAACCCCAGGGTATCCCCAGTCGATGACGTTGGTGTTACTGTTTGGTTCTGCACCAAAGTGAGCCGGCGCCGGTGAAAAGATTTTAGAGTTGGTTTTTAATTCCACGTGGACTTCCAGCCCGATGACTGTTTCAAAGTTCATTAGTCGTTCCCCCCTAAAATCACTGGTTTTTTCGTATGGAAATCAGTCGCCTGTTCAAAGGCATACGCTGCTTTATACATTGTTGCTTCATCAAAGGCTTTTCCGATAACTTGTAAGCCTACTGGTAGACCTTCAGAAAAACCAGCCGGAATACTCATCCCAGGCAGGCCGGCTAAGTTTACCGGAATTGTCAGGATATCACTCATATACATAGTAATCGGATCATTGATATTTTCTCCGATACCAAATGCTACTGTTGGTGAAGCCGGGCCAATGATTAGATCATAGTCATGGAAAACTTTTTCAAAATCTTGTTTAATCAATGTCCGAACTTGGCCAGCTTTTTTGAAATAAGCATCGTAATAGCCAGCACTCAACGAGAAAGTTCCCAACATGATGCGTCGTTTTACTTCATCGCCAAAACCTTCGCTACGAGAATTAACATACACATCTTCTAAATTTTTCACATCTTCAGAACGATAGCCATAACGGATGCCGTCAAAGCGTTGCAGATTTGAGCTGGCTTCAGAAGAGGCAATAATATAGTAAACCGCCACACCGTATTTTGAATGAGGCAAGCTGACTTCTTCGACTGTTGCTCCCAGCGCCCGGAAAGTGTCGGCGGCTTTCAAAATAGCTTCACGAACCCCTGCTTGTACTCCTTCGCCTAGATATTCTGTAGGCAAACCGATTTTCATGCCTTTGATATCTCCGGTTAATCCTTCAGTAAAGTCTGGCACAGAGATACCTGATGAGGTGCCGTCTTTTTCATCATAGCCTGCGATAGCATTTAAAGTCAGGGCATTGTCTTTTACGGTACGCGTCATCGGTCCGATTTGATCCAATGAAGAGGCAAAGGCAATCAAGCCAAAGCGGGAAACACGACCATATGTCGGCTTCATGCCTACAATCCCATTAAACGCAGCGGGCTGACGAATTGAACCACCCGTGTCAGAACCCAATGATACTGGGACTTGTCCTGCTGCCACAGCAGCTGCTGAGCCACCAGATGAACCGCCGGGAACTTTGGTCTGATCCCAGGCGTTTTTAGTTTTCTTAAAATAGGAAGTTTCGGTAGACCCCCCCATAGCAAATTCATCCATGTTTAGTTTTCCGACTGGGACAAAATCCGCACCATACACTTTTTCCATGACGGTAGCATCGTAGATTGGGTCAAAATTGTACAAGATTTTGGAAGCAGCTGTCGTGAGAATATCTTTGGTCACGATATTGTCTTTGATCCCAATAGGAATCCCTGCCAGCGGATTAGTTTCTGTGATTCCTTTTTCATCCAGCGCTTTTGCCAGTTGCAGTGCTTTTTCATCAGCAAGCGTAATAAAAGCGTTCACTTGTTCGTCAGTCTCTTGAATCCGATCGATGGTTGCTTGTGTCAAATCGACAGCTGTGATTTCTTTGGATACCAAAAGATTGTGCAGTTCTTCGATTGTTTTGTCATATAATTTCGTCATTAGGCGCCCGCCTCCCCGTTATCGATGATTGCCGGCACTTTGATAAAGCCGTCTTCTTTTTCGGGAACATTTCTCATCAATTCGTCTCTGTTCATACCCGCTTGGGCCCGGTCAGGACGCATCACGTTAACGGTTTCCACCACGTTTGAAGTAAAAGGAACACCCGCTGTGTCCACTTCTTCCAACAATTCCACCATATCGATAATTTTCCCTAATTGATCGGTAAAATCCTGTAATTCGTCGTCGGAAAACTTGAGCTTCGCAAGTTTTGCAACGTGTTTGACTTGTTCTTCAGTAATTGCCATAATTTCCCCGCTTTCTGTGCAAAGAGCGCACGAATCCTCACGAACATCAAATGTTCTCACTGAAACAAACAATGCTCCTTTGAAAGTTGATTGTTGCCAATCGTAGGCTTTGTCTATAAAGGGGTCTGTTCCAGTCTTTCTCCTTATAATGAAATAACTTTCGCAATATTTCAAGGATTAATTTCAGCTTAATTGAAAATATAAGAGATGATTTCCTTTTGTCTGGCTTTGCGAGAGACAAATGCCTGCGGTCCTTCCACTGACAGAATCTGAACTTCTACTTGCCCGCTGACACCATCAAAAATTGACTCTACTTGCTTACCGATATATTGAGTAAAGCTGGTGACTTCTGTCTTGGTATAGTACTTGGAATCCACTTTGATCGTTAGTGTTTGTAGCTGATCATCTGCATAATAACCGGTAGCAGTCACCCCCGTCAGGTTCGGGAAAAAGTTTTGAATCGAATTTCTGAAACTGGTGAATTTATTGGCGACACCATCGCGAGTCGCCGCATTGTCACCGCCTCCGATAATTGGCAGCGAGACGTATTCTTCATTGACCTGATCAAACTGATCAATTGTTGTGGCGCCATCTTTAGCTACTGCTGTATAGATGTATTTCCCACCGGCGATATCATCTTTTGCTGCCTGTTCAAACAAACTGACAACGATAGGAATTTTTTCCAGACCCTTTGTTTTACGCATTCTAGTCAATACAGCATTCACGGATTTACGAGCATTAGCCATAATTTCTTCTCTGGAAACGTTGGTGGCAATTTCACTGTCACCATCTTGACGATAGTAAACCGAATTAAAGGCAAAGCCCAAGCTGATGCCACCTAAAGTTTTCCCATCTTCTTCAAGAAAATCGTGTTCCAAAATCTGTTGTAAAATCAAAGGCTGCGCCGTATCAGCTGGATTCAATCCCTGATTATTGTCATCGGAATTACGAGCTAGCCAACTGGTGAGTGTGTCGTAGTCCAGCTGTTGTCCTTCTTGGAAGAAGTATTTATCTGGTGAAAAGGTTTGATGAGACAGTCGCAGCAACCCGTTTTCAAAGTTTCCTTGATTGTAACCACTGTTTAAGCTAGCAACGGCCTCTCGAGCAGCGCTTGTTTCATAATGTCCATCCGGCATAATTGCCTGATAAACGGAGTTGTCCACCCGACCAGTGGTGATACTACCGCTTTCCGTCTTTTCGCCTTCGTCTACCTTAGAGATTCCCATCTCCAAATTTCCGCAGGCACTCAAACTCAACAAACAAAGACCCAACGCCAGCATTTTTTTAGTTTTCATCGGTTGTGTTGCTCCCTTCTATTGCTGTTACCATCTGAGCTTCATCCCAAATCTCGACACCCAGATTTTGCGCTTTGGTCAATTTACTGCCGGCTTCTTCACCGGCAACAACGATATCGGTTTTCTTGGAAACACTGCCAGTGACTTTGCCACCAAGGCCTTCGATACGTTCTTTGGCTTCTTCTCTGGTAAAGTGGGTCAATTTGCCGGTCAAAACGATGGTCTTCCCGGAAAAAGGTGATTCTATTTGAGCGACATCTTGAAGACGGGGCCCTTTATAGATCATATTGACGCCGGCGGTTTTTAATTCCGCAATCAGCTCATGAACCTCGTGATTGGCAAAATAAGTCACCACGCTGTCGGCAATAATCTCACCCATGGTATCCAACGCGATAATTGCGTCTTTTTCTGCGTGAGCCAACTGTTCCATCTCGCCAAAGTTTTCTGCCAAAATCTTAGCAGCTTTGGCTCCCACATGACGAATCCCCAAACCAAAGAGCAGCCGTTCCAGCGAGTTTTCCCGACTGGCATCGATGGCCCGCAGCAAATTGTCCGCCGATTTTTCTTTGATCTTATCTAATGTCAGAAGTTGCGCTTCCGTAAGCTGGTACAAATCTGCGACGTCCTTTACCAACTTTTTGTCGTACATTTGATTTAGTACTCGTGGGCCCAAGCCATCGATATTCATCGCATTTCGAGAGACAAAATGGGCTAGCCCTTCTTTCAGCTGAGCTGGACACTTGGGATTGATGCATCGTAAGGCAACTTCATCATCCAAATGAACCAGCTCACTCTCACATTCAGGACAATGACTTGGCGCGTGGTAAGGCGTGCTGTCCGCAGGTCGTTCTTCCAAAACTACTTGGGCAACCTCGGGAATGATATCCCCTGCTTTATATAAGACAACGGTATCATTGAGGCGAATGTCCTTGGCTTCAATATAATCCATGTTGTGGAGACTGGCGCGGCTGACAGTTGAACCAGCGATAAATACCGGCGTCATTACCGCAGTAGGCGTTACCACACCGGTACGTCCCACGGTCCACTCGATCGTTTCTAATTTGGTATGGGCTTCCTCTGGAGGAAACTTATATGCCGCAGCCCATCGCGGTGCTTTCACGGTAAAGCCCAACTCATCTTGCTGATGGAAATCATTGACCTTAATAACAACCCCGTCAATCTCGTAAGGCAATTGAATCCGCTTTTCGTGATACTCTTGGATGTATTCCCAAATCTCAGCGACGGTTTGACAGACACGGCGTTCCGGATTGGTATGAAACCCTATTCGGTCCAACTCTGCCAGTGCGCGGCTCTGACTGTCTGCTTCCAATGGCCCAAAATCTGCCACCGTATACAAGAAAGTATCCAAATTTCGTTTCGCAGTCACCCCTGTATCCAACTGGCGCAAGCTACCGGCGGCGGCATTACGGGGATTTGCAAAGACCCCTTGGCCCGCCTCTTCTCTTTCATTGTTCAACCTTACAAAGGAAGCTTTTGGCATGAAACATTCGCCCCGGACTTCAATCGTCAAAGGCTCTGCCAAACGCATCGGAATTGAACGAACCGTCTTTAGGTTTTCAGTGATATTTTCCCCGACGGTCCCGTCACCACGCGTGGCGCCTTGGACAAAAAAACCGTCTTGGTATTTTAACGAAATAGATAACCCATCGATTTTCAATTCACAAACATAGCTCACCTGATCGCCCAACGCTCGTTTAACACGCTCATCAAAAGCTTCGATTTCGCTGCGAGTAAAGACATCATTTAGGCTGTATAGCGGTACATCGTGGACGACTTTTTCAAACCCTTTGAGAACCATCCCCCCGACTCTTTGGGTAGGAGAGTCAGGAGTGATTAATTCAGGATGCGCTGCTTCCAATGCCGTCAGTTCCCCGTAGAGCTTATCGTAAACATAATCTTCTACAGTAGGCTGATCCTGCACATAGTATTCATAAGCATAGCGGTTCAACTGCTGCTGCAGCTGAGAAACCCGCTCTTTAATAGTCTGCTCTTTTTCTTCAGTCAAAACCCGCCACCCTTTCTAGATTTTTTCAATCGGCGCAAAAGCCGCTAACAATCGTTTGATTCCCTGAGAAGGAAAGGCCACGTCTAATTCAACATCTTTTGAGCTGCCTCCTATACGAACCACTGTTCCTTGGCCCCACTTTTTATGTTGAACCTTATCACCGACTTGCCAGTTTTCACCTGCTGCAGCTGTTTCTTGTTTACTGGAAACGCCTCGTGTGGCGGCTTGTTTATACTCCGCTTTAAAAGTCTTTGGTGAAAAGGTGCCGCTGCCCCCTGAAGCTCCTGTGGAACTACCAAATCCCGTGGGTGCAGCATTGCCTTTGTTGGCCAGCAATTCTTCTTCAATCTCTTTGACAAAGCGTGAAGGACGATTGTATTGGGTCTTCCCGTAAAGTGTGCGGGATAGGGCATTGGTTAAAAAAAGCTCCTCTTCAGCCCGGGTAATCCCTACATAAGCCAAGCGCCGTTCTTCTTCAAGCTCATTTTCTTCCATCAGCGCTCGAGATAAAGGAAAGACGCCTTCTTCCAATCCGACTAAAAAGACTACCGGAAATTCCAATCCTTTCGCCGCATGAAGAGTCATCAGTGTGACCTCGCTGGCTTCTTCTTCGTAGCTGTCTACATCAGAAATCAATGCCAAATCGTTCAAAAAGATTGTCAGCTTATCTTCAGCAGATTCGGTCTCGTCTTCTTGAGTCGCCGCAAAAGTCTTATCAAACTCTTGTGTGACAGAAATAAACTCTTCCAAGTTTTCCAAGCGGTTTTGAGACTCCAACGTATTTTGCCGCTTGAGATCTTCTTCATAGCCAGACTTCGCTAATACTTCTTTCGTCAGCTCCGTTACTGTCAAATAAGGAATCATCTGGTTAAAACCATCAATGAGATCACCAAATTCCGCAAGCTCTTTTGCCGCTTTCCCACTCAGAGGCGACAAAGCGACATTTAGGGACGCTTCCAATAGTGAAAGATCATGGGTATCGGCAAACTCCCGCAGACGTTCAAGCGAGGTCTGACCGATGCCGCGTTTGGGGGTATTGACGATTCGGGCAAAGCTCAGCGAGTCGGCAGGATTGGCAATTACTTGCAGATAAGCCAGAATATCTTTGATTTCTTTGCGATCGTAGAACTTGTGGCCCCCCACCATTTTGTAAGGGATATTGGCTTTTAGCAGCGTTTCTTCCACCACACGAGATTGGGCGTTAGTGCGATAGAGCACCGCAAAGTCGCCATATTTACGTTTTTTCTCCCGTTGTTGTTTTTGAATTTCAGAAACGATGAAACGCCCTTCATCTCGCTCGCTATCGCCACGATAATAAGTGATTTTTTCACCGTCGTTGTTTTCCGTCCACAGATTTTTAGCTTTACGGTTGGTATTGTTAGCAATCACCTGGTTTGCCGCAGCTAGAATCGTTTTAGTCGAACGATAATTTTGTTCCAATAAGATCGTCTGGGCATCGGGATAATCCTTTTCAAAGTCTAGGATATTTTGCATATCGGCGCCACGCCAACCATAAATACTTTGATCGGCATCCCCCACTACACACAAATTACGGAACTTAGCTGCCAACATATTCACTAATGTGTATTGGGCATGGTTGGTATCTTGGTATTCATCTACATGGATATAATGGAATTTACGCTGATAATAATTTAGAATTTCTTCATTGTCTTTAAACAAGCGAATCGTGATCATAATCAAATCGTCAAAATCCATACATTGGTTGCGTCGCAGTTCCTTTTGATACAAGTCGTAACATTTGGCCACCAACTGTTCAAAAAAACTGCCCTGCATAGCGGCATAGTCTTCTGGGGTCAAAAGCTCATTTTTAGCATTGGAAATTGCCCCGAGCATCGAGCGAGGATCGTATTTTTTGGGATCGATATTCAATTCTTTTACGACTCGTTTCATCAATGTCAGCTGTTCGGAGCTGTCAATAATCGTAAAATTACGTGAGTAGCCAATATGATCCACGTCTCGCCGCAGGATTCGCACACACATGGAATGAAACGTCGAGATCCAGACATCCTCTCCGCCGGCGCCCAACAAACTGCTAACCCGCTCTTTCATTTCTCGCGCCGCTTTATTGGTAAATGTGATTGCCAAAATATTCCATGGGTTGACCTCTTTTTCTTCAATCAAATAAGCGATTCGATGGGTCAAGACACGGGTCTTACCACTGCCGGCGCCGGCCATGATCAAAAGAGGCCCTTCTGTTGCCTGGACGGCCTCCGCCTGTTTGGGATTCATCCCTTTTAGAAATACATTGGCTGTCATCAAAAACTTCCTTTCATTTACAAACAGTCGCTGCCCTTAAGCAGTCGTCTGTTTTTCAATCCCTTCAATTATAGCATTACCCCCTTATTGATAAAACGGCTAGCCCCTAAAAGTTAATAAAAAATTGACTGAAAATCTTTTTGAAATTCCCAATCCCACTTGTCAACTGAAAAGAAACGGACTACATTAATAGAAAAGCTTATAAAAAGGATGTTTTCCATGGAAGTCACTCGTGTCGATAAAACACGTATCACCTATTTAATGAAAGGTACCGCAGTCGGTATCATTGCCGGTATCGTAGTCAGTATGTTTCGTTTAGCCATCGAAGAATTGGGAGCGGCGGTGTTTCATCTCTATGGCTATTTTCATCAAAAACCGCTGCTTTTGTTGCCTTGGATTTTGATTAGTATCCTTTGCGCAGTTGTGGTAGGCCGATTAGCAAAATCTGATCCAACTATCAAAGGTAGCGGTATTCCCCAAGTTGAAGGGCAGTTGCAAGATGCCTTGACGGTCAATTGGTTTTCAGTTTTATGGAAAAAATTTGTTGGCGGGGTTTTGGGAGTCGGCATGGGGCTTTTTCTTGGTCGTGAGGGGCCGTCGATTCAATTGGGCGCCAGTGTCGGACAAGGTTTCGCTGAATTCACCGGGGCAGATCGTTCGGAAACTAAGATTTTATTGTCCAGTGGTGCCAGTGCCGGCTTGGCAGCGGCTTTCAACGCCCCTGTGGCTGCTTTATTATTTATCGTGGAGGAAGTCCACCACAACTTTTCTCCATTAGTTTGGCTGACCTCTTTTACTTCTGCTATTGTTGCTAATTTCGTTTCAATGACCATCTTTGGCCTACAGCCGGTGCTCCACATGGGTCAGATTTCTTCACTACCGTTAAAAAATTATTGGCTTTTGCTCTTATTGGGAATCGTTTTAGGTCTTTTAGGCCGATTTTATCAAATTGTTCTTTTACACTTGAATCAGTGGTATCAAAAACTGCCCCTTCCTGATTATCTCCACGGGCTTGTCCCTTTTCTCCTAGTAATTCCAATTGGCTATTTCTGGAGAGAAACCCTAGGCGGCGGCAATCAGATTGTCCTAGGCTTTGGCCTGCACTTGCCGTCCTTGACTGTTTTATTGTTCCTCTTTCTTTTGCGCTTTGTTTTTTCGATGGTCTCTTACGGCGCAGCTCTTCCAGGGGGAATTTTTTTACCGATTTTGACATTAGGTGGCATTATCGGTGCCTTTTTCGGTCAATTTGCAGTCATGTATTTGGGGATGGACCCTATTTTCGCCAAAAACTTTGTGATCATCGCCATGGCCGGCTACTTTGCTGCTATCGGTAAAGCTCCCTTAACAGCAATCATTTTGGTCACCGAGATGGTGGGTTCGTTAAATCACTTGATGCCATTAGGTTTGGTAGCCCTAATTGCTTATATTGTCGTCGATTTACTAGGGGGTAGCCCCATTTACGAGACTCTGCTGGAACGCTTGGTTGAAACAAAACCTTCTGATATTAAAGGCGAAAAAGTTGTTTTAGAATATGCAGTTCATGCCGAAAGTGTCCTCGATGGAACGCAAGTGAGGGACTTCCGCTGGCCTAAAGATATGCTATTGATCTCAATCCAAAGGGGGGAACAAGAAGTATTGGTCCATGGAGATACAATTATCCAAGTAGGTGATCTGCTAAGGATTTTGACGGATACTCGCCATGCTCGAAATATCTATCAAGAAATCACAGCTTTGGACAGACCTGCGTTAAAATAGTCGTCATCCTTCAAATAATGAGATTGTAGTAACTCCTTGTCACCCTTCGCAAAAGCCCACTAGAAAAGAGAGACTACTTCCAAAAGAATAGAAGTGGTCTCTCTTTTCTGTGATATCCATTTCAAGCCTGAATAGTTTTGATTTTGTCAAGCCAGGTCAGCGTCATTTAATTCTCTTTCAAAGAATAGCCGCTTCCTTCAACTGACTAAAGCTCACCAATTGTCGGCAACTAATTGCTAAGAGACTACGTTTATGGCAAATGACTTCCTGTTACTCAGCCTAGTACTTCAGCCCGCCTGCAGAGGTGAACAGTCACTCAACCCTTATTTGAAAACGTCACTAAACCGATTCCTCAATGTACTCAGTCCAATGCCTCACTGATTTTCATTTTCTGACACGTCATATGAAGGTATTTGAAGCAGCTCATCAACATCTTGTATGCGTGAGACAATTGCTTCGTTGACATATACAGAAATTTGACCATCATTGACTGGGAAAACGCCACGGCCATTTTCATCCAAAATAATTTTGGCATCATTGTTTCCTAATGCATCTACGAAGGTGTTACCGGCATGAACTGCACTTATTGTCATTTCTAACTCTCCTCCAGCAGCATTGGTCATTACCACAGCATAGCCAGAATCTTCGTGATCGAAATCTCCAGTTCGTACCCACCCGATTTGATCCGCATCGTTGAAATAGTCGACTTCATTGCCATAAGCTAAGTATTTCCGCAGTAAAAGTAAGACCAGCAGCTCTCTACCTACAGGATCTATATCTTGTGATGGAATTCCATAGAGATCACCCCAAAAGACCGTTGGCGTACCCGCTTTTCGCAAAAGGATGAGAGCATAGGCATGCGTCTTAAACCATCCTTCTACCCAAGACTCTAAGCTCTGCCCTTTTTGTGTGTCATGATTGTCTACAAAAGTCACGGCATAATCAGGGCGAGATTGTAACAAGGTCTGGTCAAAAATCTGCCGCATATCAAAGGCCCCCATGCTGCTGGCCGCTCGATAAAAATTGAAATGCAGAGGTACATCAAAAAGGTTGATTAAATTTCCAGAAAGGTCCAAGTAATTTTCCAACTTATCCACTTCATCTGCCCAGTACTCCCCAACCACGAATAGTTCACCATTTTTTTCTTCTCGACGACGTAATAACCAGTCAACAAAATAATCAAACTGAATGTGTTTGACTGCATCTAAACGAAATCCATCAATTCCTGTGGTCTCCATAAACCATTTGCCCCAGTTATCCAGCTGTAGATTCGTTTCCTCATATTCCATATCCAAGTTGCAGCCCATCAAGTAATCAAAATTACCATTTTCATTGTCTACTTCATTGGCTTCTACCCAACCTTTATCCCCCAGATTAAACACCGCGTGATCTTTCGTTCGGGCGTCATAATCAACACCGGAAAAATTCTTCCAAGTCCAGACATAGTCGTTATAAACGCCTTTGCGACCGGGAAAAGTAAATCTCGTCCAAGCTTCAATCAGTTCTTCACCACCGATTTGTTGGTTCCGATCGTCCCAATTATATTTAACCGCTGATACTTCCTCTGTTTCATCAGCTCCCAAAAAATGATTAAAGACAATGTCTGCGTAGACTTTAATTCCAGATTGTTGAAGCGCATCAATCATTTTCAAATAGTCATCTTTAGTACCATATTTGGTAGGAACTGAGCCTTTTTGATCGAACTCTCCCAAATCGTATAAATCGTAGGTACCATAACCGACATCTTCCGCGCCAGCTGATCCTTTCGAAGCTGGCGGCAACCAGAGAGAAGTGATCCCCAATCTATTAAATTCTTCTGCCTTTTTAGTCAACAATTGCCAATGTTGATGATCTGCTGGTAATTCCCATTGAAAAGCCTGCAAAATTGTTTCGTTTTTCATAGCATATCCTCCTTTGTAAAACTATTTCCTTATATTCCATTAAGCCAAAGACGCTAACAACCTGTCAAACAAAAGCCGTTTTCCCTTCACATAACCTATAGATACAGCGTTTTCAATGACAAAAAACGATCCTTCTTGAGCGATTTTGAATGATTTTGATTGCATTTGAATGAATAGCGTGATATTATACTAGCGAAGGGAGGATTGTAAATGCTTACAGAAGAACGTCAGCAAAAAATACTCCAACTAATCCAAGAAAAAAATATCGTCAAATTGCAAGAGCTCACCCAAAAGCTGGATGCATCTGAGTCCACAATTCGACGGGATCTCCAAGACCTGGAGGACCAGCATTTATTGGAACGAATCCACGGTGGTGCAAAAAAAATTCAACGCTTCATGTTGGAACCGGACATGCAGCAAAAGGCGACTGAACACACCGCGGAAAAACGCGCAATTGCCGCCTATGCCGCTGCACTGATTCACAAGGATGATGTCATCTATTTGGATGCCGGTAGCACGACGTTAGAGATTATCAACTATCTGCCTCAAAATTTACACATCAAAGTCGTGACCAACTCCGTCCAGCATGCCGCCCGCCTGATTGATCGCAATATTGAAACCATCATTTTGGGAGGCAGCATTAAGTTATCGACACAAGCGACTTTTGGCTATACCGCGATCCAACAGTTGGCACCCTTTCGTTTCACTAAAGCATTTATCGGTACCAACGGAGTCGAACTAAACGCAGGTCTCACCACTCCCGATCCAGAAGAAGCATTATTGAAAAAGGCAGCTTGTCAGCAGTCAGAACTTGCGATTTTGCTGGCTGACTCCTCCAAATTCGAGCAGATTACCTTCACAAAATTTGCTTCACTTAAAGATGTCGTGATTGTTACTGACCGTTTGGCGCTACCTAACAAAAATGCCTACCATGAACAAACCAGTATAACGGAGGTAAAAAAATGATCTACACAGTTACTTTGAATCCATCCATCGACTATATCGTCCACGTCACTGACTTTCAGCCGGGAACGGTCAACCGGATGACAAAGGATTTCAAATTTCCCGGCGGCAAAGGAATCAATGTCTCCCGCATCTTGAAGCGCTTAGACGCCTCTTCTACTGTCTTGGGATTTCTTGGTGGATTTACCGGTACCTTTATCAAGGAAGCTTTGCAAAAAGAAGGACTTGATTGTGACTTCACGGAAATTGGCGACGACACGCGAATCAATATCAAGTTGAAATCTGCCACAGAGACAGAGATTAACGGTGGTGGCCCGGAAATCACCAATCAAGAGATTCAGCTGTTAAAACAACAACTCAGCAACGTTCAAAAAGGCGATATCGTCATTTTATCTGGCAGCGCCCCCAGCAGCTTACGCAAAGGCTTTTACCAGGAACTGATTGCAATCGTTAAAGAAAAAGATGCCGATTTTGTCATCGATACCACCGGACAAGATTTGGCAGATGCTTTGTCATCAGAACCCCTCTTAGTCAAACCAAATAATCACGAACTTGCCGACTTATATGACACAACCTTCAACAGTATTGCTGACATTATTCCTTACGGCAAGCGTTTATTGGCGGATGGCGCTCGCCACGTCATCATTTCCATGGCCGGCGACGGGGCGCTCCTCTTCACCGATGCCGGTGTGTATCAATCCAATGTATTAAAGCGGCCACTGAAAAATTCAGTTGGTGCCGGCGATTCCATGATTGCTGGATTTATCGGCGCATACGAAAAGACTTCTGATCCGTTGACTGCCTTTAAAATGGGGGTTGCCTGTGGTAGCGGCACTGCTTTTTCTGACGATTTGGCTACCCGAGAGATGATTGATTCCCTTTTGGATGAAGTCATCGTGACTAAAATCAGTGAATAACTCTGAGCTGTTCAGAGAAAAGAAATTATTATTCTGTGTTACTACAATGCGGTGGTTTGAAAGATAACTCCGCTGCCTATGATCAAAAGGAGGAACTGCTACATGAACATCAAAGATTTAATGTTAAAAGATGCCATGATTATGGACCTGCAAGCCACTGACAAACAAGGCGTCATCGATGAAATGGTTCAAAAAATGTATGATGTCGGCCGTATCAGCGATATCAAGACTTACAAGGATGGCATTTTAGCTCGAGAAGCACAAACCTCTACCGGCCTCGGTGATGGAATTGCTATGCCCCATGCCAAAAATGCAGCCGTCAAAGAAGCAACTGTCCTTTTTGCCAAAAGTCAAAAAGGAGTTGATTATCAGTCACTAGATGGTCAACCCACCTATCTGTTTTTCATGATTGCCGCTCCTGAGGGTGCCAACGATACTCATTTACAAGCATTGGCTGCCTTGAGTCGTCTACTGATCAATCATGACTTTGTAGAAAAACTGAAAGGTGCCCAAACACCAGATCAAGTCCAGCAATTATTCACAGAAGCTGAAGCTCAAAAAGAAGCAGAAGAAAGAGCCGAAGCACAAGAAACAGCTGAAAACGAGTTAAAAGACTTCAATCGCCGCTATATCGTGGCTGTCACAGCTTGTCCCACCGGGATTGCCCACACGTATATGGCAGAAGACGCGTTGAAAAAACAAGCCAAAGAAATGGGTGTCGATATCAAAGTCGAAACCAATGGCTCAGAAGGAATCAAAAACCGGCTGACAGCTGAAGATATCGCCAGAGCAGATGGGATTATCGTGGCTGCCGATAAAAAAGTTGAAATGAATCGATTCGACGGCAAGCCATTGGTTAATCGTCCCGTATCAGACGGCATCAGAAAACCAGAAGAACTCATTAACGAAGCCTTGAGCGGTAAAGCGCCGGTCTTTCACGGTGACGGCTCTGCAGCAGGTGACTCTGGTGAAAGCGCCGCAGACGGAACAATTGGTCAACGGATCTACAAAGATCTCATGAACGGCGTCTCCCACATGTTGCCATTTGTTATTGCCGGTGGGATCATGATTGCTATTTCCTTTATGATCGATAACTTTATGGGGGTCCCTCATGATGCACTGAGCAAGTTAGGTTCTTTCAATGAACAAGCCAAATGGTTCAATGATATCGGTCAAGCGGCATTTGGTTTTATGTTGCCAGTCTTAGCTGGGTTCATTGCTTCCAGCATCTCCGATCGTCCCGGCTTGGTAGTCGGTTTTGCTGCCGGTGCCTTAGCAAATAGCGGCGGTGCCGGTTTCCTCGGCGCTTTAATCGGTGGTTTCCTGGGAGGATATGTGATTGTCTTCTTACGTAAGATCCTCAGCGGGTTGCCAAAATCATTGGAAGGTATCAAAGCAATCCTCTTCTATCCTTTCTTTGGTCTCTTGATCACGGGCTTCTTGATGCTTTTAATCAATATACCGATGAGCGCCATCAATAGCGGACTAAACGACTTCTTAAACAGCTTGGGAGGAACAAACGCTGCTCTTTTGGGTGCCCTGTTGGCTGGAATGATGGCAACTGACCTTGGTGGCCCAATCAATAAAGCGGCTTATGTTTTCGGTACTGCGACCATTGCCAACACTGTCGCTGAGGGCGGATCTATCGTCATGGCCTCAGTAATGGCCGGTGGGATGGTCCCTCCATTGGCCATCTTCGTAGCTACTCGCTTGTTCAAGAACAAATTCACCAAAGAACAACAAGACGCTGGTTTAACGAACATCATCATGGGGCTGTCCTTTGTAACAGAAGGTGCGATTCCATTTGCTGCTTCTGATCCATTGCGGGCAATTCCAAGCTTCATGATTGGTTCTGCTATCACCGGTGGTTTTGTTGGCGGCCTAGGTATTCGCTTGATGGCTCCTCATGGCGGAATCTTCGTTGTGCCACTCTTGAGCCGTCCCATCGTCTATCTCTTATTGATTGCTTGCGGCGCATTAATTTCTGGCGTGATTTTCGGTCTATTGAAAAAACCACTGGCAGATGCCAAATAACACAGTTTGATCCGAAGGGGATTTTCCTCTTCGGATTTTTTGACTATTTTTTTGTATAGCCAAAAAAAGCCGGTATCTTTTGCGACACCGGACTCTATCTTCTCGTATTTTATCCATCAGCGACGGCTTCTTTGCTGCTGTTTTTCTTGTGCTTTCACTCGTACTTCGGCTGCTTTTGGTTCATACCAGCTGAGAAAGACACTCATCAGCACACCGGTTAGAAGAAAGAATAGACAAACCGGTACCTTCCAATAAAAATCAGGTAAAACACAGAGCACTATGAGTAACCCAGCTGTTGGCAACATTATTTTTTTGAACACTTTGTCTTCTTTCATCCTCCTGATCCCCCTATTATATTTTCCAATTGTGGCATTGATGAAGCTTGCAAAAAATTAACCCGCAAGTGATTTTTACCTTTTTTTAAGTCAAAGTAACGCTCACCTCTGCGCTTTTTCAGGCGAGAAAACTTGATATCTGCCATTTCTTGTTTTAATTGTTGATAAGGAATCGCCTGTGCGTGTTCATCTGGCAGATAAATATTCAAAACCACCAAGTATTCGTGGTAACGACCATCTTTGGGGTCGATTTCGATCTCTAGATAGTTCCTAATGTAAAACATGTAGGCTTGTAGTCCGTCATCCAATGCATAGCCGGGATTTAAAACGAGATAGTTCATCATCTTCATTCGCTGTTCATCCACCCAAGGAAAATAAGCCTGTGCATTCAATGTTCCCCGCACGCGCTTCACTTGCTGTTGATCTCGCACCAAATCAAACGTTCTGGTCACAAAATGGGTAGCTGCTTTTTTCTCAGTCGGCTGCAGTCGATCATTTTGATATTGTACCGTCTGAATCATATTATCGGAGTAAGCGTATTCAATGAAGGGCTCTCTCAATATTCCAATCCCATTATCCCAAGCCAGCTGATCGACTCCCAGCTGATCTCGAAACATGCGCTGATAGTGCAAATTACACTCTCGATCCCAATGAAAGGGGTCACGATACAGCTCTACCAAAATAACATCTGGCGCGATACGACGCACCTGCTCCACCTGTTGGACGTCCTCGATGACAGCCAGTGGAATAACTTTGTGATAGTAACGGCTGAAATACATGCGCCAACAGGAGGTTAGGCAATAGCCTTTGTAGAAGATGTCGTAACCAGGAAATTGATTGCAATCGATCACCAGGTCTCCATGAGGTCGTATAATCTTAGGTAAGCAACTAATCTCTTCCGCTGTTTGAAAACGTAATCGCTTATCAGGTGTATCGGCGTTATGATGCAAGTACTCGTCATAAGACCGTAAATAGCCGAACAACCCTTTTGTTTTCATCTGAACCTCGGTATAATCCAAAATCAGTTTTTGATTCCTTTTGAATAATCCTTTAGTCAACAGATGGCGCTCCAGAAGATTGCCGGCTACCAAACGAAAACTCGCTTCATTCTCATCATCGGATACATGAAGGGTAAGATCTTCTTTGTCGCCGGCTGATTTCAAGAGCTTGAGACAACGAGTTAACGAAAAGAGCTCCTGTTTTGTCTCATCGATACACATCTTCTTTGGTTCAAACAAGATGCGTACAAAAACCAGCCAGTCCTGAATATGTTTTCGAATCGCCTGTTCTTCCAACAAACGATACTGGATGCTTAAAAGCAGCTTTTCCTCCTTCTTCATACCCTCACCCCATTCTAATTTTTCTATAACCTTATTATAACTAATATATTATCAAAAGCAAAGCATAGCTGCTCCAAAAAACGTAAATTGTAAGCAGCTATTTTTTTCGAAATCATTAAAAAAGCATTATCTCTTGGATTCCTGGATTGAGATATTGTATGGTTGGTCACTGTCGTGATAAACTTGGTGGGCGGAGGTGAAGGCAATGGGATTGAAATTTCAGCGAGACGATTCTTTGGACCGGAAATTTGAAGAGTTTGCTATGCTGCCTGAGCAAAAGGCAGATAAAAACAAAGAGAAAGAAGCTGCACTCAAACGTTTCTTAGAACCGGAATCAAAAACAGAAGAAACAAAAAAAACTGACCCGCAATCATGACGGGTCAGTTTTTTTGTTTTTGAAAAAGAGAATTAACATTTTTATTTTTTAATTGCTGCTTCGATAGCCTGCCAGGCCTTGTCTTTGCCTTCTTTTGTCACAGAAGAAAAGATGATAAACGTGTCCGCAGGGTCGAATTCCAACGCTTTTTTAATCACTGATTCGTGTTTGTTCCATTTTCCTCTGGGGATCTTATCTCCCTTAGTAGCTACTAAAATCACCGGCAGCTCATAGTATTTTAAAAACTGATACATCTGGATATCTTCTTGGGAGGGAGCATGGCGCAGGTCTACTAGTGACACCACGGCTTTCAATTGTTCCCGATTGGTCAAATAGGTCTCAATCATCTGGCCCCATTTCGCCCGCTCAGTTTTGGAAACCTTCGCGTAGCCATATCCCGGAACGTCAACAAAATGCAGGCTGTTTTCGATTAAGTAAAAATTCAAGGTCTGCGTCTTACCAGGCTTGGAGGATGTACGAGCTAGATTTTTACGATCAATCAGCGTATTGATAAAGGAAGATTTGCCAACATTTGATCGACCTGCTAAAGCAATCTCCGGCAAGTCTCCTGCTGGATATTGTGCCGGAGAAACAGCACTGATCACGATTTCGGCATTGTGAACTTTCATGATAAGGGTATCCTTTCTTAAGACTGTCACTGCTAACGAAAAGAAGGGATACAAATCCAGCGACTTGTATCCCGTCAAATCATTGTCGGCGAATCAGCCGGCTTTTTTTTCTTCTTCGGCAAAGACGATTTTTGGTTGTGCCCCTTCTGTTACCGCTTCTTTGGTGATTACGACTTTCGCGATAGTTTCATCAGAAGGTACATCAAACATAACATCCATCATGATATCTTCAATGATGGACCGCAGTCCGCGGGCACCAGTATTGCGTTCGATTGCTTTATCGGCGATTGCCTTCAAAGCTTCCGGTTCAAATTCCAAGGCAGTCTCATCGAGCTCCAACAGCTTTTTGTACTGCTTCACAAGCGCATTTTTAGGTTCTGTCAAAATTCGGACCAAATCCTCGTTGGTCAATTTATCCAACGCTGCCATCACCGGCAGTCGACCAATGAATTCCGGAATCAAACCAAATTTCAATAAATCCTCTGGAATGATATGCTTCATGATGCTTTCGCCTTCAGCAAATTTCTTGTTGTCGGTACCGAAGCCGATAGTTTTTTCACCCATGCGATTTTTAACGATGGTTTCGATACCGTCAAAAGCTCCGCCTACGATGAAAAGGATATTGGTTGTATCGATTTGAATCATTTCCTGATGAGGATGCTTGCGCCCACCTTGAGGAGGAACGCTGGCTTCTGTTCCTTCCAGGATCTTCAAAAGTGCTTGCTGCACCCCTTCGCCGGAAACATCACGAGTAATAGACACATTTTCACTCTTACGGGCGATTTTGTCGATTTCATCGATGTAGATGATTCCTTTTTCGGCCCGTTCTACATTGTAGTCTGCAGCTTGCAAGAGTTTCAACAGAATATTTTCTACGTCTTCTCCCACATAACCGGCTTCTGTCAAGCTGGTCGCATCGGCAATCGCAAACGGAACATTCAGTGAGCGAGCCAATGTCTGCGCCAAAAAGGTCTTACCAGAACCAGTTGGTCCAATCAAGCAGATATTACTTTTTTGTAGTTCCACATCATCTGTGGAAGTGGTTTCGGCATTAACTCGCTTGTAATGATTATAAACGGCCACTGCCAACGCTTTTTTGGCCCGTTCCTGACCGATGACATACTCATTCAAAATAGCCAGGATTTCTTGCGGTTTCGGGACTTCCATAAACTCACGAACAGCATCTTCATAAAGCTGTTCATCAATGATCTCTTTACACAGATCGATACACTCGTTACAAATATAGACACCCGGACCAGCCACGATTTTTCGCACTTCTTCTTGGGTCTTGCCACAGAATGAACAACGCACTGTGTCATTGCTGTTAGGATTATCGTACATGGTTTTCACTCCTTGGACGAACTTCATTTAGAAAGTTCGTTGTATTTCTTCCAGGCTCCGCCACGAGTGGAATAGATTGATTCAAAACAGTCTTAATAAATCATATCACACAACGGTCAAAAGCAAAAGACTTTAAGACAGCGGCCCTCTTCAGATAAGAGTTATTTAATCTTTTTTGCTTGTTAAGCTGGTAATCTTTCAGCAGATTTCTTCTACTTTCAACAACTGGCCCGCAAACGGAATTTTTTTACGCCATAGTTTTTTGGCAATGAAAAAAGCCCCTCTTATCGGGACTTTTTTCAAGGCTTAATCAGGACTGTCCTTTAGTAAGCCGAAATTTTTGCTTCGTTACTCTTTGTTCAGGTCTCGAAGCATTTGGTCGATCTTGTTGCCGTATTGTACGGATGCATCGACTTCAAAGAACAGTTCAGGGGTTTTATACAAACTTAACCGCTGTCCCAATTCTCTGCGGATCAGACCACTGGCTTTTTCCAAACCCTTTTGAGCCTTTTCCCGTTCAGATGCCAAATCCGACAGAATGCTATAGTAAATCGTGGCCTGCTGCAGGTCACCTGTGACCCGCACATCTGTGATGGTCACGTCTTGGACCCGGGGATCCCGGACACGTTTACGCAAAATGTCGTTGACTTCCCGTAAAATTTCGTGGGCAACACGACGATCACGGTAATTCGCCATAGGTCATGCCTCCACTCTTAATTTACAAATTCTATCAAACAACGCAAGGCAGCTATTCAAGGAATAGGTACTGGCGCCACATTTGGACGCCAGACCTATTTGATTTTCTGTCCTCAAATCAAGTTTAATCTTGTTTGATTTCTTCCATGATGTAAGCTTCGATTACGTCATCTGCTTTCAAATCATTGAATTTCTCGATCATTGCACCACATTCGAAACCTTGACGAACTTCTTTCACATCGTCTTTGAAGCGTTTCAAGCTGGCCAATTGACCTTCATAGATTACGATACCGTCACGGATCACACGGACACCACTGTCGCGACGAATGAAGCCATCTGTAACGAAACAACCGGCGATAGTTCCGACTTTGGATACTTTGTAAGTTTCACGTACCACCATTTGACCAGTGATTTTTTCTTCAAACTCAGGATCCAGCATCCCTTTCATCGCTGTTTCGATTTCTTCAATCGCTTTATAGATGATGCGGTGCAAGCGAATGTCAACCTGTTCACCTTCAGCCTGTTGTTTAGCTTGTGGTGTAGGCCGTACGTTAAAGCCGATGATGATGGCATTTGAAGCCGCCGCCAACGTCACATCGCTTTCGTTAATCGCACCGACTGCAGAATGGACGATATTGACACGAACACCCTCCACGTCGATTTTCTTCAAGGATGCTCCCAAAGCTTCGGCAGAACCTTGAACGTCTGCTTTGATGATGACATTAACTTCTTTGAGCTCGCCTTCTTTCAGTGACTCGAACAAGTTGTCCAAAGTCACGCGACTAGAAGATGCTCGTTGTTCCACCATTGCCCGTTTTGCCCGTTCTTCACCAGCTGCCCGTGCTGTCTTCTCATCTTCAAAGACAACAAAGTGATCGCCGGCTTGCGGCACATCGTTCAAACCGGTAATTTCTACTGGAGTTGCAGGACCGGCTGTTTTGTCCCGACGTCCGATATCATTTGTCATTACCCGGACACGACCAAAGGTATTTCCGACAACGATTGGATCGCCGACTTTCAACGTACCATTTTGAACCAGTAAGGTTGCCACTGGTCCTTTTCCTTTATCCAACCGGGCTTCAATTACTGTACCGATTGCCCGTGCAGTTGGATCTGCCTTCAAATCTTCTACTTCTGCTACCAGCAAGATCATTTCCAGCAATTCTTCGATATTTTGACCGAATTTCGCGGAAATTTGTACGAAGATCGTGTCGCCGCCCCAAGCTTCTGGAATCAACTCATATTCACTAAGCTCTTGCATAACATGATCAGGATTTGCCCCTGGTTTATCAATCTTGTTGACTGCAACGATGATTGGTACACCAGCTGCTTTGGCGTGGTTGATTGCTTCGATGGTTTGTGGCATCACACCATCATCGGCGGCAACTACCAAGATAGTGATATCCGTAATAGAAGCTCCTCGCGCCCGCATACTAGTAAAGGCCGCGTGCCCTGGTGTATCCAAGAAGGTGATTGGTTTTCCATCGATATCAATTTGATAGGCACCGATATGCTGTGTGATCCCGCCAGCTTCACCACTCGTTACACGACTGTGACGCAACGTATCCAACAAAGTCGTTTTCCCGTGGTCGACGTGCCCCATGATAGTTACTACCGGTGGACGTGGAACCAAGTTTTCTTCGTTGACTTCTTCAGGCTCAAAGAATTTATCGATATCAGCAATATCAACCTGCACCTTTTCTTGTGCTTCGATGCCATAGTCTGTTGCCAACAATTCGATTGTATCTTTATCCAATGGTTGGTTTTGGTTGACCATCACACCCATCAAGAAAAGTTTCTTGATGATTTCAGCAGGTTCACGATAGATTTTTTTAGCGATTTCAGCAACGTTCATGCCTTCTGTATATTCCAATACTTCTGGCAACTCACGGAACTTACGCGGTGGCACAGCAGGTTTTTGTGCAACTTGCTGTTTCCCTTTTTTGCCTTTTTTCTTGTTTCGGCGGTTATTATTATAATTGTTGCCACCACCGAAGCTGCGTTCCCGTGATTCAAATTTGTCTTTCTTATCACGGAATTCTTTTTTCGGTTTTGCATCTGTTTGTTTAGGTTGTTCCGTCTGCTGTTGCAACACTTCTTTTGGAACCGCTGGAATAGCGGGGGCCTTTTTAACAGGTGCTTGGCTATTTTGCGTACGCCGTTCTTGCTGTTTTGGCTTATTATCAGCAGTTTTTGGTTGTTCACTGCGACGTTGCTGACGTTGGCGCTGTTGTTGTGCTTCATTCTCGATTTCAGCGGCCCGATTTTTTGCCCGTTCCAGCGCACTCATTTTAGCAGCCCCTTGTGGTCGCTGTGCCTGTTGCGCGGTTTGGGTGCGAGGCTGTTGATCACGACGGTCATTGCGATCGTTACGATCCCGTCGTTGGTTGCGGTTTGGGCCGCCTTGACGGTTTTGATTATTTGCGTTTCCTTGGTAGCCTCCTTGACGGTTTTGATTACCTTGAGTACTTTGGCCACCTTGACGGTTTTGATTGCTTTGGTTTTGACCGCTGCGGTTTTGGTTCTGACCACCTTGGCGATTTTGATTGTTCTGATTGCCTTGATAACCCCCTTGACGGTTTTGGTTACCTTGGCCGCCTTGGCGATTGCCTTGGTTTTGGCCACCTTGGCTGCGCGTATCTTTGTTACGATTCTGGAATTTTGGATTATTCCGTTGAGTTACGAATTTTTTATGCTCTGGTTTTTCCTGAGCATCGTTTGTTTGGTTAGCAGGTTGTTGGGTTGCAGGTTTGGGATCGTTAGCTGGTGCTTTTGGTGCGGGTTTGGAAGTGTTTCCTCCTGACACTGCTTGTCGCAGCTGTTTTTCTTCGTTATCGGAAATAGCTCCCATATGATTTTTCACATCAAAGCCCAGTGCTTGTGCTTTATCCACAAGTTCCTTACTGGATCGATCGATTTCTTTTGCAAGTTCATAAATTCGTTTTTTCCCCATGCAATCACCTTCCTCGTAAATGTGCCGCAACGGCAGATTACCAGCATGTTGTACAGCATCTCGACTCATTAGAATTGAGATGTGTGCACAGCTGACTGTTGCAGCCTAACTAACCTTGGATCAATTCCTTCATCTTCTTGGCAAACCCCTGGTCCATCACTGCGACCGCTGTCCGCGGACGACCAATCGCATGACTGATAGCAGCTTGGGTGAGCCCGTCAAAAAAGGCGACCTCATAATAGTTGCTTTTGTCTTGAATTTTTTTATGGGTATTCTTCCCTGCATCTTGGGCAACAAAGACCAGGTTGGTGCTTTGAGAACGGATTTCTTTCACTACCGCTTCTTCACCAGTCACCAGCTTACCGGCCCGCATTGCCAGCCCAAGCATATTCAACAATCTTTCTTCATTCATTTCCAAACAACTCCCGCCGTGCTTTTTGATGGCTGACATAATCCAACAGCTCTTGATAAAAAGCATCTGTCAGCTCTGTTTCCAGCACGCGGTCTAAAATTCGTTTATCCCACGCCTTCTGAACCTCATCAGGCTCAATTGCAACATAGGCTCCTCTTCCAGGCAATTTACCGGTAGGATCAATGGCAACGGCGCCTTCCTTGGAACGAGTAATCCGAATGAGCTCCTTTTTGGGGAGCATTTCGCCGGATACGACGGATTTTCTTAAAGGTACTTTGCGTTTTTTCATCGCGGTCACCTCTTAGACTTCCTCATCTTCGTCTGCGGCAACTTCCGCATCCAGTTCAGCGGCTTCTGATTCAGCGACGGCTTCTTCTTCAGCTGCTAGATCTGCGGTTACTTCTTCTGTGGCGTCTGCTACGGTTTTTCCATCTTCAAAAGCGATTGCTTCGTATTCGTCGCTAGTCAAATCAGAAGCAACGATTGCTTCGTCTTGAACATCTTCTTGAAGCGCTTCTTCTAGTGATTCAAATTCTTCACCAGCATCAATGTAGTCGCCTTCTTCCAGCTTCGCATAGAAATCTTCCATATCGGATTCAGACTTGATATCAATCTTGAAGCCAGTCAATTTAGCTGCCAGGCGCGCATTTTGACCTCGTTTACCGATAGCTAAAGACAATTGGTAATCTGGCACCACTACAGTGCAGGCTTTAGGATTTTCCAAGTCAAAGATGACATCTACCGCTTCAGCTGGATTGAGAGAGTTGGCAATAAAAATTGCTGGATCCTCATCCCACTCTACGATATCCATGTTTTCGCCTTTCAATTCATTGACGATTGCTTGGACCCGAGAGCCTTTGGGACCGACACACGTACCTACTGGATCCACATTGGGGTCATTGGAACGTACGGCAACCTTGGAACGATCACCGGCTTCACGCGCGATACTGACGATTTCAACGATACCATCATAAACTTCTGGAACTTCTTGTTCAAAAAGACGGCGCAAAAGATCCGGATGGCTACGGCTCACGAAAACCTGTGGGCCTTTTGAGGTATTGTCCACGCGGGAAACATACACTTTGATCCGATCGTGCGGTTGATAAAATTCATTCGGCATCTGGTCTTGTTTAGAGAGAACCGCTTCAATCTTGCCTAAGTTCACATAGATGTAGCGGTTATCTTGACGCTCCACAATCCCTTGCATGATGTCTTTTTCATATTGAGAAAATTCTTCATAAATGATATTTCGTTCCGCTTCACGTACCCGTTGCAAGATCACTTGTTTAGCTGTTTGGGCTGCGATTCGGCCAAAATCTTTTGGTGTTACTTCAAAACGAATTTTGTCACCAATCTCATAGGCCGGATTGATTTTCAATGCTTCTTTCAAAGAAACTTCCAATTGTGAATCCATCACTTCTTCGGTTACTTCTTTGACTGAATATACATGGATATCGCCTTTTTTCTGGTTGAATTCCACTTCAACGTTTTGGGCTTGACCGTAATGACGCTTGTAGGCAGAAACCAACGCGGCTTCCAGCGCTTCAATGACGATCTCTTTTGACACGCCTTTTTCCGCTTCCAAAGCGTCCAATGCGTTCAACATTTCTTTACTCATTGTCTGATTCCTCCGTCTTAAAATTGAATGGCTAAACGAGCCTTGGCGATATTTTTGCGATCAATTGTCACTTCTTTGACTCTCGTTTTGATCTTCACCTTCAATGTCAATTCTTCCGGAGTAAAAGATGCCAAAGTTCCTTCGTAGTGCTTTTCTCCGTCCACGGGTTGATACAAAGAGACATGGATATACTCTCCTTGTGCCCGCTCGTAATCACTTTCTTTTTTCAAAGGCCGTTCAGCTCCGGGAGACGACACCTCCAAGAAGTACGCTTGGGGTATGGGATCCGGGTTACAGGCATCCAATTCTTCGCTCAAGCGTTCACTGACATAGGCACACTCTTCGATATCGATACCGCCTTCTTTATCAATAAACACTCGTAAAAACCAGCTTTTGCCTTCTTTCAAAAATTCGATATCCACCAATTCAAAATGCTTTTCCTCCAAAATCGGTGTTACCAATCCGGTCACCGTTTCGATCACGCTGCTCAATTGACTTCGCCTCCTTTTGCATATTTCGTAAACGACGCTTTTCATTAAAAAGAGTGAGGGAAAAAATCCCTCACTCCACAAAGTATCATTACCGTTGTAAACTATAGCACATTTTTTCTGAAAGCTCAACCATTCCCACCGTTTTTCTTGTTATTTCGCGGATTTAAGCAGTTCTGATTTACTTTTTCTTTATAAAATCTGCTCGTTTATCGAAGCGTTGACAGCCACTTCTTTAAAGTTTCCGCAACTTGTTTTTGTTGCTGGCTTTCTGATAATCCTTTTTCTTGATGACCGGCTACACTGGCAAAGCCCAGATGGTCCCCTCCGTTAATGGAGACAAATTGACTGTTTTTCGGATAGGCAGCCTTTTTAGCCAATACATTCTTTTCCTTGATGTCTTCGTCTTGTGAACCGATTACTACCAGAGAAGCGAGTTCGCTGTCTTTTAAAATCGGAGCCTCCTCGGTATAGCTGGCCAAATAAAAGATTCCTTTCAGCTGCGAATCCTTTTCTTCCAGACGCTCAACAGCAAATTTCGATGCAGTATAGCCCCCCAGTGAGTGGCCGCCAATCACGTACTCTCTTTGGGGAAAACGAGCCAAGACTTGCTCTGCCCGCTGCGGAGCCAACATCGTCAGTTCAAAAGGCATCGTCACTAAAAAGACCGGGTACCCGTCATCAGCTAGTTCTGCTGCCCAAATGCTGTAAGCCGCCACATCAATTAGAGCCCCTGGATAAAAAATGACCAAAGGCAGTTCATCACTTAAGCTTGGAAAATACCAGCCCTCATTTTGTTTCAAAGCCTCGCGTTTTGCTTGTTGGGCCTTTTCAGAAGGTTCTTTGATGTTTCGCTGCAATAAAAAGGCTCCTCCCACAGCAAGCGCTCCAACACCTGCCAGCACACCGCTGATTACTTTGGTCCGTTTCTTCATTTTCCGACACCTGCTTTCATCCCCAGTATACCGACAATCTCATGCTTTCGCCAACTGATAAGTCAAAAAAACCGCCGACAGCAAGCGTCGGCGGTTTCGCAAAACTTATTTTTCAACTGCTGTCCCGGTTACCAGTTCAACAGCTTTCTTCATTTTAATGTCATGTTTCAGCATATCTTCAGTCAACACGCGTTTAATCTGTTCTTCCGGCATGTTGTAAGCTTCTGCCAATTCTTTGATTTCACTGGCGATATCTTCTTCAGTTGCTTCGATACCTTCAGCAGCAGCAATTGCTTCGATTACCAGATTCGTTTTCACACGAGTTCCAGCTTCGCCTTCAAATTGTTTGTGCAGATCTTCTTCAGTCGAACCTGTCAATTGGTAGTAAAGTTCAGGAGAGATTCCTTGACGTTGCATATTGTTCAAGAATTCATCCATTGAACGGTGAACTTCGTCATGAACCATCACATGAGGCAATTCAACAACTTCAGCATTTTCAACCGCTTTTTTGATTGCTTCTTCGTCACGAGCATCTTCAGCGCCTTTTTCTTTCGCTTCAGTCAGTTCTTTACGATATTTTTCTTTCAATTCATCCAGTGTTTCAACGGAATCATCGACGTCTTTTGCAAATTCATCATCCAATTCAGGAAGCTCTTTGCCTTTGACTTCGTGCATAGTCACGTTAAAAATTGCTTCTTTACCGGCTAAATCTTCTGCTTGGTAGTCTTCAGGGAAGGTAACAGTTACTTCTGCATCTTCGCCAGCTTTCTTACCAACCAATTGTTCTTCAAAACCTGGAATAAATTGGCCTGAGCCCAATTCCAAAGAATAGTTTTCGCCTTTGCCGCCTTCAAAAGCCGTGCCATCAACAAAGCCTTCGAAGTCGATAACAACAGTATCGCCGATTTCAGCAGCTGCATCTTCTTTGATAACCAGTTCAGCTTGTGCTTCTTGTTCCCGTTGCAGACGAGTTGCAACATCTTCATCTGTTACTTCACGGTCTTGTTTGGAAACTTCAAGCTCTTTGTATTGACCCAATTTAACTTCGGGTTTTACAGTGACTTCCGCTTTAATTACCCAAGCCGCATCTTTTTCCATGCTGTCAACGTCAATTTTAGGTTGAGAAACTGGATCAATTCCTGCTTCTTCTACCGCTTTTTCGTAAGCTTCCGGTAAAACGGCATTCAATGCATCTTCATACAGTGCTTCTTCGCCGTACATCCGGTTAAATACTTGACGGGATACTTTCCCTTTACGGAAACCCGGTACATTCAAATTACCTTTTACTTTATTGAAGGCTTGTGTCAAACCTTTTTGTACTTCTTCTTGCGGAATCGAAAAAGTCAACACACCATCGTTGGTGCCTGTTTTTTCCCATTTTGCAGTCATTGTTTTCCCTCCGAATAAACAGAAATTTTCATATGATTGGCTTAATACATACTTAATGATAGTACACTAAGCCTTGATAAATGTAAACAATTTGACAAGAAATCGGTTTTAAAAAATGCCGTTTTCCCTCCATAAAAAGCTGTTCTTGAAAAAACAGCCGTGAAATTTCCTTCAGGTCCAGTACAGATGCGAGTTCAGGTCCAATTTAGTAGAGTGCTGTCAAAAGCTTGCGGTAGCTTGCTTTGATTTCTTGAATTGCTGAAAAAGGCACCAGCACAGCGTCGTCTTGTTCCCCAATAGCCACTTGGTATTCCAGCCAGTAGCTCTCAGCCCAAAAATCAGGAGCCGCACTTTGCGGTGAAAAAGGAAAACTCAGGGCAAAATGTGCCTGTACTTCGCTCATGACACCTTGCAGCAAGGCCGGATCTTCATGACCGTGTTCTGCTTCTAGATAATGAAGCATCTGCAATAACACAGGATCGTTTTCCGGAAGCACGAGTTGTGACAGCGAACAACTCCTGATTTCACCTTGCAGGTCACAGATGTTTAGTGTGTCAGTCACCCCTAGTTTTAGCAACTCTTCTACCAGACGTGGCCGCAAAAAAGGATTGCTGATCTTTTCAAGCAGTGCTTCTGTGATTGAAATGAAACTTTCAATGGTAATCCCTTGCGACCATTCCTCCCAGTTCTTTTGTGAGACCGGTAACCCACTTTTATCGATTTGCAGCAACTCGGCTTTTTTGACAATCGGAAGCTCCGGCTCATAAAAGAGTTGCTGTTTCTCCAAAAGCGCCAGTTCCTCTTCGTGGATTTTCTGTGCTTTTGTATTCACCCAGCCATTATTTACACCTTGTGTTAGATACTTTTTAGCAGTCAAATAGTGCTGATCCAACAAATACAAGCGAAACACTTGAGTAAACCCCAGCGGATCACGCAAGTAGTCTTCTTGGTAGTCTGTCACTAAAGCCAATGCCTGCCGATAGTCTCCCGTTTTTTCCAACGCCAACAACAATTGCTGATGAGTTGAAAAATCAGGGTGCTCCTGATAGGCATCTTGTAGATAGGCTACAGCTTGTTGATAGTTTTGCTTTGCTAGTGCCTGCTGGCCAAGTTTAAGCTTTCGTTGCCATCCTTCTGGAAATAAAACCGTTTCCCCCACTAGCTGGTCACCTCTCACTTTGTACTAATTTTGACGTTCCTTTTCTTACTTTTCATTGCCTGCTATTTGTTAAATGAATGGCACAAGTTCTTAAAAAAGCTTGCCAATACCAGGTTTTGGTACTGCTTTGCGTTGTTTCAATTACTCAAGCGAGCTCTTTATTGAAGGCTTTGATGATATTTACGGTAACCACACTGGTTTCGGCAAAATAATCTCCTACGTGCTGTTTTTTGGCAGTGAAAGCGGCGGGGAGATACCCTAGATTCAACGGAAATTTCATCAGGATAAAGCGGCAACAGATTTCCCGGACCAACACTTGATACCAAGTCAGCTCTTCTCCTGAAAGTGAGACGACTCTCAGGCCAAACACCATTTTCCCAATCGTCTGTCCGTGATTGTACTTGGTCAGCAAAGCAAAGTACGCCAGATAGATGGCAATGCCAACCAAACTATACACACCTAAGAAACCGCCCTGCCACTCCAAACCCAACAAACGATACACCAAGCCTAATGAGCTGTTTTTGATTGCAGAAATACACAATAGATCCAGCGTGAAGGCAAACAGCCGCATCCAAAAACCGGCAAAGAAATAATCCGGCAACTGATTTGAAACTTGTTCTTCCGGCACCTCATAATGCTGCCATTCTTTTTGTAACTGTGCTAATTCTGCGGGCTGCAACTTTTTCTCTACTCGCGCCTGCTGCGAGTTATAAAAGACTTTCGGTCCGTTGCTGGAGGCTGCTGCCATTTTTGGCGAAGCAGTCGCTTCTTCTGGGGCTGCTATGTTTTCCTTATCTTTTTCGTAATTGAAATGATTCTCAGTCTCTTGCTCATTGCTTGTTGGGCCATTGGTTATTTCTGACAACTCCTTGTTCTTTTCGTCAACCATCTTATTCACCTCCGTAATAATACAGCGGTTTTGGTGAAGACGGTGTGCCCAATGATTCCACCAATTGCAGTACCCGGTTGGTATCGGATTGTTTCAGACCTTGGGCTTCTGCTAGTTTCAGTCCCAACCAAGAAGAAGCAAAGCCCGTAGTATTCACATCATATTCCACTACTTGCGCATCTTGTAGCTGCTGGTCTTTTTGCAGTGCGGCCAAAGCATCTTCTGGGAAGCCAATTTCGTCAATCAACCCATTTTCTTTAGCCTGCGCTCCATCATAAATGCGGCCATCAGCCAATTTTCTGACTTGAGCTTCGGTCATCCCGCGGCCATTAACCACTACATTGACAAACCGGTTGAACGCACTGTCTACATAGGCTTGTAAAACCTCAGTGTCCTCTGCAGTAGGCTTACGGCTGGAAGAACCGATATCTTTCAACGCACCGCTTTTGACGGTGGTGTCTTCAATACCCAATTTTTCAAAAAGTCCGGCATAGTTGGTTCCCGACATGATGACACCAATTGAACCTGTCACTGTTTCATCTGTAGCAAAAATTTTGTCAGCTGCCGCGGAAATGTAGTAACCGCCACTAGCAGCCATCTGTTTCATGCTGACATAGATTGGAATCTGCAGCTCTTTTAATTTGGCAATCTCTTTGGCAATTTCTGCGCTTTCATAGACTCCGCCACCAGGTGAATTGACTTCAAGTAAAATGCCTTTGATGGTTTCGTCTTCTTGAGCCGCGCGCAATTCTTCAAGCAAAAATTGGTGGTCATAGGTTTCTGTAGAAAACAGCCCACCACTGCCAGTATCGGCAATCGTGCCCTCAACACTCACTTTTAAGATCTGCTGATTTTCCTTTCCATCTTGTAAGACAGTCTTTTCCAATTGATTGGACCCGTATAGCCATTGGTTTAATCCTTTTATAGTAGTCTCTGTTTCTTCTTCGCTGGACTTCTGAGCCACCACGCCTTGTGTCATCCCTGAAAATATAAACAACCCGGCAGCAATAGCTATTGCGACCCATCTTCTTCTGTTCATTCACTTTTCCTCCTATCGCCTCTTACGCTCTGTTAATCAATAGAGATTTTTGATTACAATCACAGTTTCCGCGTCGCCAGTTGCCGCTAACTTCCCGGTATTTTCTTCAAGACTATAACCTGGGAAACGCTCTTTAGTCAGCGGGTCCTCAACCCAGAAAATTTTTGCCTTTTCAGTGCTGATTGCCCCCGGCTCGATTTCTTGAATGCTGTCCCACCCTGTATTTAAAAAGACCTTTGTGTCATCAGTTACGGCTGGGTCGTTTTCTAATGATGCTACGACTTCTTTTAATTCCTTGAAGCGCATGACTTTGACTTCGTTTTCCATAGTATCCCCCGTATTCTATAAGTTATGTATAAGTGGTTCTATATAGGATGATAACTCAAAACCTTTTTCGTGGGAATGTTTTTGCCAAAAAGTTCTTTTTCTCCCCTTCTTTTCGCGAAAAACAGATGGCCTCTATTTACGAATCCCCCTACTTCAAAAACCGAAAAATAATCCGCTTTCATTCTTTTCACCTCAGGATTTTTCTTTTTTATACCATTCCTTTAATAGTTGTTGCCTCCGTTACGATTCCAGAACCCAAGTATACCATTTAGCAAAAAAACTTAAAATTCATTGACAAGCACTCTTTAAAAACTGTAAAATACTCCTGTGTTTTTATAAAAAATAAAAGGAGTAGAGATAGACCATTAGGAATAGCGCCAGACCTGTCTGTACAGGTGACGAGGATGTGAGCTTATCGAAATTTCGGCGGATGGCTCCGGGGACTGCACTCTTGAGGCGAAGACAAAACGGATCTGTAAAGACTCGAAACAAAACCTTCGCCTAGCAGATAAAAACACATAAAATCTAAAGTCGAAGAAAGTAGGACAATTTTTATGTGCGGAATCGTAGGAATCGTAGGAAAAAAAGAAGCAGAGAAAGTAATTCTTTCAGGATTGGAACGGTTGGAATACCGGGGTTATGACTCAGCAGGTTTGTTTGTAGCCGATGATACTACTGCTCACCTGATCAAATCACAAGGACGGATTAAAAACTTAGCCGGCAAGATCACTCCTGAAATAACGGGAACGATTGGTATCGGCCATACACGCTGGGCGACTCACGGCAAGCCTAGTGAGGCCAATGCCCATCCCCATACTTCACAAAGCGGCCGGCTAATTTTGGTTCATAACGGCGTCATTGAAAACTTTGACGAATTGCAGCAGACTTATTTGGCAACAGATCAATTTCAAGGACAAACGGATACAGAAATCGTTGTCCATTTGGTAGAAGCCTTGATGAATTTGGAAGGCAGCGATACACTGACAGCTTTCAAAAAAGCCTTGCAACTGATTCAGGGTTCCTATGCCTTTGCATTGGTGGACAAAGAAAACCCCGCAACTATTTATGTAGCGAAAAATAAAAGCCCGCTGTTAATTGGGTTGGGTGAGGGTTTCAATGTCATCTGCAGTGATGCTTTAGCGATGCTCGATCAAACAAGTCATTTCGTTGAGATTGAAGATGGTGAATTGGTGATTGTGACAGCCGATCAGATACAGATTGAAGACCAAAAAGGCAATTTGGTCTATCGAGAATCCTATGAAGCGCAGTTGGATTTAACGGATCTTGAAAAAGGGACCTATCCTTATTACATGCTTAAAGAAATTGATGAACAACCCACCGTTATGCGACGACTAATACAAAAATACCGCAATCCAGATGGCTCAATTGCCATTGATCCGCAACTGCTGGACACCCTCGGCCAAAGCGATCGCATTTACATCGTGGCTTGCGGGACTTCCAACAATGCCGGTTGGGCAGCAAAAAAAATGTTTGAAGAATTGACCCAGATTCCTGTAGAGATTCACCTCTCCAGTGAATTTGGTTACAATATGCCGCTGCTATCAAAAAAACCATTTTTCATCTATTTGAGTCAAAGCGGTGAAACAGCTGATAGTCGACAAGTCTTAGTACGAACCAATCAATTGGGCTGGCCCGCACTTACTATTACCAATGTGGCTGGCTCTACTTTATCCCGGGAAGCCGATTATACTTTGCTGCTGCATGCCGGGCCAGAAATCGCCGTAGCTTCTACAAAAGCCTATACTGCCCAAATTGCAGTACTGGCAATTCTGGCAAAAGCAGTGGCTCAATGCAAAAACATTGGGGCCGGCAATGTTTTTGATGTCTATCGTGAACTATCTATTGTTGCAACTGCCATGGAAAGCGTCATTTCCGAAAAAGCTGCTTTGAGCCAACTGACCGAAGATTATCTGGGCATCACGAGCAACGCCTTTTATATCGGCCGCAGCAGCGACTATTATGTATCAATGGAAGCCGCCTTGAAGCTAAAAGAAATTTCCTATATTCAAGCAGAAGGCTTTGCTGCTGGTGAGCTGAAACACGGCACGATTGCACTGATTGAAGAAGGCACGCCGGTAATTGGTATCGTCACCGAAGAGATTACTGCCCCTCATACCAGAGGCAACTTGAAAGAAGTCGAAAGTCGTGGTGCTCAAACACTGGTGATTGCATCAGAGGAATTAGCTAAAGTCGGTGATCAGATCTTACTCCCACAAGTTCATCCTTACCTCACCAGTTTAGTGGCCGTAATCCCCACTCAGCTGCTGGCCTATTTCGCCACACTGCAACGGGGTTACGATGTAGACAAACCGCGGAACTTGGCAAAATCTGTCACAGTGGAGTAGTCAGCAATACCTCAGAAGCGAAGAGTAAAAAAGACTCGGTGACAAGCTGTGTGTCTTCCTATTTGAAGAAGACACTAGCTTACAGGAAAAGTAATCGGCACAGCACAAGAGCCTACTCAACAAAATCAAGGTTAGTCGGCCTTTGAAATTTTCGATCACAAAAAAGAAGCCACTGCTGTTCTTTAATAAACGGTGATGGCTTCTTTTTACTTGTGGCTTGCGTTAACTCCTGCACGCTTCGGAGGATAGTGACACACTAATTGTCATCTTCGTCGTTTACTTTACAGCGATGTCAATCTGACAAGTGAGGGCTGACTTTCTCTGAATCCTTTGCCACCAACCGTTTTACAAAATAGTATTTGGTAACTCCGGTCATGGGAACATCTGCCAATTTTCCAAAGCACTCATAGCCTTGCTTACGATAAAATTCCGGTGCTTGGTAGCTGCGAGTCGTCAGTGTTACCGTTTTAGCCCCCGCTTCTTGAGCTGCTGCTTCTCCTTTTTTTAAAAGCGCCGTTCCAATCCCTGCTTTTTGAAAATCTGGGCGCAGTGCCAGTAGTGAAATGTGGGCTGTTTCATATTTTATTTCTATCACGATTCCTCCGACAAGCGCCTCGCCTGCAAATGCTCCTAATGTCAAATAACGACTGCTTTCTTCCGGAATACCAATGGCTGACTCTTGTTGTTCGGCAAAAATTTTTTTGAGCGCCGTCAATAAATAAGCGGCATCCATTTCTTTGATATCCATCCTTTACACTTCCTCACCAAATTTGGATAAAAAAGGAGCACCTGTCCAAAAAAACGGTACAGGTGCCTTTTCTCACGTCATTATTAGCGGATAACAGCCGCAAAATTCTCAGCCAACGCCTTGGTTACTTTTTCCATTCCGCGATTGATTTCATCATCTGTCAAGGTTGCTTCTGGATTAACAAAAGTCAGACTGTAAGCCATTGATTTTTGACCAGACTCAATATTTGCTCCTTGATAAACATCAAACAGTTTGACATCTGTCAAAAACTTGCCGGCAGCTTTAGCAATAACTGCGGTGATCTCTTGATTGCTGATTTTTTCAGCCACCAACATCGCAATATCCCGACTAACCGATGGGAATTTTGAAACGTTTTGGTAGACAAGTGGTGCCACTTCTGCTGTTAATAACGCGGCCAGATTCAATTCGGCAACATATGTTTCAGGAACATCGTAGGCTTTAGCGACAGCCGGATGTACTTGACCGAGAAAGCCGATTTTTTCACCGTCTAAGAAAATATCTGCGGCACGGCCTGGATGAAGATCTTTCATGTGGCTGGCCTCGTAAGTGATTCGTTCTGCCAATTTGAACTTCACAAACACAGCTTCCACGATACCTTTGACAGTAAAGAAGTCGACTTTTTGTGCTTTAGTCTGCCAATCCTTCACAATTACATCGCCACAAACTGCAAAAGCCAGGTGTTTTTCTTCCTGCGGCAGGTCTTTTTTAGGATCATTTTCTTGATAAAAGACACGACCAATCTCATACAAAGCCACATTTTGATTCTTTCGAGCGATGTTATAAGCCACATCGTCCAACAAACCACTGATTAGATTCAAACGTAAGACAGCTCGCTCTTCCGTCATCGGCCAATCCAGACGAGTCAGTTTGCTGTCTTTCATCGCAAAGCTTTCTGATTTGGCTTCTGTTGTCAGAGCATAGCTGATTGCTTCACTCAACCCAGTCCCTTCCAGTAAGCTCCGCAAATCACGAGTTTTTTGCTGATGGGCAGTTAGACTTCCCGCAACGGTTTCACCACTTGGCAAAGTCGAAGGCAACTTGTCATAGCCGTAAATACGAGCGACTTCTTCTACCAAATCAGCTTCAATATGAATATCCCAGCGCCGTGGCGGTACACTGACTGTGTATGTCCCTTGCTCTTCAAAAGCTTCAAAGCCCAATGCAGCAAACACTGCGTCGACATCTGTCGTTGTAAGTTCAGTTCCCAACGCCCGGTTAATGTGGGCCAAAGTCGTTGTAACGACTGCATTTTCAACAACTGGTTCTGCGCCTTTTACCGCGCCGGCCAATACTTCACCACCAGCTAATGAAGCAATCATTGCTGCAGCTGCCTCACAAGCCTCACCGATTGTCCCGCGATTAATCCCTTTTTCAAAGCGTGAAGACGACTCACTTCGCAAATTGAACTGCTTGGAGGTTTTGCGAATCGAAGTACTGTCAAACAACGCTGCCTCCAACGCAACCGTCGTGGTGGTTTCCGTAATTTCTGAATCCAAGCCCCCCATCGTGCCGGCTAAAGCAACTGGAGCAGAACCATTGGTGATTACAATATTATCTGAGGTCAGCTTGCGGGTTTCCCCATCTAATGTTACCAACTCTTCTGCATCGACAGCACGCCGCACTAAGATTTCTTTGGAACCCAGCTTGTCATAATCAAAAGCATGTAACGGCTGTCCGAACAACAGCAGAATATAATTGGTCACATCCACGACGTTATTGATTGGTCGAATGCCTTCGTTCATCAGACGGTTTTGCAACCATTGTGGACTTGCTGCCACTTTGACATTTTCAATAATACGAATCTGGTAAGCAGGTGTGTCGGTAGTATCGGCGACGCGAACAGCAATTTTTTCTGCTGCCAACCGGTCAGCTTCTACCAAGACCTCATCATTAAATACAGGCTTTTGATTGTAAATTGCGCCTACTTCATAAGCAACGCCACGGATAGACAAGGCATCTGCCCGATTCGGCGTAATGGACAATTCAATGATTGCATCGTCCATTTCAAGGTATTTGAAAACTTCTTCTCCGGCAACCGCGTCTTGTGGTAAATATTGGATTCCTTCTGAAAATTCTTTTGGAATCACGCTGTCAGCATAGCCGATTTCTTGCAACGAACAGATCATTCCATTGGAAACAACGCCCCGCATCTTGCCTTTTTTAATTTTGACATTGCCCGCAATACGACTGCCTGGTAGCGCCACAATAACTTTGATGCCGGCTTTGACATTTGGTGCCCCGCAGACAATCTGAGAGAGCTCTGCTTCACCGATATCTACTTGACAGATGGACAAGTGATCAGAATCCGGATGGGGAACACATTCCATGACTTCCCCAACTACGATTTTTTTCAATCCTTCTGACGGATAGCTCACACCTTCAACTTCAATGCCGGTGACGGACATTTTGTCCCCCAGCTCTTTTGGCGTTATTTTTGAAAGGTCCAGGTATTCCTGTAACCATTTATATGAAACCAACATGTTGTTATTCCCCCTTGAACTGGCTCAAAAAGCGCACATCATTTTGATAGAAACTACGGATATCGTTGACACCGTAACGAAGCATTGCTACCCGATCCGGCCCAATCCCAAAGGCAAAACCGGAATATTCTTCCGGATCGATTCCGCTCATCGACAAGACATCCGGATGGACCATCCCAGCACCTAAAATTTCAATCCAACCGGTATATTTACAAACGTTACAGCCTGCGCCACCGCATTTGAAACAGCTGACATCCACTTCAACAGAAGGTTCCGTAAACGGAAAATAGCTGGGACGTAGACGAATCTTGCGGTCAGCTCCGAACATCTTTTGCATCATGACTTCAAGGGTTCCTTTAAGATCAGCCATAGTCACATTTTTATCAACGACAAGGCCTTCAATTTGATGAAACTGATGGCTGTGAGTAGCGTCATCGGTATCGCGTCGGAAAACTTTCCCCGGCGAAATCATGCGCAATGGTCCTTTGCTGAAATCATGTTTTTCCATCACACGCGCTTGAACTGGCGAAGTGTGGGTACGAATCAGTGTTTCTTCAGAGATGTAGAAGGTATCTTGCATATCCCGGGCAGGATGATCTTTTGGCAGATTCATCCGCTCAAAATTGTAATGATCGGACTCCACTTCATTGCCTTCGATCACTTGATAACCCATGCCTACAAAAATATCTTCAATTTCTTCCAAAATTTGAGTCAAAACATGGCGCCCTCCAACAGGTACTTGGCGCCCAGGCAGTGTCACATCGATAGCTTCTTCTGCCAATGCTTTGTCCATTACCGCTTGTTCCAGTTCAGTTTTTTTAGTTTCAACAGCTGCTGTTAGGTAATCACGGATTTCATTCGCAAACGCCCCAACTTTAGGACGTTCCTCAGCGGATAGATCTTTCATTCCCCGTAAAACTTCGGTAATAGGACCTTTTTTCCCCAGCGTTTCTACTCTGATTTGGTTCAGCGTCGCAAGATCAGCTGCCGCTTGAATCTTTTTACTGGTCTCATTTTTCAATACTTCTAGTTTGTCTTTCAGAGACATGGTGTCACTCCTCTTCTTTAGGTACCGCAATGGTACATTGTTTGACGACAGGCTCATTAGTGAATCTTTAGATGGATTGCTGTTTCTCGAAAAAAACATAAAAAAGCGACCCTCCGCCCCTGTAAAGGAACGAAAGATCGCGTTACCATCCTAAATTTGCAGTATCTTTCACTGCACACTCACTTTGATTAACGATGACAACTGCCACCGGTCATAGTCCGCCTGCTTTGATCAGACGTCTGTGACGAGCTCCGGAAGTGAACTTCATTTTTCGAAACCGCAACCTGCTCTCAGTCTCTGACAGGTCTCCCTTATGCGGCTCAGCCAAATTACTCTTTTCCATCTGCGCTCTTTGGTTATTCAATTGACCTTAGTTTACAGAAGACTGCTGAAAAAATCAACTGCATTCTGATTCATCGATCCATTTTTCACTCCACTGCTTCACGCAGACCAGGCTTTCTTCAAGATCGATGCCTTTTTCTGTCAGACTATAAAGATTTTGTTCTTTTGTCAGGATGCCTTCATTGGCCAACTCTTTAAGGCGTTCTACCAATACCCGATCACTGACTTCCGGAATTTTTTTTGCCAGGTCCACAAATCGTTGCGGGCCATCTTCCACTAGAACGTCCAAAATCAACCCGTTCCATTTTTTTCCCAATATGGAGAAGGCTTTTTCGAACTTGGGACAAAGCATGAATTCCTGAGTTTTTACTGCTTCCATGTTCTTCACCTCGATAATGTGTTTGCGACTGTCGGTGACCAAATGTTTGGTCAACCTGTAACTGTTGGTCACTGCCTTTCAACATTGACCGGCTGTAGGAGAGCCACTTCTAAAGCCCGACTTCCATTACTTCTCACACATTATAGCACAAACCTTATTTTTTGTAAGTAACGGACAACTAATCTTAATAATTTCCTGCTATATGAGAAAAATACGATTGCTCCACCATCCTAAAGGTAGTCTTGCAGATCACCAATTATAAATCGATAATCTTTCGCTGCGGCAACCAGATTAGGACCGTCCTTGTAACCGGTTTTTGCAGGGCTTGTTCCAAGGCTTGTTTGTATAGACTTAACTGTCCCTGATACCTTTGGCGCATCACTTCTATGTCTCCATTGAAAACAAAATCCGTTTTGAAATCGTAAAGAAGAACTTCGTCCGCCGTTTCCAAGTATCCATCGATGATACCATGAATCAGCATTTCGTCATCTGCATTATCGTACTCTCGAAAAATTTGTGAAGCAGCTTTTAGCATCGCAAAAGGCTGCTCCCGGTGAACTGCTGCGGAATGGCTGCGAAGTTCCCTCCCCAATGGTGAATCCAAAAACCAGGCAATGCCTTCAAAATCAATGTGATCTGCCAGCTGTGAGGTAATGATTTTCTGCTGAACCAACTGACTGGCAAAGTGTTGCAACGCTTGAGGATCCGACGCTGTCTTCAGTGGCCACAGCTGCAAAAATTCGTGGGTGGCTGAGCCGATCTGTCGACCCTCAATTTCAGTTTCTTCTAAAAAGGCTGGTTTTGCTAACTCAGAACCAGTAAACCGAAACCGCCGCTGACTCTCCACTTGATCAGTGCTCTGCCAATCAATACGAGCCTCATCGGCATTGTCAGGATCATCAAACAGCCGTTTGATCTCTGAAACCGACTGATAACTAGTGGTCATCGTGGCTTTTTCATGAGGATAACGATAATCCAGGCGTTGTTTCAGTTTTTCAAAATGACTTTCCTTTGCTTGCAATTCTTCTACGCGGAGAACGGTTTCCAAAGCTGCGGGTTTTTCTTGAGTCGCAGTCTTTTTGTTGAGTGTGTCTGTGACCAACTTCAAAAGTTGCGACTCATCAAGAAAATCTATTGAAAATTCGACAGGCGCATTCACCGTGAAGCGGCGTTCAGCTGCTTCAGAGAAGTAGTCGGTCATTTTGGGATGACGCCATAACGTTCGTCCTACCCAATTCATCAAGACACCGCTGGCCTGCATGCGCAATGCGGGATTTAACACCAGCTTTTCTTGCCCTTCAGCCTGCGACCATTTTTTCCCAGCTTCCTCCTTATTTTTATAAGAACCGACTAGAAAAAGCTTTTGTTCAGCCCGCGTCAAAGCCACATACAATTTCCGCATTTCTTCTGAATAGGCTTTTTGACGACGTACCTGTAAAACTGCTTGATAAGGAAGAGTTTCATATTCTACCCGTGCCTCAGGATCCAAATATTTGATTCCGGCGCCAAGGGTTTCTTCAAATAAATAACGAGTGCGAAAATCTTGCTGGCTCATTTCCCGTGACATATCCAAGACAAATACGATAGGAAACTCCAAACCCTTGCTGCCGTGAATCGTCATAACCCTGACGGCATTTTCAGCGGGAGTTGCCAGGGGTTTTGCCAGATCGACTTGCTTTTCTTGCATCTTTTCTACCATACGAATGAACTTATACAGTCCTCTAAAGCTAGAGCGCTCGTAAGTTTTTGCCCGCTCTACCAAGGCAATCAAGTTGGCATAGCGCTGACGGCCAGCTGCCATTGCCACCACATGATCCAAGTAGCCAGTGTCATCATATATCCGCCACAACAGTTCAGGAATTTCCCGCGTTTTTGAAAAGTCTCGCCACGCTGTCAGCTGCTGGTTAAAGGCAACAATCTTCTCTTGCAACTGTGCTTCCCCCACAGTTTCATAGTCAGTTACGGCTTCAAAGAAACTTCCTTGAGGATGCTGTGCCCGAACCATCGCTAATTCTGGTTCCGTTAGGCCAACGATTGGCGAACGTAAAACTGATGCCAATGGAATATCGTTATCTGGGTTATCAATGATTGTCAGTAAACTGATCATGGTTTGGATTTCAGTGGTTTGAAAATAATTTTCCGCATCGCTGATTTCCAAAGGGATATCCAACTGTTGAAACACGGTGATGATCGCTTCATTATTGGTCTTTGTTGGTGTCAACAGGACAATATCTTGGTATTCTACCTGTCGCATTGCCTTTTTCTTCTTATCATAAATAGAAAAACCCTCATCCACCAGCTGCCGAATCTTGAGTGCCGTCAAAAGCAGCTCCCCTTGGGTTTTGTTCTCTACCAATTCTGATGATTCTGTTTTTCCGTCCCCTTTTTCGTAAATCAACAGCTCCGTTTCAAACCCTGGGACTTCCGGAAAAGCAGGGAAAGCAGGAATCAGTGCCGCCGCCTCGTCATAAGGAATCTGCCCCACTGCCGAATCCATTAATTGCTTGAAAACCAGATTGGTAAAATCCAACACTTCATGACGACTGCGGAAATTTTCCGCCAAAATGATTCGTCGTCCACCCTGCTGTTGTTCAAAAGCTAGATATTTGTCAATGAATAACGTAGGATCAGCTAAACGAAACGCATAAATGGATTGCTTGACATCCCCCACCATAAACATATTTCCACGACGATTTGGGTGGGCTTGCGGGTCTATTTGACGGACCTGATACAAGATGGCTTCTTGCAGCTGATTGACATCCTGATACTCGTCTACCATCACCTCAGAGAATTTTTGACGATAGTAAGTACCTGCCACTGAAGGGGTTACGCCATCGCCTTTTAAGATCGCCAATGTGTAGTGTTCCAAATCATTGAAATCCAGCAGCCCTTTTTCCAGTTTTCGCCCGCGATAACTTTTCATGAAATCACCGGTCAATTGTGCCAGTTTGGCTACCAACGGCTGCGCTAAGGCCATCAAACGCAGACTTTCTGCTGGCGAACACACCATAACTTCATTTAGTGAAACTAACAGCTCCCGACCCGTTTTACGATGTGCCAAAAGTTCTTGTGACAGTTCTTTATTTTCGTTGCGCTTAGGCATCAAGCGAGCAGCGAGATCTAGGCTAACCAGTTGTTGATAAAAACGCTCTGTGTCATCAGAAGCCAGTGCGTCTGCCAAATTTTTTGCTTGGGCAATTTCATGTTGCAGTTTGTCCAGATAATTGGCAAAGTCATCCTGGGCATGCGCCATGTCCAATGCCTTGGCGTATTCAGCTTGCGCCAGTGTCAGTGTTGCTTCAAGTTGTGGTTTAATTTGTTGCTGATACAGTGGGTTCTCACTAAAGTCTTGTTCAGTTTGATAGTTATCTGTCAAATGCGCTAGCCACGCTTGCGGGTCAGGACTTGCGACAGCAAAAAGATACAGACGCATAACCAAATCCGTCAAGCCATCATCAGAACGGTCATTGGAGAAATTTTCCACCAATTGGTAAAAGACCTCATCTTCTGAAGCATAGTAGGATTCCCTTAATTCTTCCCAGACTTCTTCTTTCAACAGAAGAGTCTCCGTCTCATCCGTCAGCATTCTAAACACTGGATCAATCCCAATCAGAAAATAAAAGCGGCGAATGACAGTCAAACAAAAAGCATGCAGTGTCGAGATATTGGCCTGGGGCAGCAACCCTAATTGGCGTGCATAGCGGGCTTGTAGCTTCGGATCGCTTTCTTTGGCAAGGGATTCACTGAGGGCCGTTTGAATCCGTTCTTTCATCTCGCGAGCAGCCGCTTCGGTAAACGTTACGATTAATAATTCATCAATGCCGGTGCCGCTTTTCAGTTTTTCAATCACCCGTCGAACCAGGACCGTCGTTTTACCGGAACCGGCGGAAGCCGAGACCAGTAAATTGTCCCCCCCATCAAAAACCGACTGCCACTGTTTATCAGTAAATTGTTCGTTATCCGGTTTCAAAGGAATTTCGTAAGGATTTTTTTTAGGCTCAGAAATTGTGCCTGTCTCAACTTTTGCAGTCTCATCTGCTTTTTGGGGCTGTTGACTGGTTTCCTCCCATAAAGAGGTTTGATAGGCTTGCTCCTTTGACAACTCCCCCTCTACCAGCGAATCATGCTGGCGAGAATTGTCATTGGTTGGTTTCGTCATCTTCAACAGCTCCTTTCATTTCATCCAGTAGATGCTCTTTGTCTTGACTAACTAAACGGTGATAGTCATTTTCTTTTAGCATCACATCAAACCCGCACAAACTACGGAAAGGACAATAGGTACAAGCCCGTTTGCCACTAGCCGTCAGATAAGGATTCAATGCAATCTCTCCGGAAACAATCTTATCCCCGGCACTTTTCATCTTCTCCCGATTGTATCGCCGCATGGTATCAATCTCAGCTTCAGTGTAAAAAGTCTTTGTTTGGGGCGTATTTTTCAAAATTCCTTTAGCATCTCGATTGATTGGAAACAATTGCGAGGTTTCTTTTGGTCCAGGAGAGTCATCCATTTGTTGGTACAACTCGCCGTCTTTCAAATAGAAGCCTTTCATCTTAAATTTTTCTAACAAACGATCATTTTCAGCTTCTTGCGGACTTAGCACTGGATCGTGGACCCGCATGTAATAGGCACCTGCTGGTCGGACTGCTTCTGTTCCCACCAATTCTTTGGCATCCATCAAAGCCACATCCAAGTAAGTAATCAACTGCATAGCTAGACCGTAATACGCTTCCACCAAGCTAAACTGCTTGTCGCCAGACTTGTAATCAACAACTGCCAGCCAAGTTTGATCGTCTTGTTGGGCGACATCCACACGGTCAATCTTGCCTCGCACTCGTAGTTGACCGCCATTATCCAAGGGTAGTTCAATGCCAGGGATCCCTTTTTTGCCAGCAATCTGACCAAAGAGAACTTCTGTTTTCACTGGATATAAACGGGTCTTTTGTGATTGTTTGTGCAACGCCCAAGTGACTTTTTCAACTGTTTTTCCTAAACGATAGCGCAGATACCGCATCCGTGCTGTACTTTCCAACACGCTGTACTGGGCTTCGCCAAGGATTTCTTGTAATAATTCCTCTAAAAGCAGCTGGCGTTTTTCGTCACTCAACTCCGCCAAATCCACAGACAATTCACTGATTGCCTTCAAAAAACGATCCAAGGCATCGTGAAACAGACTGCCCGTCATCATGGTATCAATTCCGTACAATTCCCGCTCCTTCAAACGCAAGCCATACTCGGAAAAATACCGGTATTCGCATTCGTAAAAACTTTCCAGGCGAGAAACTGACGCATACAGGTCCTTGCCGTAAATCGTCTCTGCCAATGCTGGGTCCAGAGGCAAGGGAACATTTTGCCGGCTTCGCCCGAAGAAAGCCCGCAAAGCCACCTCTTTTTCAGGAGACGTTTTTACAGCCTGCTCCAAGCGTTGCCAAAGATAAGGAATATTCATCTTTTCGTCTTCACACTGTCGGTAAAGATTGTTCAGTTGTCCCACCAGCATTCGATAACTGGCCACGAACGGATCAGGTGTTTCTTGCGGTGTCAATAATCGCCGCTCGTCTATTCCTAGTCCCAACTGACTAACAAAACGTCGAACATACGGTGACATTTTGATGTTTTGCTGCGTATCTTGATTAGCGGCATAGCTCAGATAGAGTTGATCTGTCGCTGACAAAAAGAGTTTATACGCAATCAGTGGTGAACGAGCGGCTTGTCCCCCGGTTCCTTCCTGGATAAACTTATCCTCAGGTAAAACCTGGTTTAATCGCTCCCGCTCTTCATCAGTTAATAGGCTATGGTTGCTGCCTTGTTGCGGAAAATTAGACTCATTGAGTCCAATAGCAAAAGTAATGCGGCATTGCCGTGGTCTGGTTAAGGTCAGCTGATTGACCTGGATCTGATCAATAGCAGCAGGTATTCGACCATAGGCAGAGGTTTCCAACCCGGTAGTAAAAACTTCAGTGAATACTTCTAGATCAAAAGGATCTTCTCCATAGATTTGAACATATTCATCCATGAGTGTCATAAGCGCTTGCCAAGTCTGCTCGTGATTTCTCGCTTGCTCCAATGCGCCCTGGGAAACTTCTTTGTCCCGCCAAGAAAGCAAGGTTTCTTCCACCCCTGCTTCAAGTAAAAAATGATAGAGATGTGTCACTGCCGTACGTCCATCTGCTGAAGCTCTCAATTTTTTAAAAAAACTGCCGACTAGATCGCGGAAACTACGCCGCAACCGATTGGAACGAATTGTCAAAGGTCCGCTTTCTAACCGTTCTTGATTTTCAAAATCGTATTCAACCACTGGCCAGTCCTCTTTGGCCAACCATTGATACCCTTGTAGATTATTCTTTAATGCCAGATTTTCTGTCAGATCGACATCTCGACGAAAAACAGCAACGGCCTGTTGGCGACGTGTCACTCGAAAATCTTCCTTTTCAGAAACACTTCCTTTTGCTGTTTCTGCTGAGGGCTCTAAGTACACAGCGGGCAAGATAAGTTCACTCTTTAGTAGACGTAAGATGTCTTCTAGTCTGAAATGATAGGTTTCCAACTCCAGCAGCGCCCGCAAAAACTCGACAAGAGGATGTTGTTCCATCGTCGCTTTTTGATCGATGTATAAAGGCAAATCGGCTTCTTGAAAAATATGCGGAATCAACTGGCCATAGGTTTCCAGATCATTTGTCACCAGTTGAATATCTTTCAAACGCAGTGTGGGATCAGCTACCAAGAGGCGCCGGATTTCCGCAGCAATCTGGCGCAGTTCCTCTTCAGGAGTAACGGTCTTCCAAAGATGAACTTGTTCAGACAAATCAAAAGCTGGTTGATAACGTCCCTGATTTTGCGTCAGGCGCCAAAAACCTTCCAACTCCTCTAAATTGGGATACCGGGTACAATCTTGCGCCGGTTCCAATACCCGCACGGTTTCTCCAGCCAAACGAGCAGCCTGGGTCAATTGATAGAAGATTTTACCCGTACTATAGAAAAGATCCAGCTGTGCTGGCTTTTCCGTAGTGTATTGCCGGTCCAACATCAACGCAACAGTCAGTTCAGCTTTTTCTGCCAAAACTTGCAACAATTGCAGCTCTTTCGCGTAAAGTTCTTCAAACCCGTAGGCAACAAACAGCGTATCTGTCAGATCCGGGGCCTCAACTATTTTGCCTTCCCATTGACCCTTTAAAAAGTCTGTTAATAGTACAAGAGGATCTTCCGTCTGCAGTTGGCGCAAAACCAGCGCGTTTTGATAGCGATCGAGAATCTTAGCAATTTCTGCCAGCTTTTCTTGTTGATCCTGCCATTTTACGGCCTCTGCATCAGAAAGCTGTGTTAAAAACTCGTCTTTCGGCGTGGATAAAAGCTCAGCTGGTGTCAGATTGCCCGCAGCAAGCTCCGTATTTAAATCCAGCAGTTGGCGGATAAAGCCCTTTTTGCGGATTTCACTTTTGAAAACTGTCAACTCTTCTTCCATTTCAGACAAAGTTTTTCGCAGCAACATACCGCTGCCCACATCACTGATCGTATTTTCAGACAATGCACCTGTTTGTTGTAAAAAGTACCACGCTAGTCGATAAAAACTGAAGACTTGAATATCAATCGTACTGAAATCCACTATGCCGCTACGTTGCTTTACTGCCTGCAGGAGTTCTTGCTCTTGCATAAATTTATTGAAATTAGGCACCAGAAAAAACACTTTGCGGCCAGCAGACTTGCTGCGCCATGCCAATGCTTCATCGACAACCCTTGTTTGATGGTCACAATTGCCATGTCCTAAAATAAAACCCAGACCCATTCAAAAAGCCCCCTTTTGCTATAGTGGGTATCACAGACAGTATACCTGTTTTTATCATTCGTCGTCCATGCCAGAAGACCAAAGACAACGCAATTCTTTTTCTATAATAGTTACTCTTGAAAATAACTAGCCAAAAACTATACGCCTCCTCAACAAAGCAAATAAATACGAAAGAACCAGCAGTAAAACACTGCTGGTTCTTTCGTATTTTCTTATTTATTTAGGCTGATTGTTGCCTTTTCACCGTCACTCTTTGATAAAACCGAACTGCTGTAAAGGCCAGAAGATAAACTTTACATCTCCTACAATATCTTTTTCCTTGATAAACCCAATCGAGCGAGAGTCTTTTGAAATCCGCCGATTGTCCCCCATAACCAAGATCTCGCCTTCCGAGAGTTTACCGAAAGAAAACGAGGTTTCTTGATGTGGACCCAACGTCAACGGTAATCCATCTGTCACCTGTTTTTCATAACGATCAAGATAAGGTTCTATGATCTTTTTCCCATCAATGTACAAAACACCTTCCCGATATTCTACTACTTCTCCCGGCAAACCGATCACTCGTTTAATATAATTTTTCCCCTCTTCATCCGGCGCGGGAAAAGTCACAATGTCAAACCGTTTGACATCGGTATTTAGTAGCGCAATCACCCGTTCACCATCCTGCAAAGTCGGGTCCATCGAATCCCCCTTCACAATCACCGGAGTAAAAACAAAGTGGCGCAGCAACCACAAAACAGCAAATAAAGCTGCTAAGTATAGAGCTGTTCTCAGCCATTCTTTTTTCATATGCGCCGCTTCCTTTCTGATAAACTGCTTCTGATTCAAGTGTACCACAGGGAAAACAAGGGGCAAAAAATTAGCATTCAGCGGAGTACCAAGATTTCGAGAAGTAGTTTTAACACTTCCTTACTACCCTTGATAAAAGCGAGAAAAATTTATGGATTATCGAAGAAGACAGGGGCATCGATTAATCATGTTTGTGAAATAGTTTTCCCTTTTTATAGGAGGAGTCTAGCTGTTAGGTAATAATTAAAGCTCTTGGTTTGTCCTTTGGAAATCTCCTCATTCAAATTTCTTTCAAAAACTTGAGCAAATTATTTTACTTACTTTTGGTTAGCATATATACTCACTCTTGTAGCAAAGAAAAAACAAAAAAAGGGAGTTTTTATACTATGACAGAATTTATGGATGCAATCAAAAACCGCCGTTCCATCTACGCTTTGGGTCGGAACGTTGAAATTTCAGAAACAGAAATTGAAAACTTGATCAAAGACGCTGTTAAATATAGCCCAACAGCTTTTAATGCCCAATCACCACGGGTTGTCGTATTGTTTGGTGAAGCCCATGAAAAATTGTGGGAACTGACTGAAGCAGCTTTGAAACCATTGACACCGGCAGAAGCATTCCCTGGTACACAAGCTAAACTGGCTGGCTTTAAAGCTGGTTTGGGTACTGTTTTATTCTTCAAACACACCGACACTATTAAAACTCTGCAAGAACAATTTGCTTTGTATGCCGACAATTTCCCAGATTGGTCTGAACAATCTAATGGTATCGCAACTGCTAACGCTTGGGTTGCATTGGAAGACGCTGGCTTAGGCGCTAACTTGCAACACTATAACCCAGTAATCGATGAAGCTGTTGCCAAAGAGTGGGATATTCCTGCAAACTGGAAGCTTCGTTCACAGTTGGTATTCGGTTCTAAAGAAGCTGAAGCTGCTGAAAAAGAATTTATGCCAGAAGAAGATCGTTTCCGCGTTATTCGCTAATTACTGATTTATTCTGAGCTGGAATATTTTTGAAATAATAGCAAAAAACCATGAAGTGAACGATTTCTCGTCACTTCATGGTTTTTTGTCATACAGTACTATAAAAAGAACTGATTTTCCTTAGTATCTCATCGAGAAATCAAACTTTTAAACTGCAACAATTGCATCCGTTAGAGGGATACTCCAACTAATTTAATCCACATAATCAAATAACTTAAGATCCACTGCATCTATATAGCCGATATTCTTCTTTAAATCCCACAGTTGAATTTCAGAGGTTTCACTATTTTCCATAAACGGCTGAAGTTCTAAAAGCGTACCAAAATAAACAGGATTATATTTAATTTCGCCATTCATTAGGTTCTTTGACTTTAATAAGCCTTTGAATTCTAAATTAGAAATCCGTTGACCAGTTTCTTCGTAAAGCTCTCTGATTGCACATTCCCTGGGCGTTTCATCCTCCTCTCTGTGACCCGCTGGCAATTCCCATTGCTCTCTTAACGTATTGTAGCATAAGAGATATTTACATTCGGACTTTATTACTGCATAGGAACCAGCCAGCCGGTGATATTCAAACATTTCAACCTCTTTTACAACAAGAAAATCAAGAAATTCAAAGCCATTATTTTTGGTAAACATTCTTACCCCACCTATCGATACAATTTTTTAATAATTTACGTTTCAAAAATATCTACATTTAACGCATCAAAAGTACCATCAGCTTTAATAAAAACAAGAGTGGGTATGTAATTCTCACAAAACGCTTCCTCAGATTTTTATAACTGAATGCAGTGGGTTAATTATATCACCAGAAACAGTAAGCGCATACACATTCCGGAATCATCTTCTCTTATCTATTTACATTATCTTGATTAATCGTTACTCCTAGTCAACCTTTGCATGTTATTCGATATGTTGTAGTATTCCAACATATCAATACTAGTCATTCAAAAAGCAAAAATTGTTTTATATTATATACGCGTTAGACAAAAGCTTAAATAGTTGCAGACATTTAAAGTCATTTGATGTCTAAAGCAGTAAAATTACATCGTAAAACAACAAATTCCAATAAAAAAGAACCTCTTTAAAAAAAATCCGCAGAGGTTCTTTTATCGATTGCTCATGTATCTTTTCTAAGTTAATGATCGTCAGGGTGTTGTTCCAAAAGAACATCAATAGGCGTTCCTTTTGGCAGATGTTCTGTCAAAAATAAGACAACCTCTTCAACCGGCGCCTCAAAAATCAGCAATGGGCCCCGCATACCTAAACGAAAAAAATTCATTTTAGTTTTGTCCCCACTGAAAAGCAGCACGACTCGGCCAACTTCCTCATAGGGAATCCCTCTAAGATCCATGGCATTACTGACAATACGATCCTTTGCGAGGCCTCTGGAGTCAAACAAGAAACTCAAAATAAAGAATGCGGCTACCACTCCTCGCACCTGATCTTCCAGCGTTTTAGCATCGCTCAAAGACAGCAGCAGTGCACCAACTGCCAAAAAAGGAACGGCAGTGACAAATGTGCTTCGCCGCTTTGAGATAAACACAATGTCTCGTCGAACTAATAAAAGATAGAGGTACAAAACCACCAGCATCACCACTAACAACAAAGTAAATCCGCTCATGGGCCATCCCTCCTTTTGATTGCTTCTCCTTCAAAGATACTGTATCCCTCTTAATTTGACAACCATTGCCTACCAAGGAGCGTTTTTAGACTATCAAAAGCTTATGGATTCAAATTTAACTGCCTATCCGCTACAATAAAGACACAAAGTTGGAACATCTGGAGGAATCACTATGGATAATTTTATGAAAAAAATGGCACAATACGACCTGCTGCGTGGGGTCGTACTTGGCCTATTGGGAATAATCGTACTTTGGAAGCCGGGGATGATCTTCAATGGAATCGTTTATATCATCGCCGTCTATTTCGCATTTATGGGAATCTTGAACCTGTATACAGTTATCAGAGAAAAAGCTGCTTTTGCCGGTGCCTATGCTTCAGGAATTTTTCTGCTATTGGCTGCTTTAGCTGTCATAGTTTTAGCCAAACCAATTGTGTCTTTTATTCCATTACTTTTGGGCCTGTTCGTACTTATTGGCGGAATTCGACAATTGTTACAAGAGATTCAACTTCATCGCCAAGGATCTGCTCGCATCGGTTGGCTGGTCTTCAGTATTTTATTAATGGCTGCCGGTGCCTTACTCGTTTTCAATCCTTTTGAAAGTGTATTATTGATGTTCCGTATTTTTGGTGGAATTTTAGTTGCTACTGCCATTGCAGCAATCATCAGCTATTTTCAACAAAAAAATATGTAGTACTTGCTGTTTTTCAAATGGGAATGTGACATAAGTAATATCCCTAAATAGCGTATGTCTAACCACAATGAATAAAAATGTGCGGATGAGGAAAATTGGTGACACTCTTTATATCTTAGTTCGAAGAGAGAACATTCCCATACCTGGAAAGAGAAAAAGTGAATGAGGCTGATTTCGCTTGATTTCATCATGGACAGTCAGCATTTGACATTTTTAACAATAAAAAGCCGACAATCTTCCGATGATTTAAGGAGGATGGTCGGCTTTGGGAGTCTCACATTTGGTAGTGTTCACTTCAGCAGACGGTAACTCAGCTATTGTCTCATCCCTTTTTGCTTAGCTTAAACTGACTGTAAGGCTTGAATAATCACTTTTTGTGCCTGTTTTACTCAACGATATAAAATACCATGTGTATGACTTGACATTTTCTTAATCTTACACTTTCACACATTGTTTTTTCCCTTGGAACCGGCTATACTGAGTGTAATATTAAAAGAAAGTTGGTGTGCCCATGGCCGCTGGAAACTCACAAGAATTGCCAGTCATTTTAATTCGTGACCATGAAGGCAATGTCATCGAAAAAATTTCGGTTAAAGAATGGATGCGCAGAAAAGCACTCCCACAAAATGAAAATTTCGAGATTAAGCTCTATCGGGAAGCCTTGAATTATTACGCAATCGAAGAGTTGGATAAAGCAGAGGATTTGCTTTTGTATTTGTGTGAGCTCTCTGACTATACTCACTATGAATATGTTGAACGAATCGCCAACTTATATCGTCGCCAAAACCGTCCGGACAAGGAGCGTTGCGTTTTGCTCTTTGCTTACCGCAAGTTGCGTCATGACCCAATTGCCAGTCGAATTGATCGTCGCTTAGAAAAACTGGACCGGGCCTTTCTACCTAAGACAAAGTTCCTCAATCAAGCTTTTATCGGAAACTGACTGGTTACTCCCGTCAGTTTTTTTGTGCCAGCTCCAAAATCCATGCGACCGGCATGGCCTTCATTTGCATCTTTTGTCCGGGCGTTTTGCTTTCCGAAAAAAGAGCCTCGTGCTACACTTTAATTGCGTTACATTGCAATCTTTCGACTTTTTGTCGGGGAAATTTTTCAGATACTCTGAAGGAGGAAGCAAAAATGAACAAAGATGAATTGATTCAAAAGGTAAAAGACCTGATCGGTGAAGGCAACATCGAAACTGCCCAGAAGTTTGTAGAAGCGCATAAGGATGAACTCGGTGATTTTGCAGAAAAAGCCAAGGATATGATCACAAACTTTAATCCTGACGAGTTTTCCGAAAAAGCAAAGCAGACATTTGGTGACGCAAAAGATGCCGCAAATGCGGATGGAATCGTAGACAAAATCAAGGATCTCTTCGGTAAAGAAAACAAATAATTTATCTCAAAAAAACCGGCTGTCAAAAGACAAGCCGGTTTTTTCATCCACAAAACAGTGCTTTTTTCATACACTGCTTTGTGACCGTAATGAGGTGTGGTCAATACTGATGGGAATCTTGTGATCTTAATTCAACAAGATCACGGTCATCATGCCGAAATAGCCAAGTTGCCTCAGCTGTCGTGATGCCCTTTATTCAAATCAGTCGCCGCTATTCGGTCAGGAGCGATCAAAAACCGATAGCGGCAGACGGATCTGCAAGTGATTGAGGGAATTTCAGAAAGCCTCTAGGTCTGAAGGTTTGAAGATTAACAGCAAAGGCCTTCAAAAATTTATTTTCCCTTTTTCATACCTGCCATTTCGGAATAAGTTTCCGAACGGCGTTCCATTGCTTCAACAGTGGCATCAAACATCTCTTCCACTAGCTCTGGATCTTTTTTGACGTTATTCAGCGCAGAAAAACGTGTCTGTTTCAACAAAAGATCTGGAATTCGATCAAAATCAGCTTTTTTGAAGTCTAAACGGAATGGATCTTTACCTTTTTCTGCCAGCCGTGGATCAAAGCGATACAATTGCCAGTAACCGGACTCAACAGCCTCCCGAGCTTCATACAGAGAATTAGCCATACCACCTTTTAAGCCATGAGTGATACAAGGAGTATAACCGATAATCAGTGATGGTCCAGGATAGTTTTCCGCTTCTGTAATGGCTTTGATTGCTTGTGTTGGATTGGCTTCCATTGAGATTTGTGCGACGTAGACATTGCCATAAGTCACCGCCATCATCCCCAGATCTTTTTTGGAAGTTTTTTTACCGCCGGCTGCAAATTTTGCGATTGCCGACGTTGGTGTTGCTTTACTCATCTGCCCCCCGGTATTGGCATAGACTTCGTTGTCCATAACAAAGATATTGATGTCTTCACCGGATGCCAAAACATGGTCAATCCCGCCAAAACCAATATCATATGCCCAACCGTCGCCACCAAGAATCCATTGACTCGGTTTAGCAAAGAGGTTGCGATCAGACAGAATTTCCTGCAATAGCGAATCAGATTCGGTCGCCAGTGCTGCCGCCAGTTTGGCAGCTCGTTGTTGTGTGCCATCCCCTGCTTCAAAATGATCCAACCAATCCTGCAACAATGCCCGAGTATCTTCAGTTCCCAGATTTGCCGACAAGGCAGCCGTAACCCGATCAGCGACCCGTTGACGACGCACATTGTTAGCCATGTACATCCCAAAACCATATTCGGCATTGTCTTCAAATAGCGAGTTAGACCAAGCTGGTCCTTGTCCCAAATCGTTAGTAGTATACGGTGAAACTGGCGCAGAAGCCCCCCAGATAGAAGAGCAGCCGGTGGTATTGGCAATCATCATTCGGTCGCCATACAGCTGTGTCAATAATTTGATATAAGGTGTTTCCCCACAACCCGCACAAGCTCCGGAAAATTCCAATAATGGCTTTTCAAATTGAGAGCCGCGAACGGATTCTTTTTTCAGCGGATTTTCTTTATGCCGCAATGTCATAGCAAAAGCCCAATTAACAGCTTCTTCTTGCTGCGTATCATAGTCTTTCATCACCAATGCATTGGCTGGGCAAGCTTCCACACAAAGACCGCAACCCGTACAATCTTCCAGGGATACTTGGATCCGATATTTCAGACCATCTTTTCCCTTAAAGTCCCGAACAATAAAGCCTTCTGGTGCCTGTGCCATTTCTTCTTCATCTGCTAAAAATGGTCGAATGGACGCATGAGGACAGACAAATGAACATTCATTACACATGGTGCAGACTTCTGGAAGCCATTCTGGAACTTGTAAAGCGATGCCGCGTTTTTCATATGCTGCTGTTCCTAACGGCATCCGTCCGCCTAACATTCCATTTTCAATCAAATCACCCACCGACAAATCATCGCCTTCTTGTCTTGCAATGGGATCTAAAATGTTACGTACAAACGCTGGCCGATCTTTTGGCGCAGCCTCAGTTACTGGTTCCAAGTCCGCCCATTCAGCAGGAACTTCGACTTTACGCAAGTGTTCGAAGGTTTGGTCAATTGATGCCCAGTTGCGTTCCACGATTTCCTTGGATTTTTTCAAATACGTCTTTTCAATTTCTCCTTTGAGCAACGGCAAGAAAGTATCTCGATTCATAATGTCAGTAACCTCAAAGAAAGCCGCTGACATCACGGTGTTGATTCGTCGTCCTAAACCATTATTCATGGCGATATGCATAGCATCGATAATATAAAATTCATTGTGATGTTGTGCCAGATAACGTTTCAAATTAGTTGGTAAATGTTTTTTCACCTGTTCTTCGTCCCAAACAGTGTTCAACAAGAAGGTGCCACCATCCCGCAGCCCTTTTACCAAATCATATTGGTGGAGATAAGCAGCGTTGTGGCAGCCAATAAAGTCGGCATTTTCCACAAGATACGTCGAATCAATCGCCTCATGACCAAAGCGTAAATGAGAAACAGTCAACCCACCAGACTTTTTGGAGTCATAGGAGAAATATGCCTGGGCATACATATCAGTGTTATCCCCGATAATCTTGATGGCTTGCTTATTAGCCCCCACGGTCCCGTCAGAACCAAAGCCCCAGAATTTTGCTTGGAAAGTCCCAGGTTTTGTGAGATCCAAAACTTTTGTTTGGGGTAAACTCAAGAAGGTAACATCATCTTTGATCCCGATGGTAAAGCGCTGTTTCAATTGTTCTTCCGGCAGCAATAAATGATCGTAGACACCGACAATCTGATCAGGCGTCACGTCTTTTGAAGCAATCCCGTAGCGACCACCAATAATCACTGGCCGATTTGGATGGCGATACAAGATGCTTTGAACATCCAAAAGCAGCGGTTCGCCGTCAGCTCCAGGTTCTTTGGTCCGATCCAAAACAGCAATACGTTCGACAGAAGCTGGCAGCTTCGCCAAAATATCATCGGCTGGGAACGGGCGATACAAATGCAGGTTGATATGACCAACTTTGCGACCTTTTTCATTCAGATAATCTACTGCCTGACGAATTGTCGGTGTTGCCGAACCCATCGAAACAATCACTTCCGTCGCATCTGGTGCACCGTAGTAAGTCGTCAAATCATACGCAGTTCCCCGCAATGCATTGATTTTATCCATATATTTTTTTACGATGGCCGGCATTCGATCATAGTATTGATTCACCGTTTCTCGTGATTGGAAGTAGATGTCTGGATTTTGGGCAGTCCCGGAAATGTGCGGATCATTTGGATTCATGGCACGATTACGGAAATCTTGGAGGCCTTTTTGATCTACCATGTCTTTCAAATCGTCATAATCCAAAACTTCAATTTTTTGCAATTCATGGGACGTACGGAAACCGTCAAAGAAATTCACAAATGGCAAGCTGCCTTCAATGGCTGCCAAATGAGCCACTGCTGACAGATCCATAACCTCTTGCACACCGGTTTCTGCCAACATACAAAAGCCGGTTTGCCGCGTTGCCATCACATCGCTATGGTCACCAAAAATACTCAATGCATTGGTTGCTACCGCCCGAGCAGCTACATGGAAGACACTTGGCAACAGCTCACCAGCGATTTTATACATATTTGGAATCATCAACAGCAATCCTTGAGAAGCAGTGTATGTCGTCGTCAGAGCACCGGTTTTCAGTGATCCGTGAACCGCTCCTGCTGCTCCGGCTTCAGATTGCATCTCAACAACTTTGACCTTTTCACCGAAGATATTTTTCTGGCCTTTTTCCGCCCATTCATCCACGACTTCTGCCATGGTAGAACTTGGTGTGATGGGATAAATCGCCGCCACTTCGGTAAATGCATATGAAATATATGCAGCAGCTGTATTTCCATCCATTGTTTTCATTTTCTTCATCTGTCTAAACTTCTTTCTGTTCTGATCTGCATTTCCTCATTGATACACATGCTTCACATACCATCCTCAATGTTTCAACCAGGTAGCCGCATGTATCGTCAACCCTACTCAATATCAGTCTCCAGTAGATACTGATTACTGGCAACCAACAATTCCCCGAATAAATGACAATCCTTGCCTGAAACTTTAACTCTAACTTGCTCCCCAAGAAAACGACATCTCTGGCGACATTGCCCCCCGCTTATTTAGTCGCAACAAACATAGAAAACATCATTTCCAACAGACACACCAATGCCCCTATATGGTTGCCTGTTTTTGTTTCAAAATTTTGTTGTTTCAAATGTTTTTTATATTCTTTTCCCCGTTGTTCTTTCCACCGTCATTACAAACAACTTAACACTATTTTCAAAAGTTTTTATGCAGCTTATTTTATCCCTAACACACTCAAGAACTGCTTCCTGCCTCGTATAACTTCTTAATGAAAAGATCTAAGTAGTAATCCCCACATCACTACCTATCAGTCAGACAGTGCCACACTTTTGATGCAGAAGCCTTTCCCAAAAGTTGCCATAACGTCTTGTATAGTATTCAGTAAGCTTTAAGTCCTGCATCCCCGATTATTAGCAGAACTAATCTTTGTAACTACCTACTCGTAAAACCACGAATCCTCTCGTAGAAACACTTTTGATGCTTACAAAAACAGAGGGTTAGTCAACTGCTGCGATTAATTCCTTGACAAAAGCAGCGAGAACTTCTTCGTCTTCATCATCGGCATCATTTTCGATTTTCACGGTAGCTGCGCCTTTTTTTGCACCGGCTTTTTCGAAAGCTTCGGCAAAATCATCGGCGGCTTTACAGAAATAATCAGGATATAGTTCGCTGTCGCCGCTACCGACTACACCAAATACTTTACCTGACAAGTCAGCTTCCGGTAGTTCATCAAAGAAATCTTCAAAATCAAAAGGCAATTCACCATCATTATAAGTATAAGTTGCAACCACACAGATATCCGCATCTTCGAAAATATCGGTATCCGCATCATCAGCCTCCAGTCGTTCCACATCAATTCCGGCTTCTTCAAAGTTTTTTTCTAAGATTTCTGCGATTCCTTCTGTATTTCCGGTCATACTTGCATAAACGATTTTTGCTGCTGTCATACTTGTTCATCCTTCCATCTTCTAATTATTGTAAGCGCCCGCTCTTCTATAAAAAAACAAGAATAACGTACGTTTTAACCACTATCACTATAACACTTTGTGAACGCTATCTCAATATTTTTAAGGATAAAAAAATATTTTTCTGATTTTTTCTTTTCATCGCTTCCCTATGAATGTATCGGCGAAGTTTTACTAAAAAATAAGAGACCGAATCCAATGATTCGGCCTCTAGACAGTTACGACAGTGCGGCTTGGATGACATGCTTATTCAAATTCCAGTTCCCAAGATTGCGGGTCAATTTTCTTTTCAACGGCAACCATCTGTTGGAGTTGCTGATAGTCCTCCGGTGTGTCGACATCCATCAGCAATTGATCTGCTTTTGAAAGAGTGACCCAAGCTTCCGGATGCGCATCACGAACCGTACGACCGCCATTGTCGCCGTTGACACGTAACAATTCATCAAAAAAATCACTGCCAAAATAAATCGGCGTCGACGGTTGCTTGTTTCTAGTAGGAAAAACAATGTTGCTCTTTTCTCCATTGCGAATGATATTCATCAACAAGTCTCTCGTTAGTAGTGGCTGATCCGCAGTCAAAAAGAGAACGCCGTCGCCTTGCACTTGTGCAGTTCCAAACCGGACACTCGCACTTTGGCCTCGTTCAGAAGCATTGTTTTCAATTACGGTAAAGCTGCGGGGCACTTTGATTTTTGCCAGATCTTCTGGCTTGATAACCAAAACCACCCTACCAAATCCCACCGAACGTACCAAATCCATCGTTCGTTCCAAGAAGGTTTGCTCTTGCCAAGTTAAAAACAGTTTGTTTTGCTTCATCCGCAAAGAATGTCCACTAGCCATAATCACTGCACTGATATTCGCCTTTTTCGTTTCAGCTCACCTCCTTTAACCCTTAGCAGCCAGATCAATCGTTGTACTCGAAAAAGATCCCGCCACTTGCTTGTTGACCGGGAGTTCTGCTACCCCCGGTCAGAGCGAACATTATTTCCGTCGTTTTTGATACGGCGTTTCATCAATCGGCAGTGTTGGTCGCAGCTTTCCATCAAAGGCCATGTAAGCTGCGGCAATTGCCGGAGCTGTCGGAATTGTCGCCAACTCACCTACACCTTTAACACCATATGCCAAGCCCTCGTGGATTCCTTCAGACTGGACAAATCTAATATCCATCGGCGGTACCTTGGTAGCATCAATCAGGCCAAGTGTCGCATATTTGGCTTTGACATAGCCGTCTTCTAGTGCAAAGTTTTCAGTTAATGCATAGCCCATCCCCATGACGATTCCGCCTTCAATCTGGCCTTCACATGCTCGAGGATTGACAACTTGTCCCACATCGTAAGCAGCTGTGATTTTCTCCAATTTCCCTTTTTCGTCGAGAATTACGACTTCTGCTGCATAACCGTAGCCGGCATGGCTGACAGGATTCTTTTTGTCATTTACTAATGGATCAGTTTTTGCAGAATACTCGCCGTAATACTCATTGCCTTCTAGATCCGCCATAGCATAGCCCATATCCAAATCTACCCGCAATTGTTTGCAGGCACGGCGACAAGCCTCCCCTGTAAAGAGTGACTGGCGGGAAGCTGTTGTCGTCCCAGAGTTTGGTGTCCGACGTGTGTCCGGTGCTTCGGCAATAATCATTTCCGGTGGCAGGTTCAACGTTTCGCAAGCAATTTGAGTAGTAACGGTAGCCATTCCTTGTCCAATACAAGCCGCACTGGTTCGAACATGAATTTTTCCTTCTTCGACCGATACAATACAGCGACCGACATCTGGCAACCCAACACCGATCCCGCTGTTTTTGAAGAAGCATGAGATCCCAGCAGTTTCCGCATTCTCGTAATCTTCTTTCACACTCAAGAGGGCTTCTTTTAAAGCAGCATTGGTAGAAACCAGCTGACCATTCGGCAAAGCATCGCCATGTCCAACAGCATTTCGCCAACGAATCTCCCATTGTGAAATTCCTACTTTTTCAGCCAAGAGGTTCAAATTATTTTCAATAGCAAAGGCCGTTTGACAGACACCAAAGCCACGGAATGCTCCACATGGCGGATTGTTGGTATAAACTGCAAAGCCTTCGATATCAATGTCTTGATATTTATAAGGTCCCGCAGCATGGGTGCACGCCCTTTGTAAAACAGGTCCCCCCAAAGACGCGTAAGCCCCCGTATCCGCATAAATTACTGCTTTCATCGCAGTCAGGTTGCCTTCTTCGTCGCAGCCAGTGGTGAAATCCATTTCCATGCCATGACGTTTCGGGTGAATCATTAATGATTCTTGACGGCTGAAGAGAACTTTCACTGGTTTTTGTAGCAGATAGGCAGCCAAAGACGCATGATGCTGAACACTCATGTCTTCCTTACCACCAAATCCACCGCCGACTAACTTAGCCTGAACGTGAACCAGCTCTTTTTCTATTCCTAACATCCGTGCGACTTCTCGCTGTTCATCATAGATACTTTGACCTGCACTAAACAACAAGATTCCATCACCTTCTGGTTGGGCAATGGCACATTCCGGTTCCATAAAGGCGTGCTCATTAATTGGTACCGAGTAATGCTCCGTGACTACATACTTAGAAGCCGCCAATTTTTCAGCCACATTTCCCCGAACCAAATGTTCGTGACTCAAGAGATTGCCTCGTTCATGAAGTTGCGGTGCATCTTCTGCCAATCCGGCTTCACAGCTTAAAACAGGTGGCAACTCTTCGTAATCGATTTCAATCAATTCTTTGATTTCAGACAAGCTTTCCTTTGTACGAGAGACAACCAGACAGATAGCATCTCCAACATAGCGGGTAATCTCACCTTCTGAAATCATGACGTCCCAATCGGAAATGAATTCCAAATGACCAATTTTGTTGTTTCCCGGAACGTCTGCAGCAGTAAATACTGCTTCACAATCAGGATGGGTCAATGCTTTTTCCTTGTTGATTTTTAAGACTCTTGCTCGAGGATATGCGCTACGGACTGCACTAGCATATAACATGCCATCCACAACGATATCATCTACGTACAACCCAGTCCCCAGCGTTTTTTCCACGGCGTCTACCCGTTTCATATCTTCACCCAACTTGCCGCTGGAATGTTCTTCTGGGATTGGCGTTTCTTCATTCAGCATTTGAGCTGCCAATTTGATACCTTCAATAATTTTCACATAGCCCGTGCAACGGCAGATATTGCTACGGACACCTTTGCGGATATCCTCTTCAGTAGGATCTGGTTTCTTTTCCAAGAGTCCCATCGCCGATACCACGAAACCGGGAATGCAGTAGCCGCACTGCACTGCCCCGCTTTTTGCGAAAGCGTAAGCGAAGACATCTTTTTGTCGTTGGCTCATGCCCTCGACAGTCGTAACATCTTTGCCATCGACTTTTGCTAATGTAAACAAGCAGCTTTTGGAAGCCTTTCCATTAATTAGCACAGTACAAGCGCCGCAAGCCCCTTGATCGCAGCCATCTTTTGTGCCGGTCAAACGCAGGTCGTCCCGCAAAAAATGCATCAGCTTTTTATCTTCCTGAGCGGTTACCGGTTGACCATTTACGGTAAATGAATACATTCAGTACACCTCGATATCCAGTTTTTTTCTCTTCACATTTTTTATTATATCATCTAAAAATTATTTTGGAGTACAAATTTTATTTTTTTGATAGCGTTTTTATATTTTTTCTTACAAGCTGTATTCACTGCTTTTTTTCACAATAAGAATAGGATGATAACGTTGTTTTTCGCTCTGCATTTCACGAGATAACGAAAATAAAAAAACACCATTTTTTCTCATCATTTTTTTATTTTATTTCAAAAAAGCCGAATCCTTAGGCAACACCTGTCTAACAACACAAAGAGAAGCGTTGTTAAACAGATATTGTCGAGTGGATTCGACCTTGTTAGGTGCTTTTTCAATCTGAGCTAAGCTTGTTACAAAGGAAAGCTATTATTTTCCTTCCACAGTATTGCTTCGGCGTTTGGCATTCTTACGCAGTTGTTTCTGAGCCTTTTTTGAACCTCTTTCCAAGTCACGCAGGAATTTTCGTTCCCGGAAGTCAGTAAATAAACTATCTAGGTCATAGCCTTGCGGATAAAGCTCTGCAGCCGGCATCTCTAGTTGTAATCGGCGTAAGGGAACTGTCTGCAGTTTTTTATCTACCAGAATACGGCCTTCGTTAGTGTCCTGCAGCTCATAAAACAAGCCAATGGCACCCGTTTCGGTCAGCAAAACGCGATCACCTTTTCCAAATGCTGGTTGGGCTTCTGCTTTAGCCTTTACTGTTTTGCTACTGTTTTTAGCGAACGTCTTTTTCAATGTGGTTGGCGCAGTACCTTTCAGATAGGTTGCCGCTTTAGCCAACAACCCACCAGACAAGCCCTTTTCTTTTGCAATCCAAAACGCATTGCTTTCCCCTACTTGATCCATCAAAAGTTCGTATTTAGGAGCCAATGTCTGGGCATCAAAAGCCATTGCCGCTGTTTTGAAATCCTCGTGGTGCAGCGCAAAATCTTTAATCTCTCCATAGTGGGTCGTGGCAATGACCAGAGCCCCCTGCTCATAAAGAGCTTCCATGACTGCAATTCCCAGCGCCGCACCTTCTTTAGGCTCAGTTCCGCTGCCAATCTCATCTACCAATACCAGACTGCCTCGATGACTGCGACGAAGAATGCCACTGAGGTTTGCCATATGACCGGAAAATGTGCTCAATGCATTTCCAAGATCTTGTTGGTCGCCAATATCGATTTCAATATTTTGCAAAATCGGTAATGTACTTCCCCCCTCGTGATGAGGCAATAGTCCTGAAGCGGCCATCAGGCAAAGAAGCGCGATGGTTTTTAGCACGACCGTCTTCCCCCCAGCATTGGGACCCGTGATGACCAAGCCCCGATTTTCTTCGCCTAATTTCAGATGCAGAGGAACGGCCTCTGAACCTAAAAGTGGATAACGCGCACCATTCAAATAGATTTCTTCCCGATCATTCACAGACAGCATCCGGCCATCGATTCGCCGGGAATATTTTCCACGAGCCAAAATAATGTCAAGTTCCCCAAGAATCTCGCGACTGTAGTCTATCTCAGAAAGCCGCTCAGCAATCAATCCTGTCAGTCCTGCCAAAATCTGATAGACTTCCGCCGTTTCTTCTGCTTTGGCCATAATCAGCTTATCATTTGCTTTTGCAACTCCCGCCGGCTCGATAAACACTGTCGTTCCCTTATTGGAGCGCTCAATAATATTTCCTTTGATCCGGCTCTGAAACTCGGTTTTTACCGGTAGAGTAAACCGTTCTTCTTTGATGATCACCAATCGATCTTGCAGGTATTTCGTAATGGTAGGATTTTTGAGGAATTTATCCAATCCCTGCTGCAAATCTCTTTCAATCGTATGGATTCGCCCACGAATCTTTCGTAGTTCCCGAGAGCTATCGTCTTTTAAACGACTGCCACTTACGGCTTGTTCGATTTCGGTAGTAATTTCCTGGAAATCTCCCAATCCCTCCGTATAGCGGTACAACACCGGTAGCTGAAAACGATTGGTTTCAAAAAGTTTGCGAATCATGCGAAAACTGCGGAGGAAATCGCCGTATTCTGTTAATTCTTCCGCTTCTAAGATCTGTCCTCGTTTGATTTTTTCTGTCAATCGGCTGATATTGGCCATGCCCATAAAGGGTACATGTTGTCCTGATCCCAAAAGCGCCATGGCTTCTTGTGTTTCCAACAATCTTTTTTCTGCGGTTGGTAAATCTTTGGCAGGCAATCGTTTAGCAAAATCTGCCTTTGCAAAATCGCTGATAATTAGTTGTTGGACTTCTGCTAAAACATCGTTAAAACCGCTCTCTTTGTATAATATTTCTTTGTGATTATCGCTAGTCATACTGTTCCCTTCTCATTTCAGCGCGGCTGTAAAATTACCTTTAGCTCGTTTCATAATTGTAATCAAATTAACGCTGATTGATTGAGTCTTTTTAAAAAGAAAAAAAACGAGAAGACAGAATCTACCTGTCTTCTCGCTTGATCAATCATTGATTACTGATTTATCAGGTATCTGCAGGCACGCCAAAAAAACTTTGCTATTTTGGCTTAAATTGCTTGATTAGATACCTGTCACACTCACAAAACGTCCTTCTTTCTGAAACGAGTTCTCAAAAAGAGTATAAAGGATTTTCCCTTAAAAGACAATCCCGTTCTTATCAAGAATACTTTTCTTCAGCCTCAACTTCCACTAACAGTTCATGAAAGCTTTCCGTAAATCGCTTTGCTAAGTCCTGCTTTGCCATTTCATAAAAGTCTTTATAAGCTTCTAACAAGCTGCGGCCAGCCGGAGTTAATCGGGAACCACCACCGCTAGCCCCGCCAACATTGGATTCGATTAATGGCCGCCCCCACTCTGCTTCCGCTTTTTGAAGGATCCGCCAGGCTTTATTATAAGACATGCCCATTTCTTTTGCGGCACCTGATAAAGAGCCCGTCTTATCGATCAGTTCCATCACTGTCACGACACCGGGACCAAAAAAGACTTCTTTGCGTTTAATTCGCAAGGTCATCACAAAATCCAATGGCTGTTGCTCCATTTTATTATCCTCATTTCTTAAAAGACGTTTAAACGACTATTCGCTTTTCGTGACTGGTAGGCGACTGTTTGTCTTAGTTGATCACTTACCTTTGACTAATTGACCTCTTGGTGGACTTCACAGGTTTCAGTGCGATGCTCCAATTCCGCTGTTGGTTTAAGTTTTTTAAAAGGCTTATTCAAAATCAAGTTTAGCAGAATGGCTAAAATTGTCGTTAAAATAACTTCGGAATGTCCAAAAATCGTAGTCACCCATTCCGGAAAACCGCTAAGAGCTCCTTCTGACATAACGATCCCTGCACCAAAAGCTAAAGAGAGTCCTACGACAGTCGTATTCTCTGTCGTGAGTTTTTCGTTTGCAATCGTCCGGATACCGGTCATGGCAATCGTTGCAAAAACTGAGATTGTCGCCCCACCGATGACACCATAAGGAATGGTTGTCAGTATACCCGCAATTTTAGGTAAAAAACCAGCCAATAGCAAAATAGCAGAGGCAAAAACAAGAATAAATTTGTTGACGGCTTTGGTTGCAATAACCAGGCCGACATTTTGACCAAAGGTGGCACAAGGAACAGAGCCGAAAAAGCTCCCGACAAAATTAGTCAAACCACTTCCCATAATAGCGCCGGAAAGCTCTTTATTTGTCGGTTCCCGATCCATCGCTGAAACTGTCGTGGCAGTAAACTGACCAACAGATTGCACGGCATCCACCAGAAACATCACAACCAAAGTCAGTATCGGAACAATTTTAAATTCAAAACCAAAATGCATAGGTTTAATCATTTGAAAAAGCGGCGCAGTCGTTACCGGTTCAAACGAAACAATGCCCATAAAATACGCCAAGATATAGCCTACCACCATCCCTACTAGAATCGAGGAAAGCTTCAGCAAGCCCTTGCCAAAATTGTTCAAATAAAAAACCACTGCAAAGGTCACTATAGCTACCAACCAGTTATGGGGCGTTCCATACCAGGGATTTCCGGCACCACCAGCCATATATTTTATCGCAACTGGAAATAAAGACAATCCAATACTTAAAATCACAGTTCCCGTGACAATCGGCGGAAATAAAATGCGGAGCTTATCAATAAATAATCCAATAATCACGACTAAAATACTACCTACTAGCTGAGCACCAAAAATTGCTCCAATTCCAAAGTCTGCACCAATGGATAATAAAATCGGAACATAAGCAAAGCTTGCCCCCATCATTACTGGAAGTCGTGCACCGAAACGTCGAAACAAGGGAAACAGTTGTAACAGTGTCGCCAGTCCAGAAAAGACTAATGAGGTTTGAATGATCAATCGGGTATCCGCCGCATCCAGTCCACAAACTTTTGCGATCATCAATCCTGGTGTCACAATACCGACAACTGCTGCGACGACATGCTGCAGCCCTAGAGGTACTACTTCCTTGAAATCCGGGCGCCCATCAAATTCGAACAATTTGCTACTTCCGCCATTTTTTTCTTCTTTCGTGATTACCATTTCATTTGCCTCTTTTCATTTGACAGCACTGTCATTTGCCATCTATTTGCCCCACGATCTTGTGCTGGGCAGTTCGTAGACACGAACTTATGGAAGGCCGTTGCCTACCTTGCATAAATTCATCTCCCATTTTTACGCTTGAGGTTACCATTCCGTTAGCAAGAAAGCGGGACAATAGTTGTTTTTACTCCCTCTGCCCCGTCTTTCCAACTATCCGGATAATCGTCATTTGCAGTTAGTTGCGGTTTAAACTAGCAAACCTGATAGGATTGAGTTATAAATCAGTTTTCGGTATTCCGATCCGCTGGTGTTTCCTTCAACAGCAGATTCAAAAGGATCGCTACAAGTGTTGCTAAAACTACCGGTGAGGTTCCGATAGCGGTATACAGTTCTTGGGGAATAAAGTGCATCCCTGCATTCCAAGCCTCTGTACACACCGCCGTAAAGCCCATCCCGATGGCAACCGACATGCCTACAATCGTCAAATTACGGAAGGTCATGGGTTGTTTAGCAATCAATTTTAAGCCGTTCATCGTAATCATCGAAAAGACTGATAAAGTGGCTCCACCGATTACCGGGTAAGGAATCGTTGTCAAAATTGCTGATAATTTTGGAAAAAGCCCGGCAATAATGATTACGACTGCAGCTGTGGTGAAGACGCGTCGGGCAATAACCTTATTAGTAGCAACGATTCCCACATTTTGTGAAAAAGTAGCTGTCGGCGGTGCACCAAGAATAGCCCCCATGATATTCATGAAGCCATACCCGATAATTCCTCCTTGAAGCTCTTCAGTTGTCGGTTCGCGATCCATCCCGCCAACTGTTGTTGAAGTCAAATCACCAATCGCTTGAATAGAGTTGACAATAAACAAGATAATAAACGAAATAATGACAGCCGGTTCAAAGCGTAAGCCGAAGTGCAGCGGTGACGCTACCTTCAACCAATCCGCTGAAGCAACTTTGGCAAAATCTACCATCCCAAAAGGAATTGAAATTACATAACCGACAACCATAGCAAACAAAACACTGGAGAGTTTGGTGATCCCCTTGGTGAAATTGTTTAATATGAAAGCGGTCGCCAAAGTGATAATTCCCACAAGCCAAAACTGCCACGCACCCCAAGGTATCATCTGACCATTTGCCATTGCGACTTCAGCAGTTACACTGCCGGCGCCCCCCATATACCGTAAGGCAATGGGATACAACGACAAGCCGATGACAAACACAACTGTTCCAGTCACGATAGACGGAAAGAAGCGTTTGATGACTTTGATTGTCAGACCCAGCAAAATGGCTGCCACGCCCCCTACCAACTGGGCACCTAAAATAACTGCAACAGCTTGTTTGGGGTCATTTAATGTCCCTGAGTATAAAGCTGCCACTGCAGACATCGTGGGCACATAGGCAAAACTTGCTCCCATGATGACCGGCAAGCGTGCGCCTAGTTTTCCAAATGGTGCAAAAAGCATCAGCAAGGTGGAAACACCGGAGACAATCAATGACATTTGAATCAAGATAACCCGATCTGGCTCAGTTAGTCCGGCAGCACCGGAAATTACCAGTGCCGGCGTGATACAACCAGCAATCATGGCTACCACATGTTGGAGCGCTAGAGGTAAGGTTTGGCCAAATGACGGCTTGCCCTCCCATTTAAAAATTTCTTGTTTATCTGTTTGAACTGCTTTGTTATCAAATAAGTCGCGTTTGTTTTCCTTTGTGTTATCCATAATTTTCTCCAATCTGATATGTATTCCTGAGAAAGCGTGGCACCGGCGCTCAAGCGTTTTCAAAAAAAGAATACATCATGTTGTTTTTCCGGCACCACATGATTCCTCAAAGGTCAAACTCGATCAGGTTTGCAACGTCAGCTTATTTTACCGCAACAACTTCAATTTCGAATTCACCACCCAAAGGCAGCGATTTAACGGCTACGCAAGAGCGTGCCGGTTTCCACTCACTAAAGTATTCTCCGTAAATTTTATTTACCTCAGCAAAATCACCCATATTGGTTAAAAATACCGTCGTTTTGACAACATCGGTCAAGTCGTAGCCTGCTTCAGCGAGGATTGTTTCTAAGTTTTTGAATCCTTGCTGCGCTTGAGAAATAACTCCCTCAGCTAGCTTGCCAGTTTGGGGATTAATCCCTAACTGCCCTGAAACGTAAATTGTATCACCGGCAATTACCGCATGGGAATACGGACCAACAGCAGCCGGACCTTTTTCAGCATTAAACATTTTTTTCAAATTGATAACTTCCTCTCATGAACATTACTGAATTTCCTTGAAACATTTTTATAGCTAACTTCTTTTTATAAACGACAATTAGGCTATAGCAATACTTCCTTATAAAGAGTTAGTGGAAAGTCACTAGTGAATATTTTCACGTTATTTTCGCCACGTTTTTCTTGTCTTGTTTATGAAAAGACGGAAGTGCCACCGCCTTTACCGGTGACGCTTCCAATAACATTTATTCTCAGCCGACAATCACTGTACCCGTTTTTCCAGCTAAGCCGTCTTTGGCTTTTTCCAATGAAGTGATTAGCGTTTTTTTGCCTGGTTTTGCAGCAAAGTTTAGCCCTGCTTCTACTTTTGGCAACATTGATCCTGGTGCAAAGTGATTTTCACCAATATATTGTTTCATCTGATCGACAGTGACTTCACCAAGTTCTTTTTGATCTGGTTTGCCAAAGTTCAATGCGACTTTTTCCACTGCTGTCAAAATCACTAGCTGATCCGCATCAATAGTTTCTGCTAACAATGCTGAACAGTAATCTTTATCGATAACCGCTGGAACACCTTTTAAGTGGTCATTTTCTTGTTTGATGACTGGAATCCCCCCGCCACCACAACAAATTACCAGTTGGTCTGCTTTCAACAGAGTATCAATGGTTTCCAACTCAACGATTTCTTTTGGTTTAGGAGAAGCCACTACGCGACGATAGCCACGCCCAGCATCTTCCATAACCGGAATACCCTCAGCAGCTAATTCGTCAGCTTCCGCTTTATCCATAAAACGGCCAATAGGTTTAGTCGGTTTGTTAAAGGCTGGATCGTCTTTATCCACCACCACTTGCGTTGCTACCGTAATTACCGGTTTGTGGATGCCCCGATGCAGCATCTCTTCTCGCAAAGCATTTTGCAAATCATAGCCGATATAGGTTTGGCTCATCGCCACTGATACAGACAATGGAACTGGTGGATATTTTGAAGGATCCTTTTCAGTCAACTCATCCATAGCCAGTTGAATCATACCAGCCTGCGGGCCATTGCCGTGAACCAAGATGACATCATGGCCTTCTTGGACCAAATCAACGATGGATTTTGCTGTTTCTTTAACAGCTTCCATCTGTTCAATCAAATTATTTCCCAATGCGTTGCCCCCGAGTGCAACAACGACTTTAGCCATAGTGTTTGCCCCTTTTCAACGTTTTACCAGAAGCCTAAAAAATGGTGAAGTTAACACCACGTTCAAAGCTCTCTTAAAATAAAACGCTTTCTATTTTTTGAATATCAACAGCGTCGCAACTCTCTAACTCCTATGAGATAAAAAATTGATTTTACTTTCAAAAAACAGCTAGGCAATGGTCAGCCGCATGCCTCAGCCGCCATTGCCCAGATGCTTACGCTTTACTTATTTCTCAGACACTGTACGTTCTTGTCCACGCGCTTCTAATTGTTCCAACATTTTTGCTGGATCTTTAAATTTGCTCAAGAAGATCATTGCAGCGATTACGTAAGGTTTATTTGATGCTTGACGGTACAATTCGTCACGGTAGCGATCAAATACAGAGGCGTCAACTTCCCCTTCTTCTGCTGAAACGCCTGTGATGTCTGCTGGAAGCGGATGCATATACAATGCTTTGCCATCTTTCGTAAGTTTCATCATTTCTTCTGTACATGCCCAGTCTTTAAATTTTGCGTTATCGGCTAACAACTCTTGTTCCAATTTGTCGATGCCATCAAAATCTCCTTGACCATACAATTCAGTACGTTTTTCCATCGCTTCAAATGGTGCCCAGCTCTTACAGATAACAACATCTGCGTCGGTAAATGCTTCTTTCATGTCATTTGTCCGAGCATAAGAACCACCGGATTCTTCAGCGTATTTTTTAGCAATTTCTTCGACTTCTGGCATTACTTCATAGCCTTCTGGATGGGCCAAGACGACATCTGCCCCAAAGCGGGTCATCAAGCCAATGGTTCCTTGAGCTACAGACAATGGTTTACCATAAGACGGTGAATATGCCCATGACATGACGATTTTTTTACCCTTCAAGTTTTCGATGCCGCCTACTTCATGGATAATGTGGTTTAAATCAGCTAAAGCTTGAGTCGGATGGTCTTCATCATCTTGCAAGTCAACTAGAATTGGGCGCTGTTCCAAAATACCATCACGATGGCTTTCTTTAACAGATTCAATGACTTCTTCCATATAGGCAGCACCTTTACCGATGTACATGTCGTCTCGGATACCGATAACATCTGCCATGAATGAGATCATAGTCGCTGTTTCACGAACAGTTTCACCATGAGAAATTTGTGATTTTTTTTCGTCCAAGTCTTGGATCGCCAAACCTAGCATGTTACACGCAGAGGCAAATGAAAAGCGCGTACGAGTTGAATTGTCTCGGAAAATAGATACTCCTAGTCCAGAATCAAAAATCTTAGTTGAAATATTGCGTTCACGCAAACTGCGCAAAGCATCAGCAGTTGCTAAGGTTGCACGAATTTCATCGTCTGACTTTTTCCACGTTTGCATAAAGTCGTTTTGATACATTTTAGAAGTATCTTTTTTGTCAATTGCATTTACCAGTTCTTTAAAATCTGCCATGTTTAGTAGCTCCTTCATCAGTAAGTATTATAAATAATTGGGACTGGTTTCGTTAAAGACAAAAGATGTTGCAATCTTATAATTAATTTTTAGGAGGAAATCAATAGTGTCCTCTGAAAAGCCTGTCGTCTTTTCAGAGGACGAACAAAGCCGCATCGATTAGTCAAAAAACGATTCCCGTCAAAAACGATTCATACGAGGGTATTACTTAGTATTATTGGTGTAGACAGTTGGCAGTGCAGCATAGACAGCAGCACAGCGAACCAAGTCTTCTTTCCAAGAAATTTCATTAGGTGCATGGGCTTGATCTTCAGCACCTGGGCCAAATCCGATACAAGGAATACCATTGCGACCCATAATTGAGACACCGTTTGTAGAGAATGTCCATTTATCCAACAATGGACGTGCTTCACGCATCTTAAGTTGAGTAGCTGGACCTTGACGTTTTTCACCATACAGGTTGTGGTGAACTTCCATCAATGCTTTGGTTACTTCGTGGTCTTCCGGAATTACCCAAGTTGGGAAGTAGCATTCGATAGGATATACCATACCAGTGTAGCTTGGACGATCGTAGTCATACATGGATACGACAACATCTTCCCCATATTTCTTAACAGCTGGCAATTGGCGAATTTCTTCCAAACAGCTTTCCCAAGTTTCGCCGGCAGTCATCCGACGGTCCAATGAAACAGAACAACCATCAGCAACCGCACAACGAGATGGAGAGGAGAAGTAAATTTGAGAAGTAGTCACTGTCCCACGTCCCAAGAAACGGGCTTCTTCCCAATGTTCAGGGTTCCATTTTTCATGGAGCATCTTTTCCAATCCGATGATTGAAGTAGATTCTGTATAGCCATTGTTGTTTAACGCCCGCACGTCATTTAAGATATCTGCCATTTTGTAGATGGCGTTGTCTCCACGTTCGGGTGCAGAACCGTGAGAAGAAACACCTTTAACATCGATGCGGATTTCCATACGTCCCCGTTGTCCACGGTAAATCCCGCCGTCAGTTGGTTCAGTTGAAACAACAAACTCAGGACGAATACCGTCTTCTTTGATGATATATTGCCAGCACAAGCCGTCACAGTCTTCTTCTTGGACAGTTGCAGTGACTAAAACTGTGTATTCATCATTCAACAGGCCCAAATCTTTCATGATTTTCGCACCGTAAACGGCTGAAACAATCCCACCTTCTTGGTCAGAAGTCCCGCGGCCACCGATTTCAGTTTCGTTTTCGTAGCCTTCATATGGATCAAAATTCCAGTTTTTAATTTCACCAATGGCAACTGTATCCATATGTCCGTCAAATGCTACCAAACGTTTACCAGTTCCCATATAGCCCAACAAGTTCCCTTGTTTGTCAAACTCCACTTTGTCAAAGCCGAGTTTTTCCATTTCTTCTTTGGCGCGGTTCAGTTTGTCACCTTCACCGGAAGATTCTCCAGGGATACGTACCAAATCCCGCAAGAATTTGACCATGTCTTTTTCATAACCAGCTGCTGCTTTTTTTATTGCTTCGAATTCCATTTTATTAGTCCCCCCACACAATGTGTTTATAATTTTCAGGATCGGTGTCTCCTTCAGTTGAGAACATCAAAACCTCTGAATCCTTGTTTAAACCTAAGAAATCTTTCAAATCGGCGTATTCTGGATCTTGCATCAATGTTGCAACTAGTCCCATTCCCACAGCACCGGACTCACCAGAGATGACTTGATCATCTCCTTTAAGAGGCGCCGCCAACATACGCATTCCTTTTGCGGCTACCCAGTCAGGACAAGAGACGAAAGCATCAACGTGATTTTCCAAAATATCAAATGAAATCGTATTTGGTTCGCCACAAGCTAAACCAGCCATGATTGTTTGCAGATCGCCTTCAACAAAACGAATCTTACCATCTTTGCCAAGAGCGGATTTATACAGACAATCTGCCGCTTGTGCTTCCATTACGATCATTTTTGGTGGATTTTCTTTGTAAAGATTGCTGAAATACCCGATAACAGCTCCGGCTAAAGAACCCACACCCGCTTGAACGAAAATATGAGTTGGTCGTTTGCCTTGAGCGGCCAATTGTTCCCCTGCTTCAGAAGCCATTGTTCCGTAACCTTGCATAATCCAAGTCGGAATCTTCTCATAGCCTTCCCAAGCCGTATCTTGTACCATGACGCCATGATCTGTTTCTTCCGCCATTTTATTGGCCATTCGCACACATTCATCATAATTGACGTCTTCAATAGTAACTTGGGCGCCTTCTTTGGCGATGTTGTCAAAACGACTCTTTGCAGACCCTTTTGGCATCAACACAACTGATTTTTGTCCGAGTTTATTCGCTGCCCAAGCGACGCCTCGGCCGTGGTTGCCGTCGGTTGCTGTAAAGAATGTCGCTTGTCCGAACTCTTCTTTCAATTGCGGTGAGGTCAAGGTATCATAGTCCAATTCTGCTACATCTTTGCCGGTTTCTTCGGCGATGTAATTGGCGATAGCGTAGGAGCCTCCCAACACTTTAAAAGCATTTAGACCGAAACGATAGGATTCATCTTTAACAAAAAAATCCTTCAGTCCCAGTAAGCCAGCCATTTGCTTCAAGTCAGCCAATGGTGTTTCATTGTATTGCGGAAAACTTTGATGAAAACTACGAGCTTTTTTCATGTTACCTTCATCCATCAACGGCAAATACTTGTCATTGGTTTTAGGCATCTCGTTTTTCACCCATTTGATCTTATCCAACCTGCATTCCTCCTATTGTCTGGCGCCTTGTTGGGATGTGCGCGCCTTAAATTTTAGTAGTTGATCGCAAGCGAGGCGATTAGCGGTGTCGTCGACCGGATATGCCCCGATCTTCGGCAAAAGCAGCTGAGTGATCAGCTGACAATATAAAACAATTACGAAAATCAGAGACAGCAGTTACATGATGAAAAGGGAGAGTTTGATGGGAACTACAAAAACATCAGTGGTACCCGCTATTCTCTGTTTTTCCTAATGTGTTACCAATTTTTCGGTGAGGCTTTGATCCAAGAAGAGCTCTCGAATCTCCCTACAAATTTGAATCTATCAATTTGCCAGCATAAAGCTGTATTCATTGATTACTGTTTCCATGAAGTCCAACAGACCATTGGGAATATCCATGTTCGGCTCAGAAAGGGTAATGGTAGCAGTCTGTCCTTTATAGCGCAGGAGTACTTTCTGTGCTGCTGCATCAATGGTATAAAACCCTTCATTGGTGCTGTCATAAAAATCAGCTTCTGAGTTGAATAACGTGAACTTGTCTTTATAAGGAGCTGAAGAATATGGACAGAAGGTTTCACAGTTGCCACATTCATTACACATCCGGTCGATATGCAAAATCTGTGGATCATCGTTGACATTGATTACGACATTGGCACGGTTCGGACAAACGTCCACACAAGATTCACAAATCGTTGAGCATTCCAGACAGCGTTCAGCTTGGGTCATTGGTGTGTCATCAGTAACCAGGATTCCTCGTTTCGCTCGTGGAATACGGCGATCAATGTTTTGATTGGCTCTTTCAAAATTTTTGTTATGAACTTCTGTAATTGCATTGCAGGCTTTGGTCGCATCCGCGATAGCTTCAACAATGGTTGCTGGTCCGCGATTGGCATCCCCCACAACAAAAACATTGTCCAAGTTCGTTTGCAGCGTGTCCCGATCAACAATTACCCGTCCGCGATTGTCTGTCTGGATACCGATTGCATTAAAGAAAGTATCGTCCACTTTTTCACCAATGGCAGACACCACGGTAGTCGCTGGTACTTCAACAAATTCACCAGTTGCTTCCGGTTTTTTACGTCCTGAAGCATCACGGGCCCCTAATTTCATGACCTCACATTTCAGCTGGCCGTTTTCTAAGCCAATTGGAGCCAACAATTCGCGGAAGGTGACACCATCTTCCAATGCCATGTACAGCTCTTCTTCATCGGCAGGCATATTGCGTTTGTCCCGACGATAAACCAGAGAAACATTTTTAACGCCCGGCAGATGTTTGGCTGCACGAGCACAATCCATCGCTGTATTTCCGCCACCGATAACGACGATTTCTTCGCCATATGGGTTAGTATTTGGATTTTTACGGCAAGCTTGCAAAAATTCCAAGGAGTTGATGGCTTCACCTGCGGCCAGTTTCAAGTTGTTGTGTTTCCAAGCACCGATAGCGTAAATGACATTGTCGAAGCCTTGCTCTTTCAGCTCTTCTAGACTTGGTGCCGCTTGTCCACATTTGAACTCAGCCCCCATAAATTTCGCCAAATCCACATCGTGTTGCACGCTTTCCATCGAAATACGGAATTCAGGAACGATCTGACTGCAGACACCACCAATTGTTTGATCTTTTTCAAATACAGTGACAGGGAAACCTTCCCGAGCCAACAAGTAACCTGCCGAAATCCCCGCTGGTCCCCCACCAACAACTGCTGTCCTCGGTGCATCTGGCACTGAAATTGGTTTAACCATAGTAGCCATCAATTCGTCGTAAGCATGTTCAGCTGCTTCCAGTTTCACGCCGCGAATATCAATAGCCCCTTCATAAAACTGTCGTGTACATTTGGTTTCACAAGGATGCGCACAAATCGTACCTGTGATGAAAGGCAACGGATTTTTATCTGTAATAACTTTTAACGCTTCTAGGTAGTTACCTTCTGCTACATAACGCAAGTAAGCTGGAATATCTTGATCAATAGGACAACCACCAGTGCCGCGGCAAGGCGCTGTATAGCAATTTAGCAAAGGCAGTGTTTCTTTAATCTTTGGTGAAATCGGCAACTTGATAGACTTCTGATAGCGGGCTTGAGTCTTAGATTTTTCCACTAACGCAGTCAGTTTTTCCAGATCCAGCTGTACATGCGTTGGATAGTCAAGCGTAGCCACTACATTGGCGACTTGACTCATCCGTTGATACCCACCTGGTTTCAACAGCGTGGTGGCAACCGTAATTGGCCAAATGCCAGCTTCAAAAAGATCTTTTACATTAAAAATGTCCGCACCGCCGGAGTAACTGATTTGCAATTTGCCACCGAACGCATCTGAAAGCTTTTTAGCAACCATGACAGACAATGGGAATAAGGAACGCCCTGACATATACATTTCTTCAGAAGGCAATTCGTTTTGCCCAACATCCACTGGAAATGTATTGGTAATTTTGACACCAAAGTTCAGTTGCTTACTGTTGGCCAATTCCTGCAGACGATGCAGCATTGGGACAGCATCTTCAAATTGTAAATCTTCATTAAAGTGATGATCATCGAACTCCATATAATCAAAGCCAAGCTCATCCATTGTTTTACGAGCATAGTCATAGCCCAACAGCGTCGGGTTGCACTTGATAAAGGTATTCAATCCTTTGTCTTTTAGAAGGTGAACTGCGATTCGTTCAATTTCATCTGGTGGACAGCCATGCAACGTGGATAAGGTAATCGAATGAGAGACTTTCGGGCTGATTTGATCGATATAGCTTTCATCTACCCGAGTGAAGAGGTCTAGATTAGCCTTTGCTGCAGCAATACATTTTTCCCAAACAGCTGTCGTAGACGCATCTTGCATACCATCAATATAGGCTTGAATCTTCGGCGTCTTAATCCCTTCCAAATCATATCCGACACTCATGTTAAAAATGAAACCATTAGGATCTCCAAGTTCAAACTCTTTTGCCAATAATTTCAAAATGAACCAAGCTTTGATGTATTCTTCCATTGCTTGAGGTACCCGCAGTTCTGTGGACCATTCACAGTTATAGGCTTCATCTCGGGCTGTAATACAAGGTTTCGATACCGGCAAATCCTCGCCATCCAGAATTTGAACTGTTTTTACTTCAAAAAAGCGCGAGCCAGTTAGGTAAGCAGCAACAATGTTTTGGGTCAACTGGGTATGAGGCCCAGCTGCCGGTCCGACAGGCGTTTCCATCTGCTCATTAAATAAAGAAATGGTTTTATTCTTTTCAGCTTTAAAAAATTTTCGAACCCCAAAAATCGTGTTACTCTTTTTGTATTCTTCCATGATCCAAGGAAGCAATGCTTCAATGGAGATTGGGCGCATAATGTCCGTCATTTGTTTCACCTCGTTAGATGTTTACCGGCTGCCTTGCTTTCCCCTGCCGGCGTCTTCGTCTTCTTTAGTTCTTTTTAAGCGTTAATCCGATCCCATAATTTTTGAGCTTCTTCTCGAGCATGCGCGTAAACTTCCCCTTGGTCTACTCCCAACACTTCCCGATTGCGCATCTTGACTTGACCGTTAATAATTGTGTCTCGAACATCTTTACCGTTCATTCCAAAAAGGATATGACTATTGAAGTTATTTTCGGTCATCGGTGTCGGCGCATAATAATCTAAGACAATTACGTCGGCGGCAGCACCTGGTTCAAGAACCCCAAGCTTAGTGTTAAAATAACGGTTAGCCATTTGAGCGTTATTGTCAAACAGCATTGCCGGAATTTCTGTCCAGCCAGCATTTGGATCTGCCAAGTGATGTTTGTGGATAATATTGCCTACTTTGTAAGACTCTGTCACATCGTTGGTGTACCCGTCTGTGCCTAAGCCGCATAAAATATCAAACTCATTAAACATTCGCAGTACCGGTGGGCAACCTACTGCATTTCCCATATTGGATTCTGGATTGGTAACTACCATCGTATCGGTATCTTTGATTAATTTCATTTCATGAGGATTGATGTAGATGCAATGGGCAACCATTGATTTTTCTCCCATAATTCCTAAATCAAACAAGCGATTGATAATTGGCTTGTTGTACTTGTGAAGAGAATCCTGTACATCTGCAAGGTCTTCTGCCACATGGATATGGAAGCCGACATTTTCCGGTGTCACTTCCCGCGCTTTTGTGATTGTCGCATCTGACAATGTAAACGCCGCATGCATCCCCATCATTGCGTATTGCATATCATCATTTCGTTTTGCTACTTCTTTAATGAAACGAATATTTTCATCGATGGCTTTTTGTGCCTGCTCCTCGCCGTGACGATCACTAACTTCATAACACAGACAAGTCCGTACACCGAACTCGTCAGCTGCTTTTGACAGCATGTCCAAGCTACCGTCAATCTCACCATAGCTTGCTTGGTGATCGAACATCGTCGTGACACCATTTTTTACACTGTCCAGATAAGCAACGCGGCCACTATGATAAGTCGTATGATTGTCCATCTTACTGTCCAGTTTGAACCATTGGCCCGCTAAGATATCCATGAAGTTTTTCGGATGGTAGCCGTTGATGCTCAATCCTCGGGCAAAGCTGGAATAGATGTGATTATGCATATTGATGAAGCCCGGCATGATTACGCCGCCTTGGGCATCGATATACTCGGCATCAGGATATTTTCCTTTCAACTCTTCGGTTTTCCCTACCTCTTTGATTTGATTGCCGTCAATAGCCACGGCACCATTTTCAATGAAAGCCTTTTCCTTTTGTCGCGTGATCAAATTCCCATTTCCAATCAACAACATGTATTTTTTCCTCCATTTCAAAAGCTTTCTGATGGAAAGCTAAAAATTTTTTAGTTTTTTTGCTTTTTTTAAGCCAGGAACCGCTTTCAACTTTTGCCTAATTTTATACCTATTTGTTATAATGAAGAACAAAGAGGTGCGAATCATTTTTTGATCAAAGCGCAGTCCGTCAAGCTTTTCCCGCTTTATCGATAATCTGTATCTCTTTTCACAACATAGTATAGCACTGAACCTAAAAAATAAAAAGGGGTACTAAAAAATATTTTTGGTAAATTTGTAAAACGCTATCAAAAATGCTATGATAATTTGGAAAAAACGCTGATACGGCGCTATTTACAGTCATTGGAGGTCAAGTTATGTTATCGGACAAAAATTTGGATTTTTTGAAGCAAGTCGGTAAAGCGATTGCTACTCAATTCGGTGAGGATTGTGAAGTAGTGATCCATAAAATCGATCCTGAGGATATGGATCATTCTATTATCTCCATTGAAAACGGGCATGTCACTGCCCGTCATATTGGTGACGGTCCTTCACAAGTCGTGCTGGATACAATGAAAAAAGATCCCGCAGAACTGCAGGATCGTTTCAACTATTTAACCAGAACTCATGACGGTCGAGTTCTCAAATCTTCAACTGTTTACTTCAAAAACGGGGAAGGTCAACTGGAATGTATCTTTTCTATTAACTTTGATACCTCCTCACTCTATGCGGCTGAAAATGCCATCAAAAAACTAACGGCTACAGCCGAAGACGAGAAAACCGCAGATCCCGATTTCATTCCTAAAGATGTCAATGAACTATTGGATGAATTAATTATGGAATCTGTCAAGATTGTCGGCAAGCCAGTTGCAATGATGACAAAAGATGACAAAATCAAGGCCATCCAATTCTTGAATAAAAAAGGAGCCTTCCTGATCACAAAGAGTGGCGATAAGATTTCAAAATTCTTTAACATCTCAAAATACACCCTCTACAATTACATCGCAGACTAAAATGAAAGGGGTTGTGACGATTATCCCGTCACCATCCTTCGAGCGAACATTACTAAACGTAACTCAAGAAAAGCAACTTCCGTCAACGAGCAGAAGTTGCTTTTTTTCGCTGTTAAACATTTCAAATGCCAACTGACTTTATTCTATTGTGCAAGAGTCAGCGTCATCCACTTTTCCTGATCCCTGAATGCTCGCCTATACTCAGTAACAGCTGCAATTACCAACTGACTTTGCTACTCCCTACTCTTTGCCGCCAAAGAGACTCCGATGCTTTCTTTCCTTAGATACGATCTTGCCTTAAGTAAACACACCCCACATGACTATTTCTTTGCTACATTTATTTTCCTTCTTATTGAATTTTCGGCCGCTTTTAAACGAATGGAGAATGAACAGAAGATATCAACAGAGACAAACTTTTATTTAGGTCACAAAAATTATTTTTATTTCAAATATAGTTATTTATAGTCACCTTTGGCTTTGTTAATACACCACTTAATTCAAAATGTCACCGTTTCTTTTTAATCGATAAACGTTTTTCAATTCTCTTCACTCTTGATTTCAACTATGAAAACGCTATAATTCATATGTACTATAACAGTTAAAAAGGAGATGCTACAGATGCATAACAGCAGTAAACTACAAAATCAGTATGGTTTATTCATTAACGGCGAATGGACAGATGGCACCGATGGAATACTCTTAGAAGCTGTTAGTCCAGCAGATGGCGAAGTTTTAGCAAAATTCATCGATGCCACTAGTGAAGATGTTGATGCGGCCGTAAAAGCTGCTCGAGAAGCTTTACCTGCCTGGCGTAAAATCGGTTTGGAGGAGCGAAGCCGTCTTCTATTGGCAATTGCCGATGTCATCGAAGAAAATGCCGAACACTTCGCACTAGTAGAAACATTAGATAACGGAAAACCACTTCGAGAGACCAAAGCCATCGACATTCCCTACTCTGCCGATCACTTCCGTTATTTTGCCGGAGTCATCCGCTCTGAAGAAGGCACCGCTCAGCAAATCACTGAAGATATGCTAAGCATCAATCTTAGAGAACCCATTGGTGTTGTTGGCCAGATTATTCCATGGAACTTTCCTTTTCTGATGGCAGCTTGGAAAGTTGCCCCTGCTTTGGCGGCTGGCAACACCATTGTTATCCACCCTTCTTCTTCGACCTCATTGAGCATTTTGGAGTTTGCCCGCTTGATTCAAGATATTTTGCCCAAAGGCGTACTAAACGTCATCACTGGTCGCGGCTCAAAATCAGGAGAATATATGCTTCATCACGAAGGCTTCGACAAATTGGCCTTTACCGGCTCAACCGAAATTGGCTATAATGTGGCTCAAGCTGCTGCCCAACGCCTGATTCCGTCTACTTTAGAACTAGGCGGTAAATCGGCAAATATCTTTTTTGACGATATGCCTTTTGAAAAAGCTATCGACGGCGCACAACTGGGAATTTTGTTTAATCAAGGACAAGTTTGCTGTGCCGGCTCCAGAATTTTTGTTCAGTCGGGTATCTATGATCGCTTTGTTGAACGTTTGGCTTCTGCATTTAACAAAGTCAGAGTCGGCCTGCCTTGGGAAGATGTTCAGATGGGCGCCCAAATCAATGAACGACAAGTGGAAACTATTTTGAATTATATTGAGATTGGCAAACAAGAAGGCGCCCAAGTTAGCGCTGGTGGCAAGCGCATCAATAAAGATGGTTTAGATAAAGGCTGTTTTGTAGAGCCGACACTTCTTACCAATGTCACCAATGATATGCGAGTCGCACAAGAAGAAATCTTCGGTCCTGTGGCTGTGGTTATTAAGTTTGACACGATTGAAGAAGTAATCAAAATGGCAAATGACTCTGAGTACGGCTTGGGTGGCGGCGTCTGGACCACTAATTTAAGTACCGCATTAAAAGTCAGCCGCGCTCTTGAAACTGGTCGTGTTTGGGTCAACACCTACAATCAAATTCCTGCGGGTGCTCCTTTCGGCGGTTATAAGAAATCAGGGATTGGTCGCGAAACTTATAAATCCATTTTACAAGCCTATTCACAAACTAAAAACATCATGATTGATACCAGCGATGCCCCCAGCGGTTTTTTCACGCAAGGTTGAAGGAATCTCAAAAGCAAGTCAGCTAACTAATTGGAATTGACCCTTAGAACGACTATTCCATTGTCTATAGCAAATTTGCAGCGAGTTTTATTGGTACAAAAACGCAGTCGCTCGTCTCAAAGATCCTGCACACGACTTTGGCAGGATTTTTTTGTACAAATACAACGTGGTTATCTTCTCAGTTAATTCACAACTCTTCACAGTTCTTTCACCTGCTTTTCTCGAAGTCTCAAAAGGTGTCGGCTATTCTGTAGTTGTGGATGAACTTGGCGTTTCACTCCGGAAAGAGCGCAACGCTTCTTTCAACAACGAGGTGTCGGTTCGATTCCGGCCTTCCACGTTTTCGCTAACATTTCTGGCGAAAGTAAACAGCTCTAAATAGTTTGGAAGAAACTGTGCCAACAGCCTGGTCAATTTTCCCCAAAGCGGAACACTACCAAACGTAGACCGCAAAAGACAAGTCACTTTCATAACAAAATGAAAGTGACTTGTCTTTTCATTGTTAAAAAAATTCAGAGGTTGACTTTCTTGTTTTCATCGTGGAAAGTCAGTGATATGCACCTTTCATTATACGTAGGGTCATGTTTCTTCCACAGCCTCAGCAACTATTTATCGTGTGCATTTTCTTACTTAGATAATCAAATCTTCGCCATTTACCGCTTAAAAATGATTCATGTTACAGCCCTCTCCTGCCGCGAAGATTACGAAATATCAACCACAAGCAGATTCTATTTTGGTAAATCTCAAAATTTTAACACCCCCTTTGCTCTCCCGCCATCACCGTTTCAATTATAGGATCTAATGACTGGTTCAGTAATGAACTTTGAAGCTATCATTTCCTATTTTCCTAAAAATATATCCAATCAATTAGTAATTGTATATTCTTAATTAAAAAAGTGTTATTTCAGGCTTATCTATCAGAAACCAGATTCCTTTTTACCAGCATAAAAAAAGATTTTTACACTTTTAAGAAAAGCCCACTAATTTACAGCGACACCCCGCCTTTTATAATTTTACGTAACCTTATCGAGCACTTTAAATCTTCCTCTTCAAAAAAACACTGCGTTTTTTAACTATCATATTTTCAAGTATGATAGAATCCTGTTTGTACCCTTTTTTACGCTATGCTATTGTTAAGGCCCTTCAAAAAGACAGGTTTGCAGCTGCTTTCCTTTTGAAATACTGAATAACCATACTAGGTGGGATAAATGATGCGAGAGATATTATCAAAACACGATTTAAGAATGCTTTTGTTTTTAGAAGAACTCAATAACTATCGTGAAAAGGTCTCTTTGGAGCAGCTTAGCGAGACCCTAAAAATGTCAATACGAACGCTTTCAAACTATATACAGGAATTTAACAATTTGAATCTACCACTTCATATTTCGACAAGTAATGGCGGAGTCGTTTTGCATATTCCAAATGACACTTCTTTTCGATATATTTACAAAGCAATTTATGAACAGAGTCTTGAGTTCTCATTGATACAACAATTGTTTATTGAAGAAAACCACTCTCTTGAGGAACTTGCCCTCAGCAATTTTGTAAGTGTTTCCACAATAAAGCGCGCCTTATCTCACATCCGAAAAGGTTTAAAAAAAGAAGGGATTCTTCTATCTCCTATAAAAAATACGCTTGAGGGTGGCGAAGAGAATATTCGACAAATGCTTAATTTCTTCTATGATGAAAAATATTTTGGAATAGAATTTATGACAAACAGTGAAAGCCAAGTTTTAAGAAAATTAGTTGTTGTATTATTCGAAGAAAAAGGAGTCAAGATCTATCAAAATCAATTACAAAAATATATGCGCTGGCTTTACATTAATGCCTATCGTGTGAGATATGGCCATACTGTTGCAGTTAAAGAAGCGAAATTCCAAGAAAGCAAACTATTTGAAGATAGACAATTTGTCGAAATGTTTCAAAGCGTATTTGCACTCCCTTTTACTCCTGAAGTTCTCAACGACCTGTTTTACCAACTAAATAATAATTACTATTTTTATAGCTATGAAGATATGATTGAAATCATCAGCCAAACCAATGCTGGTTTAGCTTCGATTAATCGAATTCAGAGCGTCTTAACAAGTATCTCAATACGATTAGATGCGCCTTTATCTGATACTGTCAGGGAATTACTGACCATTGATTTCTATAATATTTTACATTTTCAAAACAAGCGGAGTTTTATTTTATACGATCGCAGAGAGCGCTTTACCAACTCTTTAACTAAACGTTATCCTCACATAAAAAACTTCTTGGTTCCGTTTCTAAACGATTTGGTTGAAGTCAGCTTATCTCGTGTCGAAACTGATGAGCTTTTGTATATTCTTTTGACACACTGGTATGAATTATTTGATCAGCTTTCCGCTTTTGAACAACCTACAAAACTATATTTATTATTGGACACGGATATTGAGCATGCACTTTTTATCAAAAGAGAACTTGAACGGTACTGTCGTCACAATATTCGCTGCATCCCTTTAATGGATATTGAAAGTCAAAAAGTAGAAGATACTGCAATTTTAGTAACTACTATCGCCGCTACTCCTAAAAACATAAAAAATGTCGTTTGCTTTTCTGATTATTTCAGTGATAGAAACTGGGAAGATTTAAATCGCCTAATTGAGAAGTTGTTGTTTACAAACCTTCATGCATAAGAAAATTGCCAGACATTTACTCTGGCAATTTTCTTTGGCTATTTTTTTATTTGAAACGAAGAATCAACCTTTCAATGAAAAAATGGGATCACCAAGTTGAATCAGCTGACTACCCAAAACTACGATAGATTCATAATTTCCAGAGTTCGTGATGATTACTGGTGAAATCACACTCTTGCCCAATTCTTCAATCCGCTCTCTATCAAATTTTAATAACTCTTGCCCCGCTACAACGCGATCCCCCTGCTTTACTAATGGTTCGAACCCTTTTCCTCCTAATTCGACTGTATCCAACCCAATATGGATCAACAATTCAACTCCATCGTCTGATTTTAGTCCAATCGCATGGTTCGAAGAAAATAACATAGTAACTTCTCCAGAAAATGGCGCACTGACTTTGCCAAGACTGGGAAGAATGCCTATGCCTTTCCCCATTGCTCCAGAAGAAAACACGGGATCAGGAATGTCTTTCAATGAAATCAACTCACCGGATAGTGGTGAATTAATAATGATTTCTGATGTAGGCAAAGTAGAAACTTGTTTTCCATACTCGTTATCTCCCAATGAGACATCCACCATTTGATCTTCTTTTGTTTCATTGAAGCCAAATAAGACTGTTAAAATAGCTGCAGCTAGAAAGGCGATACTAATTCCAATCACACCCATTACTGCGCTGGAAGCTACCCCATTTCTACCAATCATATTAGGAATTGCTAAAATACTACTACTGAATGCAAAGGATTTCACCTCCATAAAAGCAACGAATCCGCCACCTAATGCACCACCAATCGAGGCCGCAATAAATGGTTTTCTCAGTGGCAACGTCACACCATACACAGTCGGTTCAGTGATTCCAAATATGGCAGTAATGCATCCTGAAAGGGCCATACTTTTCAAATTTTTGTCTTTTGCTTTGATAAATACGCCTAATGAAGCCCCCGCCTGCGCCAATACTCCCATAATTACCATCGGCAACATTACATCATAACCGAGGGTAGCAAAGTTTAGTAAGGTTAACGGAATAAAGCCCCAATGCATTCCAAAAATAACAAGAATTTGCCACAGTCCTCCTAATACGAGTCCTGTTAATACCGGGCTAAAGCCATAAAGTCCGTTGACTCCCTTACTAAGGACCGAGCCAATGATCGACCCCAGTGGACCAATCAGCAGGTAGGTTAATGGCACCATGACTACTAATGTACACAAAGTAACCCCGAAGATTAGGAATTTTGGCATGAATCTTTTAAAAAAGCTCTCTACATAGCGCTGGATAAATACCGCCATAATGATTGGAAAAACGGTTGACGTATAGCCTGCACCATAAACAACAGGAATACCCAAAAATGTCAACCCTTCTGTTGTACTCAATGGATAGACCATCGCCATTGCTAGTGCCATTGCCAGATACTGATTTGTCTGAAATTTTTTCGCTGCCGTAAAAGCAATTGCGATGGGCAAGAATTTGAAAAAAGCATCGCCGGCTGCATTCAAAATCAGATAGGTTCCTGTACTCTCAAATGATGGTTCAATAAAAATTACCAGACTAAGCAATCCTTTTAGTACCCCAGTGCCAGCAAGAATCGTTAAAAACGGGGTGAATATGGCTGAAATAACATCAATAAATGCCGAAATGATGCCCTGCTTTTCCGATTGTTCCGGTGTATCTGTCATTGTTCCAAGTTCAGAAGCCAGTGCATCATACACAGCGCCAACCTCATTTCCAATTACCACTTGGTACTGACCACTGTTCTGAACAACCTGGATAATGTTTTTGTTTCCTTTCAGACTAGCTGTGTCAGCAATAGCCTCATCTTTTAAACGAAATCTTAATCGTGTTGCACAATGGAAAACATCGTTAATATTTTCTTTTCCCCCAACACCTTTTAAAATTTCTTTTGCTAAATTTGTATAATCCATCATTTATTCTCCTTCAGACAGCCTAAATTTTGACCATGGCTGTAATTTATCTAGTAAGCTGAACGCTTCTGGTGTCAAAGTTCCTACATAATTGTAACGACCTTTATCATTTGCTATATCTTTCAGAGCAATATGAAGCTCGCCTTTATACTGACCAAAGTGATTATTTGCAATCGCAATATCCCCTTTTTTTAAGTCGCGGTTATCTTTAGATGAAATCGCTTCTTTTTTATATTTGAATCTCGGCAGACTCGAACGTAGTAAAAAATCTGACCGATCTCCGCGAAAGCTATGAAGCTCATCAAGAATAATGGCTTTCTCAATTTTCGTTAGGTTGTCATTTAGTACAACTGAAAAGCTAGGATGTGTGGCAAAATACACCGCAGCAATTGCTTCTAACTCAGCTTGGCTGGCATAGGCATTTCCAATGATAATTGTGTTAATTGAATCCACTAGTTTGTAATACATTATTTGGCTTATGACGGATTGTGTACGATGTTGCTCCAAAGTACACAGCCCATCTTGAAGGGGCCACGGACCAATTTTTCCTTTTTTGCTTGTAATAAATGCAGCTGTTTCAATTTGATAGTTTCTAAATTGGCTCGTGCATTTCTCAAAGTGACTTTCACTAAGACCAGAAAATTCCATTGGATAAAAATTATGTGAGCCAATTAGATTTTTTCTATCTGGTGAGAATGACATGATGTTGTCGATATACTTCGTCCCGATACTCATATTTACTTCTATCTTGATTCCGTATGGATTTCTTGTCATCTCTGCTTCTTCTCGACCAGTAAAGCCCATATCCAATCGAATAGCATACGCACCCAAATCAGCGAAAAAAGATAAATCATCATAAGAGATCGCTAATTGCTTCATAATTTGTGGATTAATATCTACCACCACGTCCATGCCAATTTCTTTTGCAAATTTTACTGTGTTAGAAAAAGAATTCATTACCTCCTCAGTGTCTCCTTCTATCTCCAACAAACTTGTAAAAACACGTCGATAGCCCAATTTGAAGGCTCTTCGAATGTAATCTTTATCTTCTTCAAAGCTTGTTTTCTCTGGATATAACGAAATACCTAACGTCATTTCAAACCAACTTTCTTTTTTTGATATATGTCTATTATCTACGTTAGGAAAAGGCATTCAAGCTCACAAACTGACTGGTGCTCTGCAAAAATTGAATTCAACTACCTGCTATCTTTTCAAAAGTAAATTTTTCTTATGCTGATGATTTATCCCATCTTTAACGAAATGGTCTGAAGAAATATCCTAACAGCAGCTATCAGCTTTTGTACTAGAATTATGCCAATGAATTCAAAAAATTGACAAAAAACAAGCAAAGTTATTAAATGGACATATCCACTAATGGACATGTCCATTTAATAACTTTACGAGGTGAACAGATGAACGAAATAAATTTGAGTAGATATTTGGCAGCCATTTATCGTCAAACAAAAAAGGAATGGAACACGCAACATAATCAAAGTAACTTAGGGGCCACCCAAACTGATATCCTCATGTTTGCCTTAAGAAATCCCCATCAAATTCAAAAAGATATTGCCCGTCGTATGGCAATTGACCCCAGCCTTTTGACGAGAGATCTAAAATTTTTAGAGAAAGAAGGCTTGATTGTTCGGACAAGTAATGATGAATCACGGGCATACTATATTGATCTAACAAGTAAAGGAATCCAGTATGCAAAGACAATTGGCAGTGAAATGGAACAGTGGTGGCAGGCTTTTTTTGCAAGTCACCCAGAAATAAATCAACAACTATTTACCGAACAATTAAAGCTAGTATATGAGGCCTTTAATGCCGATAAGTAGTTAGAAATAGGTGAGGAAAATGAATAATACAGCACATAATCAAGAACACGTAACAAATAGACTATTGATTACCATAATCGTTCTGCTGACTACTTTCATTAGTATGATGAGTCAAACCATGATGGTCACAGCACTTCCTTTAATTGGAAATGTAATGCATGAACCATTAACTACTGTGCAATGGTTGACCACCGGCTACACGTTAATGATTGGTATCATTACACCACTAACATCCAATCTTTATGAAAAATACAGCAGCCGGAAAATTTTCTTATCGCTACTTATTATTTTCGCCCTTGGAACGGGAATTGCCGCACTTTCTACTAATTTTTGGATGCTCCTACTAGGTAGATTGCTTCAAGCCGCTTCCGGGGGATTTCTAATGACCTTTCAGATGACAACAATGATGACGATCTATCCCCCAGCTATTCGAGGAACTGTAATGGGTCTTTCGACATTTGTTATTGCCTTTGGTCCTGCGGTGGGTCCTACAATTGCAGGATTTATCGTAACTAATTTTGACTGGCGTTATCTGTTTATTAGTATTTTACCCATTATTATCATTATCTTTTTTATTAGTCTTTGGAGATTCCCCAACTATTCCAATACGAAACCCGTCAAAATTGACCTTATATCGGTAATTGAATCCTTTCTAGCTGTTACTCTGATTATGTTAAGCATAACAATTACTACGACTCATCTTTCAGTAGGAATCGCGATGCTAGTCATTGGACTGCTCATCGGAGGAAGCTTTATCTACAGACAGCTGCATATGAAAAAGCCACTTTTAGATATTCGAATATTGCAACAGTCCTCCTTTTTAAGAATGACTGTCATCAGTATTTTTGCATACATTATCTTAGTGGGTTTGGGACAAATATTTTCAATTTATGCGCAAGTCAGACTAGCAGCGACTAGCTTAACAACTGGGCTTATCTTGTTACCAGGAGCCATCCTTAATGCATTTTCTTCGATTGCTGTCGGAAAAATGTATGATAATCATGGACCAAAAAAACTTATTTTCTTTGGTAGTCTCTTGATGTTTGTTTCCTTTGCACTATTTTTTATCCCTGGTTTAGAAATAACATTAGGGATGCTTTCTATCGTGTATACAATTATCCTTTTGGGAATTGGATTCGTTTTTTCACCTTCTCTTACAGAAGCATTTAGCGATATCCCTGCAAGTCAAATAAGCCAAGCGACTGCGTTGAACAATACGTTAAGACAAATTTTTGCGTCAATTATGATAACTATCATGATTATTGTTATGACGGCTCCTGTTTCGATGGCGGTGGGCTTAAAATGGACAATGCTTATTGGCGCAGTTCTCAGTCTTTTCATCTCCATCTCCATTATCAGATTTAAATCGCATCCTTAGAGAGAGAAACCAATTACAATGGTAAAAACCGCCCTGAAGAATTTTGGTTCTTGGGCGGTTTTTACTATAAGTTTGTGGAGTGGCTCTCATCTTTTTTATAATCACGTAATCTGTAACCAACACCGATTTCAGTTATGACATATTCTGGATTTAATGTATCGGTCTCTATCTTTTTACGGATGTTTGACATATTTACTCGTAATGTCTGCGTATCGGTACTATAGGGACCCCAAACTTCTGTCATCAGTGTTTGATAGGTTACAATTTTGCCTAATTCACGGAACATCCGTGCCAAAATTCGATATTCATTTTTGGTCAAATGGATTTCGTTTCCAGCTTTATAGACCAATTGCTTAGAAAAATCAATCATCAATTCTTTATTTTCGATAATTGTTTCACTATCACTGGAGCCGCTTTGATGGCGCAATGCGGTCCGAATCCGCGCAAGCAATTCATTAGTTCCAAAAGGTTTCGTTACATAATCGTCGGCTCCCAAATCCAAAGCATTTACTTTCTCTACTTCGTTATTTCGGGCCGAAATAACGATAATAGGTAATTGCATTCGTTTACGGATAATTTTTAGCAAGTCAATCCCATCGATATCCGGGAGACCCAGATCCAGTAGAATTAAATCAATTGAAGTGGTTTGCATTACCGTCAATGCTTCCATCCCTGTACCAGCAACCGCTAAGTGATAGTTTTCTTGGCCTAAAACCACTTCCATAAAGTCTGTGATATTGGAATCATCTTCAATCAGTAAAATGGCTGGCTTCATAGTAATTCTCCTCATTTCAAATAAATTCTAACAACTGTTTTTCCCCCATGAACGATCATTTCCATTTTACCATTGTGCGCGTGAACAATGGTTTTTACAATGCTTAAACCAATGCCCAGTCCATTTTTTGAATCCACCGGCACTTCATTTGTATTGATTAAATTTGACTGAATCTTTTGAAATTGTTCCAAGGGAATTTCTCCATCATTTTCAATTTCAAAGATAGTTTGTTCTCTCTCTTGGGCTACCGACAGCCGAACAGGATGCTTTTGCTCTCCGTGTCTAAAAGCATTCTCCACTAAATTAAAAAGCGCTTGCTCGATTAAAATAGGATCCGCTTGTATAAAAATGACATCCTGAGGCAAATGAACAATCACTTGTTCGTTAGGATAAACTTTTTTCAGATGTTTATAAACGGCTTCCACAATCTCCTCTACAGGTTCCATTGTTTTCGTAACCTTCATTGTATCCATATTGATGCGGGTAATTGATAGTAAATTTTCTACCATACGAATGAGCCATTGTGATTCTTCCTGAATGTCACGCAATAGTTTTTGTCGAGTGGCTTCTTTTAAATCCGTTCCTACACCTAATGTCTCTGCAATTCCGGAAATAACGGTAAGAGGGGTTCTTAAATCATGGGAGACAGCTCGCAAAAGGTTACTTCGTACTTTTTCCCGCTCATTTTCCAACTCTACTCGCTCTTTTTCATTTTTTAATTCTGTTTGTTCCAAAATTACAGCGATTTGCGTCAAGACCAATCTTAAGTAATTCAGCTGATTATTTTCTAGTTCAAGACCACTTCTTCTTTCTACACCTAACACAGCGAAAGTTTTACCACTTGCGACGATTGGTAAATAAAACCCTTTTGCACCAATTAAAGTATCCGTTCCATTTCCTGCTTCTCTCTGATTTTTAGCAGACCAAAAAGCAACAGCTGCTTCATCCGGGTTATTTAGAATGGATTTTTTTCCAGCCAGAAAATGTACACTCTCAACGTTCGCTTGAGAATCAAAGAGTATAATTTCACGTTCCAGCAATCTAGACAAATAGGTTGCTGAAATATCAAATATTTGTTCGCGGCTTTCGGCTAAAACGTACTGTTTGTTCAGTTCATAGAGAATCTCCATCTGATGTTCTTTTTCCATTGAATTTTCTGCTTGCTTTTTCAAACGAACCATCAAATTACTGATCATTAGTGCCACAATCAGCATAATTAACAGTGTAATAGGATACCCTTGCTTATAAACCGTTAACGAATATAATGGTTCGACAAAAAACCAGTTAAAAGAGAGCACGCTCAAAATGGAAGATAACGCACTCCAAAAGTAGCCGGAGGTGGTTCGTGCGACTAGTAGGATGAAAAATATATAAACAAGCATCAAATTCTGATCGCCAACATGGAGATACTGCATCAATTCCGTCACAACAGTGGCTAAAAGGACGCTGCCTAGTGCAATGCCTAAATCCTTTCCACCACCCTCAATCACCTTTCGCACATTCAATAAAAAGGGCGACTTTTCTTCACTAAAGGGAATCAAGTGAATTTCTGTATCCGTTAGACGTCTTAGTAGACGATCATCAAAATCTTCAGAAAAAATTTTTTCATACCAAGGCTGTCGTAAATTTTTTCCCATAATAATATCTGTCACACCGGTCATTTTAGCAAATTCTACAATGGTCTCAAAACTATCATCTTCTTCAATACTAATTACTTCTGCCCCCAGCTTATCTGCTAACGAAATATTCGTAGAGGTATGCTCCTCAGATGCACGTATCTGAATAACCGTCCACTCGGCGCCTAAGCCTTGTGCCAATCGCGCTGTCCAACGAATACACTTTTCCGTCATCTTAGGAAAAGCATCATTGACGACTGTCAAAAGTTTACTTTGAATGCCACTCGTCTTGCTGCTTATTCGGTTAATATGGTCGGAGGCCCGCTGAATAGCAAGACCTCTTAATTGATCTAATTTTTTTGGAATGAAAAAGTTTTCCAGGGCACGACGGGCATTTTCATTTGCGTAAATCTTCCCTTGATTCAACCGTTCAATCAGTTCTTCAGGTTCTACATCAATGACTTTTATCGTCGCTTGCTGTAAAAAAGTATCTGGTACCGTTTCTTTGACTTCAATCCCGGTTACTTCTGACACAATATCATTCAGACTTTCCAAATGTTGCACATTAATAGTGGTGAAGACGTCAATTCCTGCATTTAAGAGCTCATCAACATCTTGATAACGTTTACGATTTCGAGAGCCTTCCGCATTTGTATGTGCCAATTCATCAATCAGCACGATTTCCGGCTTTCGTGCGATGATCTCGTCAATATCCGGTTCGAGTAAAATCAATTGTTTATAGGCGATTTTTTTTGGTAAAATTTGTGGCAATCCTTTTAACAAGCGATTAGTATCTGGCCGTTCATGAGGCTCAATATAGCCCACCATCACATTTTTTCCCATCTCTAATAGTTCATGAGCTTCTGCCAGCATCCCATAGGTTTTCCCAACACCGGCTGCAAAACCAAAGAAGACTCGTAATCGCCCTCGACTTCCATCCCCCACTTGTGCTTGATTCGACATTTACTAACCCCCTATTGAAACTAGAGAAGAATTCCCTGGCCCTTTTTAATCACGAGCCAGAGAACTACCCATTATGTTCTCAGTTTATCTAATGCAAGGTTTAACTGCAAAACATTCACGAAATATCGATTAGAAAACCAATCTTTTTGACGATATTTATCAAGAAGACCCTGAATTTTCTCTTTAGATAAACCTCGTTTTTTAGCAATACGATCTATTTGAAACCTGGCTGCTTCTAAACTAATGTCGGGATCTACACCACTAGCTGAAGCTGTGACTAAATCAACTGGAACTTTTTTTTGAGTTGGGTTCTTTTCTAATTCATTTATCCCGCGTTTTTGAACAAGTCTCGCTTGCTCTATTGAAACTGGCGACAACTGTCTTACCTGGGTATCACGTCCCGAAAAATACTTGTCTTGTTGAAACGATTGTCCAATCAATTTTGAACCAACGACCTGACTGTCTATGGTTATCTTACTTCCATTAGCCTGTTCTGAAAAAAATAATTGACCTATACCTGTAACTGCTAAGGTATACACACCACCAAATACAAGCAAGCTCAAAAGTAAAAATCTCAAGCTGATAAAAAGAATCTTTTTCATGAAAGTTACTCCTTCTTATAGAATAATTACTGACAAAACGATGTCGATGAGTTTAATGAAGATAAAAGGTGCGATGACACCACCAAGTCCGTAGACCAATAGATTATGCCGCAAAATTTGACTGGCAGGCTTCTCTTGATATTTTACCCCTCTTAGTGCTAGTGGGATTAGTGCCACAATAATCACTGCATTATAAATTACTGCAGCTAAAATAGCCGTCAATGGGCTCCCCAATCTCATGATGTTCAATTGATCTAGTTGAGGATAAATACTATAAAACAATACGGGAATAACAGCAAAATACTTTGCAATGTCATTTGCAATACTGAATGTTGTAAGTGCACCTCGTGTCATTAAAAGTTGTTTGCCAATTTGTACGACCTGCAGCAGTTTCGTTGGACTTGAATCTAAGTCAATCATGTTCCCGGCTTCTTTTGCTGCTTGTGTTCCCGTATTCATTGCCATCGCTACATCGGCTTGAGCTAGGGCTGGGGCGTCGTTTGTCCCGTCGCCTGTCATGGCTACCAGATGCCCCTTTTCTTGATACTCGCGAATCAAATCCATTTTATTTTCCGGTGTCGCTTCAGCTAAAAAATCATCAACACCCGCTTCTGCAGCAATGGCCGCTGCCGTCAAGGGATTATCTCCAGTAATCATGATAGTTTTGATTCCCATTTTACGCATATCCGAGAACTTTTCTTTCACACCATTTTTTACAATATCTTTTAAATAAACAACACCCATAACTCGATAATTTTTGACAACTACTAAAGGTGTGCCCCCTGCCCGCGCTACCCTATCAACAATTTCATCACATTTAGGCGGGTATAGCTCACCTTTTGATTGCACATACTGTTTCATCGTATCGGCAGCGCCTTTTCGAATCTCATCGCCACGATAATCAATGCCACTCATTCGCGTTTTCGCGCTAAAGTCGATAAATTTCACCTCGGACGTTCGAAATTCTCGTTCCCGTATATTAAATCGTTCCTTCGCTAAGATTACGATACTACGACCTTCTGCCGTTTCATCGGCTAAAGAGGAGAGCTGTGCCACATCTGCAAGCTGTTCTTCACTTACCCCATTAACTGGTAAAAATTCACTTGCTCGCCGATTTCCTAAAGTAATTGTGCCGGTTTTATCTAGCAAAAGGACATCTACGTCCCCTGCTGCTTCAATCGCACGTCCACTCATGGCGATGACATTCTCTTTTGTCAAACGACTCATACCAGCAATTCCGATGGAAGAAATCAATGCGCCAATTGTTGTAGGTGCTAAACAAATTAGCAAGGCAATAACAATAATCATAGAAAGTGCTTCTCCTTTTCCTGATAATTGACTGCTAAAGTCAGTAAAAGGAATCAGAGTAATAGCGACCGTCAAAAAAATAATCGTCAATGTAATCAAAAAAATCTGTAAACCAACTTCATTCGGCGTCTTTTTTCGTTGTGTTCCTTCCACCATAGCAATCATTTTGTCTAAAAATGATTCACCATTCTCCGAAGTGACACGAATGACAAGATAGTCCGAAACAACGGTTGTCCCACCTGTCACAGCACTGCGGTCGCCACCAGATTCCCTAATAACAGGGGCCGATTCACCTGTTATAGCACTTTCGTCAACTGAAGCTGCCCCTTCAATTACATCACCGTCGGCAGGGATTTGTTCTCCGGCTCTCACGTAAACGAGATCATCCCGCTTCAAATCCGACGATCGTAGTTCGATAAAGTGTTCGCTTTTAATATCATCAAGATGATTGATTTTGTATGTCATGACCTCTTTTTTTGCCTGTTTTAGACTATCCGCTTGTGCTTTTCCACGACCTTCTGCTACTGCTTCTGCAAAATTTGCAAAGAGTAAGGTCAGCCATAAAAAAATTGTTATAGAGATACTAAACCAGAGTGGGACATGCATCGGATAAAAACATAATAACGTAGTCGCAATCGCTCCTAAATAGACAACAAACATGACTGGATTTCTAATTTGTTGACGGGGATCCATCTTTTTAAAGGATTGCCCTATAGCCCACTGATAAACGTTTTTCATCATTTTTCTTCTCCTCTACCTCTGTGTAAAAAATTCTGCAATTGGACCTAATGCCAATGAAGGCAAAAAGCTTAATGCGCCAATTACCAAAATCACAATCATTAACATTGATACAAAAGTTGGACTAACTGTTGATAATGTTCCCGAACCCAAGGCCGCTTTTTTCTTAGCTCCCATATTTTCGGCTAGAAATAGAATTGCTATTATTGGTAAATATCTCGAGATAACCATAAGTAGACTGCCTAAACCATTTAAAAATGGTGTATTTGCCAATAGTCCGCCAAAAGCACTTCCGTTATTATTTGCTAGGGATGTAGCGCCATATAATAGTTCACTAAAGGCATGGGGGCCACGGTTAGTCAACCAACTCATAATATCTGGATGCAAAACCAGTGCCATAGCACCAAAAAGTGTAAGCATTAAAGGGGTTAAGATAACCAAGCTGGCCATTTTGATATCAAAAGCTTCAATCTTTTTTCCAAGATATTCCGGTGTACGTCCAACTAATAACCCTGCAATAAAAACAGCCAACATGAGAAAGGCCAGCATGCCGTAAAGGCCACTTCCCACTCCTCCAAAAATAATCTCACCCAGTTGCATTAAAAACATGGGCACGGCTCCGCCAAGAGGGGTAAAACTATCTAATACTGAATTCACAGAGCCATTCGAAGCCGCGGTAGTCGCGACTGCCCATAAACTTGACCAGCCAATACCAAATCGCACTTCTTTTCCTTCAAAATTCATTTCGCCTAATAGTTGCGCACCATTTACTCCAATAAATTCACTAAATGCTACTCCAAGAAATGCTAACGATAAAAAGACCAGTGAAACAGTTAAGATTGTTCGCCCTTGTTTCCAATCTTTCATCCAAAAGCCAAAGGTAAAAATTAGAGCTGCCGGAATCAAAAGAATCGCAATGTTTTCCAAAAAGTTGGATAAGAGAGTTGGATTCTCAAATGGATACGCAGAGTTGGCACCAAAGAAACCACCACCATTTGTTCCAAGCTGTTTAATTGCTACTTGGCTGGCTACTGGTCCTAGAGATAGCCATGCTTCTTTTCCCTCCAATCCCTGATAAGAGATACCAGATTGAAAAGTTTGCACGACGCCTTGTGAGATGAGTATAAATGCTAGAATAAAGGATAATGGCAACAGAATATAGACCAAGCTGCGGGTCAAATCTTGCCAGAAATTTCCTAACCCTTTCTTTTTAACTTGAGAAAGGCCACGAAGAAGTGCTATTAGCACAGAAAGACCAATGCCTGCCGATACAAAATTTTGAACAGTCAGTCCAAACATTTGCGACAGATTGGACAAGGTCGTTTCCCCTGCAAAAGCTTGCCAGTTTGTATTGGTTACAAAACTTACTGCTGTATTTATCGCCAATGACACGGAAAGATTTTCTACAGTGGCACCTCCCGGTAAAAAATGTTGCGTCATCAGTAGTAACATGAGCAACAGGATGGAACAAAAGCTCAATAGTAACAGTGTAAAGAGATAACGCTTGGCTGACATTTCCTTTTTACTAGCCGGTCCAATCACTTTGTAAAATAGGTGCTCCAAAGGTCGTAAAAAGCCAACTCCTTTAGGTACTCTTCCCTGCATAATTTCTTTTATATACCAACCTAATGGCACCGCTAATAACAATAGGATAAACAGAAAAAAAATCCCTTGATAAACAACGCTACTCATAATTCTTCCCCCTTAAATAAAAACCAGAAAAGATAGATCATCAACAGAAAACCAATGATGCCCAAAAAAACTATCACTCTATTTCACTCCTTTTTTCATTGCTCGCTATGAAATCATTCGACTTCCTTTACATTGCAACTATACAAAAAAGCATATAAAGATAGTGTGAAACTTTGATTCGTTTCTTTACACTATCTTTATATGCTGCATCAATACTTGAGAGTCATGAGCTATTTGCATTTTTTATTCCCAACAATACTTCTTTTAAAAAGCTGATTCATTATCCCTGAAAACCTGTTGTGACTTTCTGATGCCTTTTTAATCTTGAAAACCGGGCTCGGTTTCTTACTTTGCCCTGAATTAAGCAATTGTCAAAATCAGCTTTCTATCCAATTGAATTTTCAGATAGTACACCACTATTCTGGTTCACGAAAAAATAGCTTAAGCCGGAACACCTAACCCTCTTTACCAGAAAAAGATAGAATTTGCGAGTAATTATAAGAGTGATTCAGTGATAAGCTGAAGACTGCCTGATAATCAGTATTAAAAACTGTCTTTCTTTTCATTCCTAAAAAAATCTGCAAAACCAAAAAAGATCCGCAATCCCATGATGAATGTGGGGTTGCGGACCATAGTAAAAATGTATTTTTCCAGGGGAGATTGGGCGGAAGTCTTCTTGAAAACAGCCTTGTTATTTCACTTTTTTTCAGACAAACCCTTATTTCTTCTTAGGTTCATCCTCATCCATTTTCAAAACAGCCATGAAGGCTTCTTGCGGTACTTCCACTGAGCCAATCTGCTTCATACGCTTTTTGCCTTCTTTTTGTTTTTCCAAAAGTTTGCGTTTACGGGAAACGTCACCGCCGTAACATTTGGCTAGGACATTTTTACGCAGCGCTTTGATATCAGAGCGGGCAACGATTTTTTGTCCGATGGCAGCTTGGATGGGCACTTCAAATTGTTGACGCGGGATGAGTTGTTTCAGTTTTTCAACGATGGCTTTGCCTCGTTCATAGGCAAAATCGCGGTGAACAATAAAGCTTAAGGCATCGACTGTTTCACCATTTAATAAGATATCCATCTTCACGAGTTTACTTGCCCGATAACCGGACATTTCATAATCAAGAGAGGCATATCCTTTAGTGGAGGATTTTAATTTGTCAAAAAAGTCGAACACGATTTCAGACAACGGAATCTCGTAAACGACGTTGACCCGATACTCATCCAGGTAATCCATCGTTACAAATTCGCCGCGTTTTCGTTGAGAAAGCTCCATTACAGCACCTACATAGTCATTGGGAACCATGATTTGTGCTTTCACGTAAGGCTCTTCTACGTCTTGGATTGAAACTGGGTCCGGGAAGTCTGCCGGATTATCAACGACTATCGTTGAACCGTCTGTCTTATTAACATGGTAAATAACCGAAGGCGCGGTGGTGATTAGTTCCAGATTAAATTCGCGTTCCAACCGCTCTTGCACGACATCCATATGGAGCAGACCCAAGAAGCCACAACGGAAGCCAAAGCCCAACGCTTGGGAGGTTTCCGGTTCAAATTGCAGCGCCGAATCGTTCAACTCTAGTTTTTCCAGCGCTTCTCGCAGATCGTTGTAGCGGGAGGTCTCGATAGGATACAGTCCACAAAAGACCATTGGATTCATTTTACGATAACCTGGAAGCGCTTCTGTCGCTGGGTTTTCTGCCAAGGTTACCGTGTCCCCGACGCGAGTATCGGCAACGGTTTTGATAGAGGCGGTCAAATACCCGACATCTCCCACCATCAGATAATCCCGTTGAATAGCTTTTGGCGAAAACACGCCGACTTCTGTTACTTCAAAAGTTTTGCCATTACTCATCAATTGAATTTTATCCCCAGGTCGTACCACACCATCCATTACCCGAATGTTGAGCACCACCCCGCGATAGCTGTCATAAACAGAGTCAAAGATCAGTGCCTTCAAAGGCGCCGTCACATCTCCAGTCGGTGCCGGCACGTATTCTACAATCTGTTCCAGAATATCTTCAATACCAATACCCGCTTTGGCACTGGCTAACACAGCTTCTGATGCATCAATTCCGATGACGTCTTCGATTTCTTTGCGGACTCGCTCAGGATCGGCAGCCGGCAGATCGATCTTGTTAATGACTGGTAGAATCTCCAAATCATTGTCCAAGGCTAAATAAACATTGGCAAGTGTCTGGGCTTCAATCCCTTGGGCCGCATCTACCACCAACACCGCCCCTTCACAGGCTGCCAGACTGCGGGAGACTTCATAAGTAAAATCCACATGTCCCGGTGTGTCGATTAAGTGAAAAATATAGGTTTCACCGTCTTTAGCGGTATAATTCAGCTCAATAGCATTTAGCTTGATAGTGATTCCTCGTTCACGTTCCAGATCCATAGAATCCAACAGTTGATCTTGCATTTCCCGCTTGGTCACGGTATGGGTTTGTTCTAAGATTCGGTCTGCCAATGTAGACTTTCCGTGATCGATATGGGCAATAATGGAAAAATTACGAATCCGTTCTTGCCGATTCTGCATGTCTTGTATGTTCAACTTGATTCCTCATTTCATTTCATTCAACAGGTCCCCAGCCAAAAGTGAATTAACTGGTGCGCCTTATGTTCAGCCTTCTCATTATACCAACGAATCCATCGAATTTAAAGACTTTTCCGCCTGTGGCTCGCCTAGGATAGACCCTGGGTTTCTCCGCTTTTCTTGCAACTGTCGGTTTGATGCAGTTCTGGTATAATAGGGCTAACAATGAAAATGGAGTTGAAAGTATGGAATCTGATTTACGCCAAGACATGGAAATCCGTCCAGTAGGGCCTGAACACTTGGATCAGTTCAATGAATTGCTGGCTTATGTTTTTCAAATAACAGAATCTGACATCGAAGAAAGTGGTTATGACAGTAAAAAAGAAATGATTAAATCGAAAAAGCCTATTTTGGATTTATCAAAAGTTTATGGGTGGTTTCATAAAGATCAGCTGATTAGTCAAATCGCTATTTACCCTTGCGAAGTCAATATTCACGGCACGCCTTATAAAATGGGCGGCGTAACCGGAGTTGGCACCTATCCGGAATATGCTGGTCACGGACTGATGCAAGAATTGATTCGACTGGCCCTGACAAACATGCGTGAAGATGGCCAATGGATCAGCTACTTGTATCCTTATAACATCCCCTACTATCGCCGTAAAGGCTGGGAGATTATGAGTGATAAACTGAGTTTCAAAATTCGTGACACCCAGCTGCCAAAACAAGTGGAAGTTGGTGGCGTTGTTGAGCGCAAGCAAGTAGACGATCCCGATGTCTACCTTGTATATGATCAATTCTCGCTGATGAATCACGGTGCTTTGACCCGCAGCAGTTTCCACTGGGAGGAATACTGGCGCTATGAAAATGAAGAAGAACGTACAGCAGCTGTCTATTACAATGCCCAGGGTGAACCTCGTGGTGTCTTGTTTTACTGGGTAGCTGAAGAAGTCTTTCACATCAAAGAGATGTTTTATCTGGATCAAGAAGCCCGCAACGGCCTTTGGAACTTTATTTCGGCTCACTTTTCCATGATTTACTGGGTAAAAGGTGATATTTACAAAAACGAACCTCTGGCTTTTCTCTTGGAAGACAGTCAGATAAAAGAAACGATTGAGCCTTACTACATGGCCCGAATCGTGGATGTCGAACAGTTTCTGCGACAATTTCCGTTTTCAGCTTTCTCTGAACCTTTTCACTTCGAGGTGACTGATCCAGTAGCTGAGTGGAATAACGGGATTTTCTCATTGAGTTGGTCAGAAGCTGACCAGCAGGCAAAAGTCACTCGCGAACCTTTGGGTAAAGCGGTCACTTTGGATATCCAGACCTTGAGCTGCTTATTGATGAACTACCGCCGGGCTGCCTATCTATCACGAATTGAGCGCTTAGTAACTGATAAACAAACGCTGCGCACGTTAGAACAAATCATTCCAGACACCGAAGCCTACTTCAGTGATTATTTCTGAGAACAAAAGGTTGTGCCGCAGCTCATTTTTAAGTGGTATTTGGCGAAGATTTTATCCTATAAATAAGAAAATATCTGCCAGCACTGCTTGCGACAATTTTTGTATCTGATTCCGTAGAATAAACCTGATCTTACGTATAATATAATGAGAAGTCAGCGATTGAAGTTTTTAACAATGAAAAGCCAAGTCACCTCCACTGTTTTTAATGGAAATGGCTTGGCTTTTGCGACTCATGTTTGGCAGTGTTCACTTCACTGGAGGTTGGCTAGACAGTTGTCACGGCATCCCTTGCTAGTTGACTCCAGACAAGGGCACTATTTTACTCTAGAGATAGGGCATTTCGATTCGTGTCAGAGGCTGGCCTTGCTGGTCTTCCAAATAGTATTCATAGCTCTTATGGAGAAACTGATGGTTTTCTTCTCTGATAGCGTCAATCATTAAGCGATAAACCAGTTCCATCTCAGAATCATCTCCCGCATATTCTGTCACAGCCGCTTGAATGGCTTCCGTCTGTCTCGAGGTAATTCCTTCTGGTAGTCCTTCCGACATCGGCAGTTGCTCCACCGGAAGACCAAATTCAACGACTAACGGTTTAGTGTCAATCTGGCCTTCAAGTGACACCTTTTGATAGCCGACATACGGCCAACCACTAATCACTAGCTGTAAGTCTTCGGCAGCTGTGATCAGCCGCTGAAAACTATCTCCAGTTGCTTGCCCCAGTTGAGCTTCCGAAAGTTCCAAGGTTAGGATCAGCAACTTTCGTGAAGGGATACGTTCATTGGTGATTTCCATCTATTCCACTCCTTTAAAAAAGTATGCGAGGTACCTGCTTCTTCCATAACCTCTGCATTTGCGCTTATTTCCTTAAGTATAAAAAGAATCAAAAAAAACGACAAGTAAAGGTACTCACCCAAAAAGGATTGTGCTGTATTTTGTGACAAACGAAAAATTCCTTTGTTCCACGTAACCAATTGGTGTGGTTACAATGTCGTTTTTGCGCGTACTTCTCTAGCCAGTGTACCTTTCTTGAAATTAAAAAAATTGTGGGTCATAAATTAATTTCGGATCTTAAAAGAGAAGCAGCTTCTGAGTTTTAACAGAAGCTGCTTCTCTTTTGTTTGTGGTTCATGTTTAGTAATGTTCACTTCATAGGAAGGTGCCAAGACGATTGTCACCCTTCTCTTTCATTAGGCTTCTTCAGCTTCTGCCATTTCATTTTGAAAGACTAGCTGATCGTCTAAAAGCGTGATTGTCACTTTGGTTTTCGGCAGCACTCGGCCAGATACGATTTCTTTTGCCAGTGGTGTTTCTACTTCCCGAGTGATAAAACGGCGAAGCGGACGTGCCCCATAGGCTGGTTCGTAAGACTGCTCAGCAATCCAGGTCCGCGCACTGTCTTCGATATCCAGATAAATTTCCTGATCTTCTAACCGTTTGGAAAGTTGGGCGATAATCTTGTCAACGATCCCTTTCACATCTTCTAATGACAGTGGCGTAAACAAGATGGTATCGTCAATCCGATTCAAAAATTCCGGTTTGAAATGGCCCCGCAGCAAGCTCATCACTTGTTCTTGGACAGCTTCCGGAATGCTTCCTTCGGCTGTCACTCCTTCTAAAAGCAGTTGGGAGCCAATATTGGAAGTCATGATTAAGACTGTATTTTTGAAATCTACCACTCGTCCTTTGGAGTCTGTCAAGCGGCCATCATCCAATACTTGCAACAAAATATTGAAGACATCCGGGTGAGCTTTTTCAATCTCGTCTAATAAAACAATGGTGTAGGGATTGCGGCGAACTGCTTCAGTCAGCTGTCCCCCTTCGTCATAACCTACATATCCTGGAGGTGCCCCCACCAAGCGGCTCACCGAATGTTTTTCCATATATTCGCTCATGTCAATTCTAACCATGTGGTCTTCCGAATCAAATAAGTTTTCAGCCAATGCTTTTGCCAATTCGGTCTTCCCGACCCCGGTTGGTCCTAAAAATAAGAAGGACCCTAGTGGGCGATTGGGATCTTGTAAGCCGGCACGAGCGCGAATGACCGCATCACTGACTGCATCAACTGCTTCATTTTGGCCAATCACTCGTTTATGAAGTGTTTCGTTGAGCTTCATGAGCTTTTCTCGCTCGCCTTCGACCAACTTCGTCACCGGAATACCGGTCAAACGTCCCACAACGACAGCAATCTCGTTTTCAGTTACTGACTCTTGTACCATTTTGAGATCATCGTTTTTCGCTTTATTTTCCAATTCCTTCAGTTCTTTTTCCAGTTGAGGAATGGTGCCATGACGCAAAACAGCGGCTCGTTCAAGATCATAGTTGTTTTCTGCATCTTCTAATTCATGCCGGGCACGATCGATTTCCGCTCGTTTATTGGACACGGCATTAACTTCTTCTTTTTCCGTTTCCCATTGCATTTTCATCGCATTGGCTTCTTCACGCAGCTCTGCCAGTTCTTCTTGCAGGTTTTCCAAGCGTTTTTTAGAAGCATCATCGGTTTCTTTCTTCAAAGCTGCTTCTTCAATTTCCAATTGCATCAAACGACGGGTCACCTGATCCAACTCCGTAGGCATAGAGTTCATTTCCACACGAATCGTCGCGCAGGCTTCGTCCACTAAATCGATGGCTTTGTCTGGCAAAAAGCGGTCAGTAATGTAACGATCCGATAGAGTAGCTGCTGCCACCAGTGCATTGTCATGGATATTAACCCCGTGATGAATCTCGAAGCGTTCTTTTAGTCCCCGTAAAATAGAGACCGTATCTTCCACAGTTGGCTCTTTCACCAAGACCTTTTGGAAACGCCGCTCCAAAGCTTTATCTTTTTCCATATATTGTCGATATTCGTCTAAGGTGGTAGCCCCAATGGTATGCAGTTCCCCCCGAGCCAACATTGGTTTCAAAAGATTCCCGGCATCCATGGAACCTTCTGTTTTACCAGCACCTACAATATTGTGGATTTCATCAATGAACAGGATGATTCGGCCATCCGACTTTTTGACTTCCTGTAAAACAGCCTTCAGCCGTTCTTCAAATTCGCCACGGAATTTAGCCCCTGCAATCAGCGCCCCCATGTCCAAAGAAAAAATCGTCTTGTCTTTCAAATTTTCTGGTACATCTTTGCGGACAATCCGTTGGGCCAATCCTTCAACTATCGCTGTTTTACCAACACCGGGTTCACCGATAAGCACCGGATTATTTTTTGTTTTACGGCTGAGAATCCGAATGACATCTCGAATTTCTTCGTCTCGACCAATGATTGGATCCATTTTACCGTTTTTCACCTGTTGGACCAAATCCACACCATATTTTTCCAGTGCTTGGTATTGCTCTTCTTGATTTTTTGAGGTCACTTTATCGCCTCCCCGCATCTCTTCAATATTCTTTTTGAGTTCTTTTTCAGTTAAGCCATTTTTGACCAAGTACTTGGTCAAAGAAAAATTTTTCAGCTTCATCAACGCCAACAGTACAATCTCCGTCGATAAAAACTCATCGCCAAACGTTTGCCGCAGTCCGTCTGCTTCTTGCAACAGATGAAAAAGATTCTGGCTCATCGATTGACCGTATTGAACGCTGCCCCCTTCAATTACGGGATATTCGTCTAATCCGCGATCGACCTCTCTTTCAAAAGCCTCGACATCCAAACCAGCATCCGTATAAAAGTTACGTCCGAAATGATTTGGCTGTAAAAAAATCTTCCATAAATGTAAGATATCAATTTCTTGATGGTGTCTAGTCACTGCTACTTGTTGGGCTTCAGCGATTGCCTCTTGCAATGTTGTTGTCATTTTTTCAATATTCAAAGTGGTTTCCTCCCTTTCATGAGCTGAGGTGGTGACGTTACGGCACTCTTTTTATCAATGATGGTCAAAGAGACCGCAAACTCACCAAAAAGCCCTGAACTACCATAGTTCCGAGCGTTATCTGTCCTTTTGCAGTAGATAATCTCATCTACATTTAATAGTATAATCCATTGGTCAAAATTGGTCAAACGAAACACTCGAATTTTCTCGAAAAATCTAAAAAAATTCAGCCATTCAGCGAATTTTCAAATTATTAGGTTAGTCTCAGCATTGAGTACAATGTAAATAACAGCCTGAGATTTACCCAGGCTGTTATCTGTAACTTATTTCAATTTTTCCACAACTACTTTGCTGTATCTTCTTTGATATCTTTGATTTCGGAATGAATGGCGCGCCTTTTATCCACCAGGAAATAGACAAACCCGATTAAAAATGGCCAAACATAACTAGCAAAGCGGTACAAAAGCATAGAGCTGGCTGCATCGACAGTCCCCACAATTGGACTGAACAGTAGCAAATATACAAATTCAAAAGAACCAATCCCAGCCGGTGTTGGAATTGATCCTGCCAAAATAACAGCAAAACTAGTCAACCCAAAAGACAAGAAAAAGTTTAACTGGGGATGATCCCCCATCAAAACAATGGCAGGAATCACAAACCAGAACATGACTTTCAACATATTCAGAAAATAAATGCGATAAATCAGCGGGCGAACTTGCAAGATGCTGTCAACAGCTTCGCGAAGGGAATAGACCTGAATATTGACCTTATCTACCATATCGCGAATCTTTGTACTTTTGAAAAGCTTGTTTGCCAATTTCACAGACCAGATCTGTAGATTCAAGCTCAAGGTAAGTGCTAAAAGGACAGCGATAATCACAAAAGTTACCACCATAGCAAACAAGACCAGCCAAATAATCTTTGGTTTTTCCGAGTGAAAGAAAACAAATTGCATGATCAGACTGATGACCGCCCAACTTAAAAGCGCGACCTTATACATGATCATATGCAAGGCGGTTACACCCACGCTTTGAGAAATTCGCAATCCTTTGCGGTGATAAAAATTCACTTCTGCAATCAGCGTTCCCGCACCAAAAGTCACCAAACGATAAAACGCAGCATAGCACATGGCTAAAGCACCATCACCGGTTGTAAAGCGCTTCTCAAAGGTCCCAGCCATCACCTTCAAATTTTCACCTTCAACGAGGATATACAAGCTCCCACAAAGAATCACACCCAACAAAACCAAAAGTGGCGTCTGCGAAAGTTGTACCAAGATATCTCCCAGTGAATTTTTGATAACAAAGCCCAAGATACCGAATATCACGAAAACAAAGAGGATATTCATCACAATCTTGAGTCCTGAACGATTTTTCATTGTCACACTCCCAAATTCTGGTCTAACAGCAGAAGAAATTTACTTGCAGGATCTTTTTAGTAAACTATAAATCGAGTCTTAGCGTAGATAGTACCACAGCAAGACCGCAACTGAAAGTATTCCCCCAATTGCGAAACAGACTGTAAAATACTTTTTCCTAGTCTTATGATGAAAGAGCTGTTGACCCATGAGACCGCCGATTCCCCCGCCAGCTAATCCCAGCAGCAGCAGCGTCTTTTCAGAGATGCGCCAACTGTCCATTTTGGCCTTTAATTTATCCAATCCCATCAAACAGAACAACCCGGTATTGACTAATATAAGGTAAACCGCAAGTGGATGCGTTTTGATCAAGTCCATCGCAGCGATCCCTCCATTCATTTATTAAGAATAACGCAAGAATCACCGAGTAGTAAAGCTTAATGCAAAAAAAGTCACGTTGTTTTCACATTTTAGCCAGCTGAATTCCAAAACTAACAGACATTCTCGTCGATGCTTTATAAAACGCTACCGAAAATACTGGTAGTGGTATTTTTGCACAATAGTAAAAACACCTGAACACTAGGACAGACCATGATTAACCGGGCAACACACAAACCCAAGACATCACAGAATACTGTCACTAGCATTCAGGTAAATTTAAATAAAACTCTTACACTCAGAAAGTCATTAACAAAAAGGTTAGCCTTTACTCCCGCTATTGTTAGCTTCTAAAGTAACGTTGTTGTTCTTTACGGCTGACGTTTCCTGATTATCAGCGGGTTGCTGCGTTTCAGTAGTCGCTGTCGTATCAGAATCTTCAGTGGGTAGACTGGGATCACTTACCGGCGGGATTTCGGCTTGTTTGTTTCCTAAACTGATTCCAATGCTAATGGTTGCGGTCAAGGGTAGAAACTCGCCATACTTGGACATCTCGATCACTGTGCCTTTTGGTTCCGCGGAATCGACGTAATAAACGGAGTAAGTGATATCAGCACCTTTTGCTTGAAACTCATCAAAAAACAGCTTAGGTAGATCACCTTCTGTCGTTTGTCCCCGTAGATCTTTGATATATGGACGTCCTTGAGAATAAATCACTTCAACTGATGGCAGCTTGTCTTCTTCAGCAAATTCTTTTCCGGCTTCAACCGACTGGCTGATAAAGCGGCCATACCCTACAGAATCCGAATAAACGCTCTTAATCACAGCCGATATGCCACCTTCTAATGACTGAGCTTGCTCAATCGTGTACTGGGAGTAATCCGGAATGCGAATAGGTTTCCCTTTAGACACTTTCAGCTTGAGGGTATCGTTTTTAGCAATTTTTGTCCCTTTGGCTGTCTCCTGGGAAACCACATTGTCAGCGGCAATCGTTTCAGAAAAAACCTTTTCGGTAGTTAATTTGACACCATTGGTTTTTGCCCAGTCACTGACTTCTGACAAAGGTTTATTGGTAAAATCTGTAACTGTGATATTTTTTTCAAAGACTTCTTTTCCTTTGGAGTAATAGACATTCAAACGATCTTGACGTTTATACTTTTCCAGATCCTGGTCCTTTGAGGCGGCCTCCATTTTGATAAATCCACCATCTGTAATCTGTTTGTCAAATTCTCGAATGATCGTCACGTTTTCAGCCTTTTTCTCTTCTATCCAAGCAGTCGCTTGATCTACAGTCAGATTAGCAAAATCTGGTAGCGGAATGATTTCTTCTGGATCAGGCCCCATGCTGACAGTTACTGTCATCTCGGTTCCTTTTTTCAGCTTTTCGCCAGCTTTGGCTGATTGGCTGATGACTTCGTTTATTGCAGCTTTGAAGTCATAGACCTGCTTGGTTTCCACCTTCACACCTGCCTCACTTCCCCAACTGCGGGCCTCAGCAACAGCCTTTCCTGAGAAGTCTGGCACCAACACATGAGTCAATAAATAATAGAGAAAGAACAGACCCGCGAAAACCGCAATTGCAGCTCCACTAAGAAGGGCAATCTTGCGGATTCGTCTTTTTTTATAGGTTGGATCAAATTCGGTTTCCTCTGCCGGAAACCGGCCACCACTTTCAGATTCAGTGGTCTCTTCAGACAAGCGCTCCTCAGTTTCAGAAGTAGGACTTGCCAAACGTTGATCAAAGGCAGGATCAAAGCTGCGATTCATCCGTTGGCTCCGAGAAAGTCCCTTCTCCACTTCTTCTGCTTTTGATGGGCTGGCATCAGTTGTAGATTCTTTCTCAAGATCCTCATCCAAGTCCGCTTCTGGTACCTTTGAAGACGCCAGTTTCTTTTTTCCGTCATAGTTTTCTTTTGAAAAGTTGGATAAAAAATCACTCATGAGTTTTCAACACACCTTTACGTAAATACAACACGTCATCTGCTTGTTGGGCGATCTCATTGGCGTGGGTCACAACAATCACGCATTTTCCGTGTTTGTGAGCCAATTCTTTAAAGATGTCGACAATCTCTTGTTCCATCTCCTCATCCAGATTTCCTGTGGGCTCATCGGCCATAATAATGTCGACATTGGTTGCTAATGCCCGGGCAATGGCGACACGCTGCTGTTCTCCCCCAGAAAGTTGGTTAACTAAACGATCCGCTTTGTCGCGGGTAATCCCGATATAGTCCAGTAAATTGTAAGCCACTGCTTTTTTATCGTCTGGCAATTTATTGTCTGTGATAGCCATTGGCACCTGGACATTTTCAGCCGCAGACAGATACGGAATCAAATTGTAACTTTGAAAAATAATGCTAATATCATCTCGGCGATATTTTTCGTAGCCGATTTTCTGGATATTTTCACCATTATAGAGAATTTCTCCAGCCTTCGGTGAATCCAACGCACTTAATAATGAGAGCAATGTGGTTTTGCCTGAGCCGGATTGACCCAATATAGTATAAAAACGGCCTTTTTCAAAGGAAACCGTCGTGTCTTTCAAGATAAATCGTCGCTGATCACCGTCTTGATAAAAATAATCTACATTCTTTGCTTCTAATAATGCCATGGTCTGCTCCTCCTCACTATTGAACCTTCAATCTGGCTTGCTGGATCACATCATAATCTTTTTCGGATTCAGACGCATGATGTACAACAATGGCAGTACCGCTGACAGCAGAACAGTTCCTAATCCTAATACCAGATATGTGATGACATATCCCGGGGTGAAGCTGACTTTATAGGCGGCCCGTACCTCTTCAAAGTTCACAGACTGGTTTCCATTGGCAACGCTGTACATGATTCCTTCTTGCGTATTGTTAATCCAATCGGTTTGCATCAATTGATCAGATACCACACCACCTAAAAGATTACCAGTAAGCAATGAAAGTATTAACGCCAACAGACTAACCAACAAGAGTTCTGCAAGTATTTGCCCAATAATTTTCCCTCGACTTTCTCCAAGGGAAAGATAGATACCTAATTCGTGTTTGCGGTCTCTTAAAAAGAGTAATACCACCAACGAAATAATTAACATTGTCGCCACAGCTGCAATAATCACAACATATTTTGCGATTTCTCCCAATTTCTTCATTCCACCAGCCACTTGATCATATTGATCAGAGTCTGCGATTACAGCGTAGTATTTCGGCAATAGTCCCTGTGCGTCTTCCCGGAAAGCTGCCACTTCATCCGGTGCATTTAACACATACGTCGCCTGAGCAAAGGTTAGCTGGTAATCTTTACGGTCAGCTTCAGAAAGATTGACATAAAATTTATCTAGGGATTGGTCCATCAAGGCCTGCACTGTTTTATTCGGCATATAAAATGTGTTGATTTGATCGGCAGCAGCCCAATCATCCTGCGTCTTTTCTTCTTTTGACAGATCTTTGGTTTCTTTTCTGGCAACGTTGAAAATACCTTTAACTGTCACCGGAAAATCAAAGGAAACCACCTTTGCTTCGGCTGGTTCTTCAGCAGAATCCTCTGTAACGGTTGCATCAACCGTGCTGCCTTCTCGCGGCTGGATGAGCCCCATATCGATCATCTCACTGGTGGCATCAATCACCATCTGATCGCCAACTTTTAGATGATTGGCTTCAGCAACCTCTTTAGAAATCAATACGACATTACTGCCATCTTTTGCTTCTTGTTCAGAGAACATTTCCCCTTGATCCAATTTGATGTAGCCCTCTCGAAGATCTGGAAGCTGGCCATTGTTATTTCCTTTTAAGTTAAAGAAGTAATTTGCACCGGAGCCTACAAGCATTTCGCCGTCTTCAGGAGTGTAGCCTGCCAATTTGCTGGTTCCGATATAGGCACTTAGGGACATATCGTAATATTTGACCTGGGGCAGTTCAGCTACTTTTTGATATTCTTTATCTGTTAATGGATCCGGCCATTTCAATTCAGGATTTTTTTCGGCATCCTTGTTGTATTTCTCGTAGTCCACATCCAAGACAGCTCGTGCCCCCAGCTTTTCCTTCGTGTTTTTTTCTACATTGACCGTTGACTGTTGAATCGCCACCGCGCCTGCAATGACATTGCCCAGGATAAAGATCACCAAAAACAAAATAAAGGATTTTCCTTTTCTGCGGGAGATACTCTTTAGGGCCCGTTGCCAAAAATTCATTTTTTCTTCCTCCAGAACCTCTTTATTCAAATACTCTGCTATTCGCAGAAGTTATCTGTTTCCTAAGATTATTTCATATCAAAAATAACACAGCAATAGTATTTTGACGTTTTCTTTTTCCCAGTTAAGGAGATTGTCACAGTGGTCTCATATTTAGAATTCACAGTGGCTGACAATTCCCTGGCTGCAAAAAACATTTCTTTCGTTACCTGATTTTACTGAACATTACGCGCCAGCTTTTGTAACGTTTTCACTTGATCAGCTTCAGTTTACCGATATTCCGACCTTGGTACAAGACTTTCCCAGCCGAATTGGTCTACCTTACAAAACTGATAGTAGACGTTCTTTTGCAATCTTAGTTAAAAAACACCTGTGAAATGAGAGCGCAAAAAAAGACCGATCAAAAACGACCGGCCTTTCTTCATTTATGGCAGACAAAAAACCAGCGTCTGCTTTTTTCATTTGGTTCACTGTCGATAAAGTCAGCATAGCTTTCCACCTTGGAAAAACCAGCATTTTCCAACATCCGTAAATAATCACTATGGGGATAAGTCCGCTCATCATGGATTTCATCTTTTCTGAGAAAGAGTTCCGGTACCTCATCGGTTTCGGGCGCCTCTTCTGACACAAAAAAGGTCAGAAAGTGCTGGATTGTATCCGGTTCATCCTGATAAGACTCCCACAAAAACGCAAACTCATCTGTTTGATAATGGTAGCTGTAATCAGGAAAGACTTCATTTACCTGGTATTGAGAATGGACATCGAACATAAAAATCCCGTCTTCTTTTAGAACCTGATAAACTTCATCAAAAACCTGCTGGACACTGGGGGCATCCTCCATATAACAGATAGAATCGGAGAAGCAGGTCACCGCTTCGAATTCGCCGATTCCGTCCAAATCCATCATGTCGCCTTCTAAAAATTGGATTTCTACCGCCGCTTCATACGCACGATCACTGGCAATCACTAACATTTCTTCCGATAGATCCAAAGCGGTCACATCGTAGCCATCTTTAGCAAAAGCGACAGCCAGAGCCCCTGTCCCGCAGGCCAATTCCAAAACTTGTTTTTTCCCATCCAGATGTCGTTTGGAAAAAGACAGCCACTTTTCGTAAAGACTGCTGTCCATCACTTCATCATAGACAAAAGCGAATGTCTCATAGGCCATTTTATTCTACGACCCACTGGGAAAGATTCACTAATGGTGCATCAGACCAGAGTTTTTCAAGGTTATAAAAGGCCCGCTCATCATTGGAGAAGACATGGACAATCACTTCACCCAAGTCAATCAACACCCATTTTGCGCCATCTTTGCCTTCGATTCGTTTCACTTCAATTCCAGCTTCTTCTTCTCTTTCGACTACCTCATCAATGATGGCATTGATTTGGCGTTCGTTGCTAGCAGAACAGATAACAAAATAATCCGCCAAAAGTGAAATCTCCCGTACATCCAATGCCAAAAGATCCTCGGCATGTTTACTATCAGCTGCTTTCACAGCAACTTCTAAAATTCTCTGACTATCTATTTTAGGTCACACTCCTTCAATTTTTTCGACAATTGTTACTTCCCTGCAACCCAACGATTATAAGTTTCGATGGTCTTCGGGTAAATTGCTTTTTTTGTTTCCAATAAATGTAACAAGGTATGCTGGGTTTCGTAGCGGACTGCCTCATCAAGATCCACTAAAGACAGTTCTCGCGCCTTATCGACACCAGGAAAATCTCGGCCAGGCTCAATAAAATCAGCGACATAAATGATCTTATCTAACAGACTCATCTCGGCTGCACCAGTAGTATGCAGGCGAATGGCCTGTAAAATCTCCTGATCGTCAATCCCTAGCTCCCGCTGTACAAAGTCTGCACCGACAATACCATGCCAGATGGCGTTGTTCCAGTTCAACAAGTCCAAATCAAAGCCGTCACGCTTAATCACCAACTCAAACTCATCATTAGGACGTTCTTTCGCATAGTCGTGGGTCAAGGCTGCGATAGATGCCTTTTCTGGGGAAGCCCCGTATTTCTCCGCCAAGGCAACCGCCGTTTCCTCTACCCCCAACACATGTTTAAACCGCCTCTCACTCATATGCATCTGAACCGTTTGCATCAGTAGCTCCCGATTCATCGCTGTGTAATTTCCTTCATATTTCATCTAGGTACAACCCCTTTTCGATGATATATTCACGAACTGCCTCCGGGACGTAATAACGAATCGAACAGCCTTGTGCGACTTTTTTACGAATCGTTGTTGAACTGAGGTCCATCAAAGGCACGTCTACCCAGATGATAGGAAAAGCAGAGGTGTCTGGATAGCCTGGCCGTCTAACGCCAACAAATTGCACCAACTGCAACAATTCATCAATTTTGTACCATTTCGGTAAATAGGCCACCATGTCCCCACCGATGATAAAGTAATAGTCCGTATCCGGATGCTGTGCTTTTAACGCCTTCATCGTATCATAAGTGAAGCTTCTGCCTTTGCGTTCCAGCTCAGCCTTTTCAATACTTAAAAGCTGATTATCACTAACTGCAGCTTCTAGCATAGCCAATCGATCTGAGGCAGCAATTGTTTTTTTCTCATCAACATGGGGGGGTAAAAATTCCGGCATGAGTAAAACCTGATCTAATCCCAAAGCATGACCGACTTGATCGGCAATCAACAAGTGGGTATTGTGGACAGGATTAAAGTTTCCTCCCAAAATCCCTACTTGTTTTCGACAATTGCACTCAGGCTCTGCTTCAGCAACCAGCGTCTCAACACTGTTTGTAAGTTTGGTCTGCATCGTTATCACCTCCATCAGTAACCGATGCGCGGCGACTTATTTTCAAATCGCTTTTACTTCTTGAGACAGTTTTTGGTATTTTTCTTTGGATGATGCTTTATACAAAACCACTACCCGTCCGATAATCTGAACGATTTCACAACCGATCTGATTCTTCAAGACATCCGCCACATCTTCGGCAATTTCGTCAGTGTTTTGCAGCAAAGTAATCTTGATTAACTCACGCTTTTCCAGTGCTTCTTTGATCTGCGTGATCATTGCCTCATTCAATCCGCCTTTACCTACTTGAAAAATTGGTTGCAGGTGATGGGCTTTGCTACGTAAGAAACGCTTTTGTTTTCCTCTTAATTCCATAATATCCTCTTTTCTCTTCAAGATGCTAATTTATCCGCATCCACACTCACTATTATACAAAAACCACGGCCCAGATTAAACCGAGAGTATCGGTTTTCTGAGAATTTGAAAGTACATTATAGACTAGCCTTTAGACCAGTGCTTTGCGCCGCAAGACATCTACCCCTTTAGGAGCCCAACCGCAAACGATACCTGGCTCTTGTACCGTCACCCAACCAAGACCCGCAAATACGATATCGGTCTTTTCCTTAATTGAAAACTCAAAACGAACAAGTGGTGGAAATTCTGCCACTTCATCAGGACGTGGCGGTTGCAAAAGTCCTCCAACATGCTTTTCATAGAAAGCATCTGCCTTTTCCAGTTTGGTGCGTTGAATCTCAATATCATTAGCCATATAAGCAATGAAAGAACTCCGCTCACCGCTAACAAAGTCAAAACGAGCCAAGCCGCCAAAAAAGAGGGTTTGTCCCGGATTCAACTGATAAACTTTGGGCTTGATTTCTTTAGCCGGAGCAATGATTTTCAAATCTTTTTTTCCTAAATAATGAGCCATTTGATGTCGGTGAATGATGCCTGGTGTATCAATCAAAAAGTGACCATCATCCAGGGGAATCTCAATTTTGTCCAGAGTCGTTCCAGGAAACCGCGAAGTCGTAATTAAGTCTTTAATTCCGGCTGTCTGTTTGATGATTGCGTTGATCAGTGTCGACTTGCCCACATTGGTCACACCAACCACATAAACATCCCGCCCCTTGCGACATTTTTCAATGGTTTTCAATAACAGATCCATCTCTTGAGGCTTTTTCGCGCTGGTCAACAGAACATCTGTCGGTCGTAAACCGGCTTCATGGGCCCGTTCCCGCATCCATTGAGTCAGCTTTGGCTTCTTCAATGATTTTGGTAAAATATCGACTTTGTTTCCTACTAATAAAACTGGATTGTCACCTACAAACCGGTGCAGTCCGGGAATCAGTGAACCGTTGAAATCAAAAATATCGACGACATTGACGATCAACGCTTCTTTTTGCCCAAGTTCATTTAACAAACGTAAAAAATCATCATCTGTTAAGGAGACATCCTGAATTTCATTGTAATGTCGCAAGCGAAAACAGCGTTGGCAATAAACTTCGCCGCTTTCGATGCCTTTTTCCAATGCTGATTTTGGTGTGTAGCCCAACTTATCTGGGGCATCGGTCTGGATCACCGCGCCGCAACCAATACAATGTAACGCTTCTGCTTCCTCGATGTTCATTTGTTTATCTGTCATTCAATTCACCTCGCCAGACCATGTCCGGATGTTTTTTCTGCAAGTGTTTCATTACTCTGGCCTCAAAGAAACGGTTGATTCGCGTATTCCAACCATCAGTATCCACCACTGGACGCACCAGAATGCTTCTGACTTTTGCTGAATTGGCTGCTTTGATGTCAGTCATCAGCTGATCGCCTACCATGACAACCTCTTTTGAAGACAGGCCCAATTTGTGATAGGCTTGCTTGATTCCCCGAGCAAAAGGCTTGAGAGCACGGGAAGTGTAGTCTAGCCCAAAAGGTTCAATAGCTTTGGCAACACGTTGGGCATTGTTGTTAGAAACCACTACCACTGGTATTCCAGCTGCCTCCATTTGTGCCAACCAGTGACGCAGTTCTTCAGTGCCATCAGGATTGTTCCAGGCGATGAGCGTATTGTCGAGGTCTGTCAAAACAGCCTTGATACCCAGTGCCTGCAATTGTTGTGGCGTGATCTGATAGATGGCTTCTACCATCCAAGTTGGTTTATAGCTTGAAAACATAACTGCTCCTTTGATTTAAACATGTCCGCAATCGCTGCAAACAAGAATTCTTTTCTCAAAAAGAGGAGTACATCACCTGCACTCCTCAAACGCTGATTATACAACAAAAGTCACGAAAAAACTAGTAAGCCTTTCGTTATTTAGCTTTCTTTTAGGTTTGCGGCAGATCAAACTGCGCTTGATAAAGACGTTCATAAAAACCTTTAGCTGCCAACAATTGTTGATGAGTTCCCTGTTCAACGATTCGTCCTTGGTCAACTACTAAAATCAGATCAGCATTGCGGATAGTCGACAACCGATGGGCAATCACAAAGGAAGTTTTTCCCTTCATCAATTGCGTCATAGCTTGCTGGATCAGCAGTTCCGTTTGGGTATCGACATTTGAAGTTGCCTCGTCCAAGATCAGCAGATCGGCATCGAGGAGCATCGCTCTTGCAATTGTCAACAACTGCTTTTGTCCCTGTGAAATAGCCGTCCCATCCTCTGAAATCACCGTGTCATAGCCCTTTGGCAACGACATGATGAATTCGTGGACATGGGCTGCCTGAGCGGCTTTCACCACCGCTGCAAAGTCAGCCGCATCATTGCCATAAGCCAGATTTTCATAAACAGTCCCGGTAAACAGCCAGGTATCTTGTAACACCATTGCATACCGCTTTCTAAGACTAGCACGGGTCACTTGTCTCGTATCATGGCCATCTAGCGTAATTTCTCCGGAATCCACATCATAAAAACGCATCAGCAGATTGACGATGGTGGTCTTGCCGGCACCCGTTGGACCGACGATTGCCACCAGATCGCCGGCTTTTGCTTTCAACTGCAAGTCTTTGATGATTGGCCGCCCAGGATCATAGGAAAAATCAACATTTTGAAACACCACATCTCCTTTAGCGTGATCCAAAACCAGGGCTTCGGGATCATCTGCTTTTTCTGGTTCCTCATCCAATAAGCGAAAGACACGCTCAGCAGCAGCCAATGCCGATTGTAATTCGCTGAAAATATTCGCCATTTCATTGATTGGTCCAGAAAATTTGCGGGAGTATAAAACAAAGGAAGAAACTTTGCCTAATGACAGCTGCCCTCTCAAAAAGAGCAATGCGCCAAAGACACTAATCAGTGATAAAGAAAGATTGTTGATAAAATTCACCGAAGGCCCTGTCATACTGCCGTAGTATTCCGCATTGTAGTACGCATTCACTGCCTCTTCATTTTTAACGGCAAAACGGTCAATCATCGTAGCTTCCTGGTGATAGATTTTGATGGTCTGTTGACCGGACAAGGTTTCTTCAACAAAGCCGTTTAACTCCCCTAATTTACGACTGCGCATGCGAAACAGCGGCCGAAATTTTTTCATCAAAAAGCGCGTCAACAAAATTGCCGCAGGGACCGTGACCACAAAGACCAAAACCAGGGGCGGAGAAATGATAATCATCATCGCCAAAGAGCCAAAAACGGTTACCATGCTACTCAAAACCTGAACAGAATCGCTAGTCAGTGACGTATTGATTGTATCGATATCGTAGCTCATCCGACTGATGATATCCCCTGTCTGATTTTGATCAAAATAGCGAATTGGCAGCGTCATCAGCTTATCAAAAACATCTCGACGCAGCGTAGAGACGATGCGCTGACTCAGATAAATCATCAAGCGACTGATGATATAGCTCAAAATTGCAGAGGCCAAATAGAAGGCAATCATCCAGCCGCAATAAAAGAATACTTTGGGAAAATCAACTTTTCCCGGCCCCAGTTGAATAGCATCAATTCCATAGCCGGACAAAAGTGGTCCCACTAATGCAAATAAATTGGCCGCCATCATTAAAAGTGCCGCTAGTAAAAAAAGCCACTTCAATTCATAGAGGTATCGCCAAAGTCGCAACAGGGTTTTTCGTCGATTGCCTGGCTTTTGCGAGGTATCTGCTGCTTGTTGACCGATCGGATTTTTTCTAGCTGACAATGGCTTCTCCTCCTGTCTGTCCTTGATAGATGGCTTGATAGACTTCATTTTCAGCAAGTAGTTCCGTGTGACTTCCTATCCCAATAATCTGGCCGGCTGCCAACAACAGAATCTTGTCCGCATGTTGGATTGAGCTGATTCGCTGCGCAATAATGATCTTAGTGGAAGAAGCAAACTGCTCTCGCAAGACCTTGCGCAACCGCGCATCCGTTTTGTAGTCCAAGGCACTGGCAGAGTCGTCCAAGAGCAAAAGCGCAGGATGACCCACCATCGCCCGAGCCAATAATACTCGTTGTTTTTGTCCGCCGCTGAGATTGGCCCCTTTTGATTCCAGGTGATACGACAGCGTTCCTGGAAGCTGACTGACAAACTCCTCTGCCTGGGCATTGCGAATGGCTTCCCAAATTTCTTCATCGGTAAACGTCCGACCAAAAGCGATGTTCTCCCTCAGAGTATCGGCAAAAATCACATCTTTTTGCAGTACCACACCAAACTGCGGGTAGAATTTGGCAGCCTCATAACTTCTCAGGTCCTGACCTGCCAAAATTATCTGTCCATCAGTCGGATCATATAGACGCAAAAGTAGTTTGGCGATCGTTGATTTACCGCTACCAGTCGCGCCAAGGATCCCCAATGTTTCTCCTTTTGCTACTTCAAAATTAAGACCTTTCAATGTTCGCCCAGCAGCAGGATAATGAAAATCGACATTGTGAAAAGCTAGATAGGCTTGTGAGTCTTCTGTGTTATGTGCTTGTGTTTGCAATAATTGCGGCTCTTTAATCACTGCTGCAATCCGATCTGCTGAAGCAATTCCTCGAGAAAAAACGGTAAAGATACGGGTGACAGACAACATAGCATTCAAAATGATTGTAAAATAGGTCAAAAACGCGACAATTACTCCCGGTTGGGTCAGTGATTCATTGACGCGGTAGGCACTTACCAAGATTACCAGTGTCAATCCGAGATTCAAAAAAAGATCCATCAACGGTGGAGTCGCTGCCATTGTCACATTGGCAGCCGTTTCTGCATCCACTAACGCCTGATTCACTGTTTTAAATCGTTTTTTCTCATAGTCAGCTTTTGATAGTGCTTTGACCACTCGTGCGCCACTGATATTTTCTCGTACCGTTCGCACCAGCTCGTCGACACTAGTTTGTTGCTGGCTGAACAGTGGAATCCCTTTACGAGAGATTTTTGTCACCACAAGAATCGTTAGCGGCAAAAGCGACAACAATACTAAAGTCAGGACCGGGTCTAAAGTAAACGTGATAAAGATTCCGCCAATTAGAAGAATTGGTGCCCGGATACCTAGTCGTTGCACCATTCCCACTGTCTGATGAATATTGTATGTATCCGTGGTCAAACGAGAAACCAGTGATGGCACTGAGATATCCTCTACTTGGGCCGTCGCTAAGCTGCTGACTTTTGCAAACAAATCTGCACGAACTCGCTGCGTGGTATCTCTAGCCACTCGTGCTGCCATGCGGTTAGCCACAATATTTGTCACAATCGCAATCACTGAGCAGAGCACCATCACGCCTCCCCATAAGTAAACTCGCTGGACTTGTCGCAAAGGTATCACACTATCAATGATGTATGCCAAAATCCACGGCAGTAAAAGATCCATAATCGTCCCCAAAAACTTGATGGACACCCCCACTGCCATTCGACCAAAATACGGTCGTACATATGAAATCAAAAAATTCATTGTATCCTCCTTCACTCCATTCAAAGACGGCTTACCAGCCGGTCAAACTTATTAGTTCGAGAACAATAGTCAGCAACAGCTACGCTTTATGAGAAGCTGTTGTAACCAAACAGCAGGCAGGCTTTGCGAAATCAATTAGACAACTCCTACAAATCTCCGTTTTAAAGCTCCTTTTGATCTTCTGCCAATAAACGTTGTCCTCGCTCCATCAGTGCAGCCAGCTCCTGTAATAAACGATCTCGCTCTTTTTCTGGCAGTTCTGCCAACAGCTGATCATTCCAGCGAGACAAAATTTTTCGAATCTCAGGTTCCACGGCTTTTGCTTTGTCAGTGGGATAAATCTCCAACTTGCGGGCATCACTAACAGCTGCCTTTCTTATGATAAATCCCTCTTTCTCCAGAAAAGCCAACTGCCGAGCAACATTACTTTTATTGACAAAAATTGTTTTGGCTAATCGGTCTTGCGTGATTCCTGGTTGGCGACAGATATTCAATATATAGGTGTGATGGATTCCGCCAAGACCATATTTTTTCAGCTCTTTTTCTCGATAAAGCTGAGACAGGCGGGCGATTCGATTGATGTAGCGCATCGTTGACTCCATAGCAAAACCCTCATTTTCTGTAGTTTGTCATTTGCGAAGCTAAAATTTCCCAACAATTTTAAGGATAGCGAAATATCGTTGCGAGTGCAACGATATTTTCAGCCTACGCCAGTTTTTTTCAGTTCCTCTTTTTTGGTATTTTTTACTTTAAAGAATTTGTAAATTTGGTATACTTAGCTTAATAAGCCTATAGAATTTTTGTAAGGGCTTTTATTGATGCCGTCTCATCTTCTCTTTTCACTTGTTTTCTACTTACTACAGCAGCAGAAAGGATGAACCCTCTCATGAAAAATCTTTTGGAACTGAAAAACGGATCAGATATTCGGGGAATTGCTCTTGATACAGCTGAAGCCCCTGCCAATCTGACACCGGAAACACTGCAATTGATCGCATTCGGACTGATTCATTGGTTTCGAAAAAATAAATCCGGGACATTGACGGTTGGAATTGGGCATGACAGCCGCCTCAGTGGTCCCCAACTTTCTGAGATCCTCAAAAGAGAATTTTCTGCAGCCGGCATTCGTGTTTTGGATTTTGGTCTGGCTACTACACCGGCGCTGTTTATGGCTACGCAGTTCTCACAATTTGACTGTGATTTTGGGGTTATGCTCACCGCTAGTCATCTTCCCTACTATTACAATGGACTCAAGCTCTTTTCTAAAACAGGTGGGGCAGAAAAAGAAGACATCACTTTCATCCTCACTCATACGCAAAAACCACAGGCTGAAACCGGTGGATCTATCACTTTTGCAGACTTGCTGACTCCTTATGCTGGTGATTTGGTCGCAAAAATAAGAAAAGGAATCCACGCTCCTTCTGAAAAACCGCTCTCCGGTATGAAAATCATTGTAGATGCAGGTAACGGTGCTGGAGGATTCTTTGCCAAAAACGTCCTTGAAACGCTGGGGGCAGATACACAGGGCTCGCAGTTTTTGGAACCGGATGGACATTTTCCCAACCACATTCCAAATCCTGACAATCCAGAAGCAATGGCCAGTATCAAAGCCGCCGTTCTAGAAAACCATGCGGATCTTGGTGTCATTTTTGACACTGACGTGGATCGTTCCGCTGTTGTTACTGCCAGTGGTGAAGTCTTGAACCGCAACAACTTGATTGCCGTTTTAAGCGTCATTTTACTTAAAGAAAATCCCGGCACCCGAATTGTCACCAACTCTCCGACCACCGATCATCTGAAGACTTTTATCGAAAGGCATGGGGGCAAACAGGTTCGCTACATTTCCGGCTATCGCAATGTCATCAATAAGGCCATTCAGCTGAATCATGCGGGTTTGGACTGTCAATTGGCCATTGAAACTAGCGGCCATGCAGCTTTTAAAGAGAACTACTTTTTGGACGATGGCGCTTATGTGATTGCCAAATTGTTAATGCTGCTGCCGGAACTTTCAAAGACAGGTAGGACATTAGAAGATCTCATCGCTGATTTGCAGCAGCCGGCTGAGACGCTGGAGCTGCGCTTTAAAATCAAGGGTGCTGACTACTCTAAAACTGGCAATCAAGTGATCCAGGCCTTACCTGCTTTCGTAGCGCAAACAGCAGGTTGGCAGATTGATCCAGAAAATGAAGAAGGCATCCGGGTCTCTCTTTCGGCTCCTTATGGCTCAGGCTGGTTTTTGCTCCGCATGAGCCTCCACGAACCCCTCTTGGTGCTCCAGGTAGAAAATGACTTCTCTGGTATTCAGCCAAAGTTTCTTCAAACATTCGCTAGCTTCATTGCTGACTTTACGGCAATTGACAATCGATCATTAACAAACAAACTCTCTTGATACAATCTCACACTTCCTGAATATGACCGGGCAGACAACAACGAATTTTTTTAAATCTCCTTACTAGGCTGAGACTGGCACCAAAAGCAACCATCAGATAACTTTCTTGAGCTTATGCAGGTTTTGAAATTTTACAACAAAAAACCGCACTAGGATGGGAGAATCCAAGTGCGGTTCAGGGAGAATGTATCCGGCTCGGCGGTTTCAGATCGTTGGGAGGAATCTAAAACGACACCAGTCACATCAGACTGGTGGCTTACGCCGTGACCCTTTTAGATAAACATGGTGGGAGAACCATATTTATACACGGGTTTAAGTGATCCCTCGTTATAGGTCAAACAAGTGATCCAACAGTTCCTATTTTGCCAAAAGAAATCTAAAAAAGCCAGAACTTTTTCGAGCCTCTTTTCCCTCTCTTTTTAATGAAAAGTTTGTGTTTTTGATTTTTAAGTAGATTTTAGTCATCTCTTTTATAGCCTTTTTCTACACTTCAACTAGTACAAAGCTTTTTGCAGGTTAAAAATATTTCCAATAAACCCAGCAATATCAAAATGGTTGCTACCTTCAACTTTATTGAAAAAAGCACTTGTCTAGTTAAGCAAAAAGGTCTATACTAGGTTCAGCGGAAAAATGCGGGTGTAGTTTAGTGGTAAAACAGAAGCTTCCCAAGCTTCCGTCGCGAGTTCGATTCTCGTCACCCGCTTAGTCTAAAAACCTTGATGTATCAAGGTTTTTTCTTTTTGTCTTGATTTGTTGATATCTCAGAACGATACCCGTGAATTAAAACGGCTCAATTAGTTGATTTTGTTTCTACTGGAAGGTTATCCCTTGAAGTTTTGTTCCATCTTTAACCAAGTGACACCGTCATCATGAACTTTGACAAAGTTCTGCGAAACAACGTCCATATCAGATTTATTAGTAGATGTAGATGGTTGAGCACCAATTGAGAAGTTAAAGAGATAAGTAGCCCCACCGATAAAATTACTAGAATTACAAGAATAATCGTTAGTATGATTGTTTTACCTTTCTTGTTGCATTCTTTAACTTAATTCATCCTTTGACTGTGCATGAATTAACGTATTTCCTAAGTCCCATAAATTAGTGGCAGTACGGGGATCGATTGCCCACTGACGAACGCCAAATTTTGATGTGCTCTCGTTTGCAACCGCAGTGCCGATATTGTTGTCCTCAACAAAAACACCGCCTTTATCATTGAGTAAAGGACTAGTCGCAGCCCAGATGATGGAAGCGGCTCCTTGACTGACCGTTTTGAAATAGTCATATTCGTTTTGACCATGTAATTTGGCGACAATTGAATTTTTAAGACTAATTAGATGCGTAAATTTTAGGTCATTCATTAAAAACGAGCCAATTTTTTGAGTCGCTTGACTATTTGTCACGAAACGACCGAGACCAGTTCCTGGGACTAATCCTGGATGAGCCGCAAAGAAACGAATTCCATCGACTTGGGCGCGTTTATCAAATTCTGTTGCCATTAAAATATCGGCTACTTTTGATTGGGCGTACGCGGTCCGGAGATTATATTCACGCTTCATGAAATTAGGGTCGTCAAAGTCAAATCCATTCCAACTTTGTGCCCGTGACGTGACCACCACTACTCGTGAGTGTTTAGCCGCTTTTAAAGCCGGGTATAGGCGTTGTGCTAATTGAAAATGGCCTAAATAATTGGTGGAAAGTTGGGATTCGTTTCCGCGAGAGTCTCTTCTTAAAGGCGCAAACATAATGCCGGCACTTTCGATTAAAATGTCTAGCGGTCGTTTGGTCGCAAGATATTCTGTAGCGAATCTATCAATTGAGGAGGAATCCATTAAGTCTAAAACACCGATTTCTACATTAGGAAGCTGGCCTACAGCAGCTTTTGCTTTTTGTAAGGTTCGCGCTGGGACTATCACATGAGCCCCTGCTTTGACGAGAGTTTGGGTAACATGTAAGCCAATACCGCTGTACCCACCTGTCACGATGGCGGTTTTCCCAGTCAGATTGATTCCTTTGATGACTTGTTCTGAAGTTGACTTCATAGTGAAGGGACTATTAATTGGCTGTTGAAGTGTTTTTGACATGATTAAGACCTCTTTTAACTTTATTGGATGTTTCACTTGTAACGTCTATAATGGCATGCTAAACTCTCGATAGTCAGACGTCAAGTACAGGACATCTAGCTGTTACATTTAGGAGGAATTTGTTATGGCTAATTCATACGACCAAGAACAACGGCGTTTAAGTAAAGAAAGTTTACAAATTGCATTGTTTTCATTAATGAAAGTCCAACCGTTTGCAAGCATCACCGTTAGTGAACTTTGTAAAAAAGCCGGTATTTCTAGAATGGCTTTTTATCGCAACTACAATTCGAAAGAGGAAGTAATAGTCGATTATTTTAAAAATTATGTCCAACCGTTTTATCAGTATCTATCAGGTCAACCGCAAAAAGACCCAGTTGTCATTACGCGGGCCTTTTTTGAATATGTCGATCATCATACTGAATTGTTTGAGGTTCTAATCAAAAGCGGTGCAGAAAGTTTGTTAATCAGAGAATTCACAAAATTTGTTTCGCAGTTTTATTTGGAAAACGTACGGAGCATTCCTTTTGAAGGAGAATACGCTTTTTATTGGAACAGCTTTATTTCAGCTGGTTTATATAATATGACGATTGAATGGATCAAAAACGATAAAAAGACTTCGATTGATTTATTAACCAAACTTACTGTACAAATTGGTGGATGAAGGGTCAGTGGGTGGTTTTCAAAATCTATTGACATTCTATTCTAGTGCGCTAGATGTTTGTAAACGAATCTTTTTCACTCACGTTGTTTTATCCAGTTGTGGAACTCTTCTTTTTCGTCTTCTCATATATCTGCTACGTACTCTATCCAATAATTAAATAGAACTAAAATATCTTCTAAGGACTTGTAAACCATGTTAATAAAACAGAAGCTTCTAAAACTTCCGTCGCGAGTTTGATTCTCGGCACCCACTTCAGTTTAAAGCTCTAAATTCTTGATATCAAAGGATATTAGAGCTTTTCTTGTCCCAACTATCCCAAAAAGCCAAAACTCCTTAAAGCAAAGGAATTTTGGCTTTTTGGCTACTTTACTACTTGTTCTAACATCCGACTTATTCCGGACCTAGTGCAACACTTTTGATAGAAAGTCAATGGTGCGTGGGTTTTGTGGCTGATTGAAGACCTCTTCGGGCGTGCCTTCTTCCATGATAATTCCTTCATCCATAAATAAGATGCGATCACCGACCTCTTTGGCAAAGCCCATTTCATGCGTGACAATTACCATCGTCATGCCTTCTTTAGCTAACTCCTGCATGACACCTAAAACTTCCCCCACCATTTCTGGATCAAGAGCAGAGGTGGGTTCGTCAAAGAGCATCACATCCGGCTGCATTGCCAGTGCTCGGGCAATCGCAATCCGCTGTTTCTGACCACCTGACAAAGCTTGCGGATAAGCCGCCGCCTTTTCCTGCAACCCCACTTTTACTAATAAGTGTTCACCATAGGCCTCGGCTTCACTCTTGGTTTGCTTTTTAACCTTTAATGGTGCCAAAGTAATATTTTGCATCACGGTTAGATTTGGAAACAAGTTGAAATTTTGAAAAACCATCCCCATTTTTTCCCGCATCAAATAAATATCGTTGTTCTTGTCGGTAATGTCTTTTCCCTCAAAGACGACCCGTCCCCCAGTAGGTTTTTCTAACAGATTCAAACAGCGTAAAAAAGTACTTTTCCCTGATCCGGAAGGGCCGATGACCACCACCACTTCCCCTCGCTGGATTTGAGTGTCGATTCCATTGAGCACCTGATTTTTACCGAAAGATTTCTTTAGTCCATTTACTTCGATCAAAGCTGTCATGAGTGCCCTCCTTTGTCAAAAAATCATGTAACTGGATAGTTCAAACCAGAGTCAGCGGTGATAGCCGCGACCCAGTTTTTTCTCCCAGGCACCTAAACCCCGAGAAGTAGCAAAAGTGATTACAAAATAGATGGCAGCTGCCACAAAATACGGGGAGAGTGGCGTAAATGTACTGGTAACGACAATCTGAGAGCTATTCATTAACTCAACAATCCCGATGATGGACAGTAACGAAGAGTCTTTAATCAGCACGATAAACTCATTTCCCAGCGGCGGTAAAATATTTCGCAGCGCTTGCGGCAATACAACGTAGCGCATCGTCTGACCTGGACGCAACCCCAGTGATCCTGCAGCTTCTGTTTGGCCAAAGTCCACCGCATTGATCCCACCCCGCACGATTTCTGCCACATACGCACCAGAATTTAAAGAAATAACGATAATCCCAGGGATCAAGCGGCTCAAGTCCAAACTGAGAATGCCAATCTGAACAGCAGGCAGCTTAAACAAATTCTGCAGACTAATAAATCCAATCATAATCTGCAAAAGCATCGGTGTCCCTCGTAAGACTTCAATATAGATATTGGCCAGCCAACGCAACGGCGGGACTTGCGAACGTTTCAGCAATGCCATAACAACACCGATAATTGTTCCAAAAATAATAGTAATCACAGAAATAATCAAAGTCACTACTGTCCCATAAATAAAGTAAGGATAGTAAGTCGGCAAAAAATCAAAATTTATATTCATGGCCTTATCTCCAACCTATTATTTGCCTTTGTCATTTGCCAATTTGTCATTTTTTTCGACAAATTCATCAATTTTACCTTCAGCTATCAGCTTTTTCAAAATCGTATTGAGTTCTGCTTGTAAGTCCTCGCTGCCTTTTGGCAAAGCGATAGAATAGGATTCATCATCGGTGGATTTCACTTCGACATCAGCAATTGCCAGATCATCATTTTGAGCAACATATGAAGCTGCAATCTTATCTTCCAGGACTAGTCCATCCAACGAACCGCTTTTGACTTCCATGACCAGATTCGGTATCTTAGCAATCGCTACCAGCTGTGAATCAGCAAACTGAGACTGTACAATTCCTTCTTGAATAGAGCCTTTTTGGGCACCAACCTTTTTTTCTTTGAAATCCGCAATGTCCGTATATTTATCCACATTTTGCTTGTTGATTACTACGTTTTGCTTAGGGACATAATAGTTTTCTGTAAAGAGCATATTTTCTTTTCGTTCTTCTGTAGCGGAGATTCCAGAGACCCCCATATCCAAATTACCGGCTTGTAAAGAAGCCAGCATGGTATCAAAATCCGTATCACTCCACTTCACTTTTACGCCTAATTCCTCTGCGATAGCATTTACCATATCCACATCGGCTCCAACAATTTGATCCGTACCATCTACCATTGTATGAAACTCAAATGGTGGGAAATCTGCGGAGGTTCCGACGCGGATGACTCCAGCTTTCTTGATGGCAGCTAATTTTCCCGCCGTTTCTGCTGAACTGCTTTCCTTAGCAGCAGAACTTCCAGTCGTTTTCCCACTACCGCAAGCTCCTAACACAACTATCGCTGCCAATATAACTGTCCACTTCATCACTTTTTTCATCTCGATCGCCCCTTTAATAAATATACATTTTCAACTCTTATTTTGTGATTATATACATCCTACCACAGTGTATTGTATCTTGCACGCCTTTTTAGCGAAAAGATGCATAATTATCCATTGTATCTTTTCCAAAGTATATGGTTACAATCGACATACGCTCCATTTCTCTCTAAACCAAAAAAGCTTCCCAACTGAGAGCGCTGCCTGTTTTCAGCAGTGTTCACAGCTCGAAAGCTTGATTACAAGTAAATATCAATATTTTCTAAAGCGTTGGTAGCGATTTTCCAGTAATTTTTCTACCGGCAATTGGGACAACTCCGTCAATTTTTTGGTTAGTGCCAGACGAAGATCCCGCATCATCCGTGAATGCTCAATTTGATGGCCTCGACTTGTTTCAGCTATCACTTTATCCACGATCCCCAAATCGTGCAACTCATGAGCAGTGATTTTCATCAATTCTGCCGCTTCTGAGGCACGGCTGCCATCTTTCCAAAGGATTGAAGCAAAACCTTCAGGAGACAAGATGGCATAAATTGAATGCTCTAACATCCAGACTTCATCCCCCAATGCCAAAGCCAATGCACCCCCGCTGCCGCCTTCACCAATGATGATGGCAATAATCGGCACTTTGAGGTCTGACATCTCCATTAAATTACGAGCGATGGCTTCCCCTTCGCCCCGCTCTTCAGCCCCGATTCCGCAAAAAGCCCCTGCGGTATTAATGAAGGTAATCACTGGCCGGCCAAATTTTTCGGCCTGCTTCATTAAACGCAGTGCCTTGCGATAACCTTCTGGATGTGGCGCCCCAAAATTACGCTGCAGATTTTCTTTCAGGTCACGCCCTTTTTGAATCCCGATAACCGTCACTGGTTTTTGCTCCAGTAGTGCAATGCCTCCGACGATAGCTTCGTCATCTGAAAATAGACGATCCCCATGAAATTCCTGAAAGCTCTCAAAAACCTCTGCAAAAAATTCCAAGGCTGTCGGCCGGTCCTTAGCACGGGCCAACTGTACGATTTCATTTGCTGTCGGCATCTGATCCCCACCCTTCCATATTGTGGAATCGTAGCAACTGCCAAATCCGCTCCCGCAACTGGGTACGAGGCACAATCTGATCTACAAATCCGTGTTCCAACAGAAACTCTGCTTTTTGGAAATCTTCCGGTAGTTCCTGCTTGATGGTTTGTTCGATGACTCGACGACCGGCAAAACCAATCAAACTTTGCGGTTCTGCCAAAATGAGATCCCCTTCCATCGCAAAACTGGCGGTCACTCCACCAGTTGTCGGATCAGTCAAAACGGTCAAATAGAACAATCCGGCTTCACTGTGACGCTTCACTGCAGCAGAAATTTTTGCCATCTGCATCAATGAAAAAATGCCTTCTTGCATCCGCGCACCGCCAGAGGCTGTAAAAATCACTACTGGTAGTCCTTCTGACGTTGCTTTTTCAAACAGACGGGTCACTTTTTCTCCTACGACAGTCCCCATACTTCCCATAATAAAATGAGAATCCATGATACCGATTGCCAGTGGTTCTTCTTTGATCAAGGCCCGGCCCGTCAGCACCGCTTCATGAAGTCCTGTCTTCTCCTGCATTTGGGCAACTTTTTTTTCGTAGCCAGGAAAGGACAGCGGATCAGTGGTCGTGACGTCAGTGTCCCATTCTTCGAAACTTTTCTCATCAATGGTGATGGCGATTCGTTCCCAAGCACTGATACGAAAATTATAGCCACAATGTGGGCAGACTTTTTCCAAACCGATATCTTTGGTGTACAACATATGCTTACAGTTGGGACATTTTGCCCATAGATTGTCCGGTACTTCGGTCTTCGCCTGACTAGCGGTTACCGCATCACGATTGGGATTGATCCGAATGTAGTTTTTCTTCTTTTTGAATAATGCCATCCCTCATCCTCCTCACGCAAAAGGGCTGCCCCTTTCAGAAAAAGCTGTGTCCACAGCTTGATCGGGATCTTGCTGAATAGTTTGCTCTTCAAAGTTGATGAGCCAAACGTTGGAAAAGAAGGACCGACTACCGCTAGGGAACTCGGTCCAAAAAATCAATTTTATACTACTTTTGATAACTTTTATAAAAGTTCATCAACCTGTTTTACTGAGTAACCTAAGCTTCCGGTGTCCAATCAGGCAAAAAGACTTCTTGTAAAAAGGCAGTATCATAATCACCAGCCACTACTTGTGGATGACTGATTAAATCCATCTGAAAGTCCGCATTGGTGACAACACCTTCTGTTACCAACTCCCCCAGTGCCCGCTGCATCTTCATCAGTGCTTCGAAACGATTGGCCCCATGAACGATGATTTTTGCAATCATCGAATCGTAATAAGGCGGAATCGTGTAGCCTGAGTACATACCGGAATCTACCCGCAATCCCAAACCGCCACTTGGCAAAAAGAGATTGTGGATTGTACCTGGCGACGGGGCAAAGTTAAAGGCTGGATTTTCAGCATTGATTCGACATTCAATCGCATGTCCAGTCAATGTAATGTCTTTTTGCTGCAAGCCAAGCGGTTCCCCGCTGGCAATCTCCAACTGTTTTTTCACCAGATCTACCCCAGTCACCATTTCAGTGATTGGATGTTCTACTTGAATCCGCGTGTTCATTTCCATAAAGTAGAAATCCCCCGCCTGATCCATCAAAAATTCGATTGTGCCCGCATTTTGATAGCTGACTGCCTTGGCCGCCCGCACTGCGGCTCCACCAATTGCACTGCGTTTTTCCTCTGAAATCACGATGGAAGGTGACTCTTCCAGCACCTTTTGATTGTTTCGTTGCAACGAACAATCCCGCTCTCCCAGATGGATGACATTTCCAAAGCGATCACCTAAAATCTGAACTTCGATATGTCGTGCCGGATAAATGATTTTTTCCAAGTACATATCATCGTTTCCAAAAGCAGCTTTTGCTTCTTGTTGGGCTGAAGCAAAGTGCTGTGGCAACTCCTCAGCTGACAGGACTTTACGAATTCCTTTACCGCCGCCACCAGCTGCTGCTTTCAACATTACCGGATAACCGATTTCTTCGGCAATAGTCAATGCTTCTGCCACATCAGAAACTGCCCCATCACTCCCGGGAATTACCGGTACCTTTGCATCGAGCATCAAACGCCGAGCATTGATTTTATTTCCCATGGCATCGATGGTTTCAGAGGTTGGACCGATAAAGGTAATATTCATTTCTTCGCACATCGAAGCAAAGCGGCTGTTTTCCGACAAAAAGCCAAAGCCTGGATGAATCGCCTGGGCATTTGTCACAACTGCTGCACTTAAAATTTGCGTGACATTCAAATAAGAATCCGCTGCTTTGGCAGGTCCGATACAAATGGCTTCATCTGCTAATTCTGTGTGCAGAGCATCTTTATCGGCTTCCGAATATACAGCAACTGTTCGAATCCCTAATTCGCGGCAGGCGCGAATGACTCTGACTGCGATTTCGCCACGATTGGCGATCAAAACTTTTTGAAACATGCTTTCACCTAGCCAATCATAAATGTTAGTTCTGCTTCGCAGGCTTTCTTTCCGTCTACGTAGGCAATCCCTTTACCGATACCCGCCGGACCTTTGATTTTCGTAATCTCCACTTCCAACATCAGGGTATCGCCAGGCACAACTTTTTTACGGAATTTTGCTTTGTCCAGCGCGCCGAAATACGCAGTCTTTCCTTGATAGTCTTCCAGAGACAGTAACGCCACTGCGCCGGCTTGTGCCAAAGCTTCAATAATCAGCACCCCAGGCATCACAGGTTCTTGTGGGAAATGTCCTTGGAAAAAAGGTTCATTGACGGTGACATTTTTCTTTGCCACGATCCGTTTGCCTTCTTCCAACTCTTCTACCCGATCGATTAACAAAAACGGGTAACGATGAGGAATAATTGCTTTGATTTCTTCAATTGTCATAACGCTCATAGAGTTACCCTTCTTTCACTTTGAATAATGGCTGGTTAAATTCCACCACCTGCTCGTTTTCTACCATAACCGCGACAACCTCACCTTCGATGTCGGAAGTGATTTCATTCATAACTTTCATGGCTTCTACGATACAGACAACTTCACCTTTTTTCACTCGGTCGCCGACAGATTTAAACGCTGGTTTATCCGGTGATGGCTGCAAGTAAACAATTCCTACTACCGGTGAAGAGATAGCTGTGCCTTCTGCTTCCTCTGGCGTGGACTTAGCAGTGGTTGGCAATGATTCATTAGCTACAGCCTTTTCTGCTAAATGGGGATGCTCTGCCCCAGGCGTAGGAACAGGCATACTTGGAGTAATCGGCATTTGACTTGCTGCTTGCGAAGCACTGCCTTTGCGGCTATCGGAATTTTTATTGAAATACAGTTCAAAATGACCATCTCTCAAATCGAACTCCGTCAATGTCGAAGCATCAAACTGTGCTAATAGTTCTTTGATTTCCGTGATTTCCACTTCTAGTCCTCCCAACGTTTCATTAAGATAACAGCATTGTGTCCGCCAAATCCTAATGAGTTGCTCATGCCATAAGTCAAATCAGCAGCAATCGCAGCATTTTTTACGACATTCAAGTCAATTTCTGGATCTTGTTCAGTAACATTGATCGTTGGTGGCACAAATTGTTCATTTAGCGCCAGCAAAGTCGCTACTGCTTCCACACCACCAGCTCCCCCTAGTAAATGCCCTGTCATTGATTTCGTTGAGCTGACATAAACATCCTTGTAAGCATCTCCGAAGGCATAGTGGATTGCTTTTGCTTCAGCTTTATCATTTGCCGGTGTCGATGTTCCGTGGGCATTGATATAACCCACTGCATCAGGTGTAATGTCAGCTTCTCCCAGCGCCAACTTCATCGCTTTACCCGCACCTGATCCATCAGGTGTTGGCGCCGTCATATGATACGCATCACAGTTGGCGCCGTAGCCAACCATTTCCCCTAAAATCTTGGCACCGCGTTTTTCAGCGTGTTCCAAGGACTCCAACATTAAAACACCGGCTCCTTCACCCATGACAAAGCCAGAGCGTGAACTGTCAAATGGAACAGAAGCTTTGTTCACGTCGCTTTCAGAAGTCAGTGCCGTCAATGAGGCAAAGCCAGCAATTCCGATTTCACAAATGGATGCTTCCGAGCCGCCTGCCAACATAACATCTGCATAGCCATGCTTAATGTTGCGGAATGCTTCACCGATGGAATGGGTTCCAGAGGCACAAGCGGTCACAGTGGAGGTACAGATTCCTTTAGCTCCCACCCGCAATGCAATATTGCCGGCCACCATGTTGACGATCGACATGGGAACAAACATTGGTGAAACTCGTTTTGGTCCTTTTTCATGCATCTTGATTACTTGTTCTTCAATGGTCGGCAAGCCACCGATACCAGAAGAGACCATTACACCGAAGCGATCCGGATCTGCAATTGTTTCTTTTGTCAGCCCGGCCATAGCCATCGCATCCAACGCCGTATAGATTCCGTATAAAGAAAACAGATCCATCCGTTTAGTATCTTTTTTGATAAAATATTTTTCCAATGGGAAGTCGGTGATTTCACCAGCCACTGAAATACCTGTCTCAGTTGCATCGAAACGAGTGATTGGTCCCAACCCATTTTTCCCATTTTTTAAACTCTCTAAAAATGTTTCGGCATCGTTTCCGATTGGTGAAGCGACACCGAAACCTGTAATCACAACTCGTGTCATTTGTCTTGCTCCTTTCGATTACCCTTGCATCACCATGCCACCGTCCACATTGACGACTTGTCCGGTGATATAAGGATTTTTTGCTAAAAAGACAGCAGTTTCAGCTACTTCGGCAACTTGACCAAAGCGCTTCAACGGAATATTTTGTGTTGCCGTTTCTTTGACTTTATCAGAGAGGACAGCAGTCATTTCTGTTTCAATAAATCCTGGTGCAATCGCATTGACCGTGATTCCTCGCGGTGCGGCTTCCCGGGCGGCAGATTTTGTGAAGCCGACGACTCCTGCTTTTGAAGCAGCATAATTGGCTTGCCCCATATTCCCCATTTGACCGGAGACAGACGCCAGATTGATGATGGCGCCTTCTCTTCGTTTCATCATCTTTTTCAAGACTTGTTGGGTCATATTGAAGGTCCCACCCAGATTGATTTTGATCACTTTATCAAAATCTTCATCTGTCATGCGCAAAAGCAGCTTATCATTGGTAATCCCAGCATTATTTACTAATACATGGATGGGTCCTAACTGTTCTTCTGCTTCAGTAATCAAATTTCCGGCTGCTGAAAAATCAGCAATATCGCCAGAAATTCCGATACAATTTACCCCGTAAGATTTGATCTTGGCAATCAATTCCTCAGCAACTGCCCCGCGGCCGTTCAGTACGATATGACAGCCTTCTTTGGCAAACGCCTCGGCAATTCCCCAACCGATTCCCCGTGTTGAACCAGTGACAAAGACATTTTTCCCCTGTAATTCCATATTATCCTCCGATCATGCGGTAACTGACGCGATGGTTTCTGCTAACGTCGCAGGGTCTTCCACCCGGGTCACAGCTATGGTCTTATCGATTTTTTTCATAAAGCCAGACAGCGTCTTACCAGGACCGATCTCGATGACTCGTCCCACCCCTAAATCCTTTAATGTGGCGATACTGTCATAAAAGCGCACCGGCGACATCACCTGTTGCTCCAAAAGCGTTTTGATTTGATCTTGCATCATGACATTGGCCGTCGTGTTGCTGACAACAGGTATCTTCATCTCCTGAAAATCCACATCCAAAAGCGCTGTTTGTAATTTTTCTGCTGCGGGTTTCAATAGCGCCGTGTGAAAAGGCCCGCTGACATTTAACTCGATCATGCGCTTTACCCCGGCTTCTTTTAGCAAAGCGACTGCTTGATCAACAGCCGCAATCTCGCCACCAATGACGATTTGCTGCGGAGTATTGTAATTAGCCGGAGCGACGATACCAACTGACGCAGCTTCTTGACAGCAAGCTTCAATCACAGCAGACTCGGCATTCATTACTGCCACCATTTTTCCCGTTCCTTTAGGGGCAGCAGTTGCCATATAAGCACCTCGCTTGGCTACCAAAGCAACTGCATCTGCAAATGCCAATGCGCCACTTGCCACCAGAGCGCTATACTCTCCTAGACTAAGACCCACCACCGCATCGGCCGCAATCCCCTGCTTTTCTAAAATCCGCAACATGCCTACGCTCACTGTTAAGATCGCCGGTTGCGTGAATTCCGTTTGATTGAGTTTTTCTTGATTGGCTTCGTCAAAGCACAGTGCTGCCATGTCGTAGCCGAGAATTTCTGAGGCTTGATCGACAGTTTCTTTCATCAGTGCTTCAGTGTCATAAAAGGCCTGGCCCATGCCGGTATATTGGGCACCTTGCCCACTGAATAAAAATGCTGTTTTCATCGGTCGCTCCTTATGCTCTATATGCTGTACACAACGTATTTTCATTTTCCTTATAATAGAAGAAAACTTTTATGCTTTCTTCTATTATAAGAAAAGGGTTCACAAGGACTTGCTTGAAAACAGCCTTCAAGTACTTTTTTCAACCGATCCTTGCGATCCCAAATTTTTTAAGCTTGTTGTGCTTCTACGTATTTCACCAAATCTTCAACTGTTTTGATGCCTTCTTCAGTTTCAATCTTCACATCGAATTCGTCTTCGATTTCGTTAATGATTTGGAACAAGTCCAGACTGTCTGCTTCCAGATCTTCTTGGATGTTAGTTGTCAGTTTGATTTCTTCTGTGTCTTTACCTAATTCTTCTGCTACGATTTCTTGAATTTTTTCGAATACCATGAGTGTTCCTCCATTATCTTTTTTGTTTTATTGTTTGCTCATTATTGTGAACAGGTGTCAGAGGTTGACTAGAAGGGTTCCCCAAGTCAAGCCACCGCCAAATCCTGATAACACCACTTTTTGGCCACTGCCCAATGACAGGGTATTGTTTGCTACGGCTTCGTCTAATAAGAGCGGGATGGTTGCTCCAGAGGTATTGCCGTAGCGATCCATGTTCTGTAAGAAGAGCTCCCGTGGAACTTTCAGCTTACGGGCTACTTTATCGAGTATTCGTGAATTGGCCTGATGGAATAAAAAGTAATCCACATCGGCTAAATCATCAGCCAACAGCTCACCAATCGAGCGAACCACATCTCGGGTAACAAAATCAAAAATGCCCCGTCCATCCATCGTCAGCTCCTCACTTTCAGGAACCAACTCCGCAGCGAAAGGACTTTGATTGTTACGAAAACCTGAAGTCAGTGCCTGACCACGAGTTCCATCACTAGCTAATTGCTCTTTTTGAATCAAAGGCTCTTTACCACCTTTTTCCACTAAGACTCCGGCAGCACCATCACCAAACAAGACTGCCGTGCTGCGATCTTGCCAGTCAACAACTTTTGACAAAACCTCTCCTCCGATGACCAAGCCTTTTTTAGAACCTGTCCGGATCAGTTTGTCCGCCATTGATAAAGCGTAGACAAAACCTGAACAAGCAGCAGAAAGATCAAAAGCAAAAGCCTCCGTGGCACCGATATTGCCTTGCACAATACAGGCAGTTGAAGGAGACAAGTAGTCTGGGGACATTGTTGCGACCAAAATAAAATCCAGCTCTTCAGCGGTAGTCCCTGTGTTAGCTAAAAGCTGTTTGGCTACCTCGGTACACAGATCCGATGTATTCTGATCTGTCGCAATTCGTCGTTCTTTGATTCCGGTACGAGAAACGATCCACTCATCAGAAGTATCCATAATCTGAGCCAAATCGTCATTGGTAACAACCAGCTTCGGTACATAACTGGCCGTTGCCGTGATTCTTGCGTAGTTTTCCATCTCATCACTCACTTATATTCCTGTAAAAAATCATGGAGATTTTTCAAGGCTTTCAATAATGCTGCTTCTTCCTCTGGTGCCATATCCTTCAAAACGTTTTTGATCATTTGTCGATGAAAATACTGGTGCACTCTAAAAAGTAATTTCCCTTTTTTTGTTAATCCCAGTTTTACGACACGGCGATCGTCTTCTGAACGAATCCGTTCGACATAGCCTTTTTTGACCAAGCGGTTGATGGCAGTGGTCAGCGTCCCCACCGTGATCTGTAACTCTTTGGCGACTTCAGAAGTTGTTTTCTTTTTGTACATGCCGATAGCTTCAATGGTGTGCATCTCTGTAATGGATAAATCTTTAAATTCGGATTTTTTCAGCTCCGATTCTTCAATCACTAAGATATCATTGAACACACTCACCAAATAATCATTGACATTTTTTAAATCAGGTTCCACTGGATCACCACCCGCAAAATTAGTTTGACAATCAAATCTTTTGACTATCAAAATATAATCTAAAAAAAATAAAAATGCAATACCTTTTTTGAAAAAAGCAGTTCTCCCATAATATTCCTATCTTCTCGATCCTAACTGGTTATCCAAAAAAGGATTGACTTTTGAAGCAGCTGCTACTAAACTGATATTTAATTTGATTATCAAAGTATTTTGTTACTCTCTATCGGAATACCTTCTGTCTTATTGCTAATTAAAAGTTACTATTCACCCACTATAGCCTCCTGTTGTCTGACCACTGAAATCGCTAGTTTATTTTGTCAAACAGCAGTTGCAGCTATCCTAAAGGAGTCTAATTTATGCCATTACCAAAATTAAAAATCGGTGATCTCACCGCCGCTCACCCTATCATTCAAGGAGGAATGGGCATCGGTGTCAGCCTTTCTGGATTGGCTGGTGCAGTTGCCAAAGCTGGCGGCGTCGGTATCATTTCTTGTGCCCAGATTGGTTATCAAGATCCCTTATTTGAACGTGCCCCCTTTAAAGCCAATATGCGGGCAATTGCCTCTGAATATCAAAAAGCCAAAGAAATCGCCGGTTCTGGCGGCATCGTTGGCTTCAATATCATGTGTGCGACTTTTAAATATGAAAGTTACGTAAAACGCTGTGTCGAGGTGGGGGCTGATTTGATCATTTCCGGAGCCGGGTTGCCCATTCATCTTCCAGAACTCGTAGGTACAGCAAAAACCAAAATCGCACCGATTGTCTCTTCAGCCAAAGCTGCCAAAGTCATTTTGCGCACTTGGGCCAAACGCTATGATCGGACTGCCGACCTTGTTGTGGTGGAAGGTCCGCAAGCCGGAGGACACTTAGGCTTCAAATATGAAGATACCGGCATGGCTCCTGAAGTCATGGATGAAGAGTTTACAAAAATCCTTGACGAAGTTGCTGTATACGAAGAGAAATTTCAACAAAAAATTCCCGTCGTATTTGCTGGCGGCGTGTTTGACCGAAGCGACATTGATCGTTACCTTGCCCTAGGTGCAAGCGGCGTGCAGATTGCTAGCCGCTTTGTCGTTACAGAGGAATGTGATGCACCAGAGTCCTACAAAAAAATGTACTTGAATGCTTCCCAAAAGGACATTGAAATTATCAAAAGTCCAGTTGGTATGCCTGGGCGGGCACTCCATAACGACTTTACTGAACGAACAAAAGTCGAAGAGCGAATTCCCATTGCTAAATGCCGCAATTGTCTTTCCTTAGACCACTGTGACCGTAAAACCATCCCTTACTGCATTTCAGAAATGCTGTTAAATGCGGTGACTGATAAGCCTCAGCAAGGATTGATTTTCGCCGGCGGGCAAGTTCACCGATTAAACAAAATCACCACTGTGCCACAACTAATGGCCGAATTGACCCTGGATCCGCTCTAAAAGATTTACGATTCTATACTAAAGCTGAAAGTAAGTTTTAGCAGGGAATCGGTCACCTCAGCACCAAAAGTATAAAAAAACGCAACAGCCAAACGAAATCTTTTTCGTTCAGCTGTTGCGTTTTTGATTGTCTTTTCATGATGCCATCGTTTATTGGATCAAGTCGTAAATCTCCATTGCGACGATATCGATGTTGTCGAATTGATAGCTTTGTTGTGAATCGGATTCGGTCAATTCGAATGTTTCGGTAGTTTTGTCATAAGTCACTAGGCATTTTTCTACGCCGTCTTTTTCAAAGCGACGCACTTGAATCTCGTTGTCAGTCGCTTCGGTCATTGCTTCCAAGCGTTTGATGATAGCGACCAGTTGTGAACTTTTCATAAACGAAAGCCTCCCTTTCTGTTTCCTGTATCATTGTATCAGAAGCGCCTTATACATGCACCGATTTTCGCAAAAAAATCAAACTTTTTTATCCAATCACAGCCTATAAACACACCATTTCAGAACTCTTCATGGCCAATTTTTCGCCTCTAAAACATTTCAAAATGTTATTGTTCCCACCATAGTTTAATCAAAGCCTGCGTACCGTCATTTTCATGGCCTTTTGCTGCCAATTGTTCATAAAGCTGGCAAGCTGCTTTGGTTGAAGGTAAATTCAGTTCAAGCTTTTCAGCCTCATCTAACGCGATTTTCAAATCTTTAATAAAATGCTTTACAAAAAAGCCTGGCGAATAATCTGATCTCAAAATTCGAGGACCGTAATTTTCCATCGACCAATTGCTGGCGCTTCCTCCAGCCAGCGTTTCGATAACCTTAGGCAGGTCCAAACCGGCAGCTTTAGCGTATACTAACATCTCTGTCATGCCTGTCATCGTACCAGCAATCATGATCTGATTGGCCATTTTCGTATGTTGCCCTTTGCCTGCTGGACCGTGAAGCGTATATGTTTTACCAATCACTTTGAACAGTGGGACCAATTTGTCAAACACTTCTTTGGTTCCGCCACACATGATGGTCAGTGTCGCATTTTTAGCTCCTAAATCTCCTCCAGAAACCGGCGCATCCATGCAGTCTGCGCCTCTTTGAGCAGCAGTTTCGGCAATTTTTTCTGCTAATGTCGGTGTACTGGTAGTCATATCTACTAGTATTTTTCCAGCCACATCAGCTTTAAAAATCCCATTTTCTCCATAATAAATTTCCTCGACATCTTGAGGATAACCCACCATGGAAAACACTACTTCACTTGCTTTTGTCAACTCTTGAGGGGTATCTTTCCACACCGCTCCCAGCGAAACGATAGCATCTGCTTTGCTTTTTGTTCGATTATAGACAAAAACTTCATGCCCAGCCGTCAGTAAGTGGTTGGCAATAGAATGGCCCATTACGCCAATTCCGATAAACCCGATTTTCATATAACTCCTACCTCCTGTATTTGAAAAGTACTTTTCAAGAATCAATAAAAAAATCTACTCAGCAATTTCAATCTTCTGGTGTTGCTACTGATTTTGTTTCGCCAATTACCCTTTGCAGCAAAAAAATCACACTCCCAGTATACGGGAAAAGTGTGATTTTTGCTTGCTGAAGCTATTCATTGTGCAACGTATCTTTTTTCCGAACCACACGTTTTAATGTCGGTTTCAACTTGCCTTTAATTTTTTGCATTGTTTGGCTGTTTTCTTTCGCTAGTGAATTCTCATAGTAGTAAGCTGTCATATCGAAATAAAAGGACAACATCACTTCACCAAAATGGTCGGCAGAAATGGCGTGCATTTTATTATCCAACACCTGATGATCTTTTTTGATACCAGATTGCACATAACTTTCGAAGCAGTCAGGAAAATCCTGATCCTTTTCAAAAGTAATGCCCAAGCTCTCATCATCGATTAGATTATTGAGATAATCATTGCCTTCTACGACTAATTGTGTGCCAGCTGCCATTGCCTCTGTATAGGTCAGACCTTGTGTTTCGGAAGTAGAAGCACTGACAAAATAATCTGCTGCTTGATAATAGATAGCCACCTGATCGTTAGGTACCTCCCCAACAAAAGTCACCTTTTCAGAAAGGCCGATTTCTACAACCAACTCTTCCAAATCCTCTTTATATGGTCCTTTTCCTACAATTACGAGTCTGGTTTCTGGCATGCGGGCAGCTATTTCTTTAAAGCCGTAAATGATGGCTTGAATATTTTTTTCATAAGAAATCCGACTCAATGACAACAGCAATAACTCATCTTGAGCAATCCCTAACGAATCTCGGAGCGCCGTGCGCATTTCCTGTGTGATATCGGGGCGCTTGAATTTTTCAATCTCGATACCGGTGGGAATCACCCGCATCGGCGCATCGACTCCATATTGTCGCAGTTTATCGATTACTCGCTCGCTGGGACAAACGACCCCCGTCGTATGGTTGGCAAATAATCTGGAGAAAAACTTCACATGGGCCGGCCGCAACACTTTACCATTTGCAATATAATGTAGATAATCCTCGTACATCGTATGGTAAGTGTGAATCACCGGAATGCCTAACTTTTTTCCTACCATCTTGCCTAAAATACCTGCACCAAACTCCGTATGCGTGTGAATCAAATCCAACTCCAACTCTTTGGCAATCAAGTACGCATACCACATACCGCGTACGACAATTCGCCGATCTTTAAAGGAAATAAACGGGACGCTGGGCATCCTGATAATGTCTTCTTCTGGCGCAGTGGCATTGGGGTCTGTTGTGGTAAAAATATAAACCTCATGCCCCCGCTTTTCCAACTGCTCTTTTAATGTTCGGATCGAAGTTGCTACTCCGCTGACTTGCGGAAAATAAGTATCCGAGAAAAACCCGATTTTCACGATTCGTTCCTCCAACTCTTTTGACCATAGCAGCTGCCGCTAAATCTTTGGCCTGCTTTCATGTACGATTATATCATACAGAATTGATCCGTCCTCATGCCAAAGACCGATTTCTATAGCTACTATTTGGAATAAAAGCTGCAAAAAAAGATATACAGTTGATTATCCTTTTTTGTTTACTCTTTTACAAATAAAAAGCGCAGCAACCACTGCGCTTTTTGTTAAGACCCTATTTATTACAAAGTCAGGGGAATGGCCTTACTATCAGCTTCCGGGGCTTGCTATTTTTTCGGCTCCCTTCTCTTCTTCATTAATATTGTGATGATCACCCCGATTAGGACAACGATGATTGCTCCCAGCACTACTATCAGTAAAGGCAGCTCTTCTTTTGTCTGATTGACTTGGTTGATAGCCCTGGAAGCAGCTGGCTCTATTTCAAAACTCAAGGTATTTTCCCACGTTTTTTGACTATTATGATCTGTTGCCGATAAGTCAAGTTCATAGATTCCAGCAGGGAAACTTTCTTCTCCTAATGGAATATGATAAACAAAAGCTGTGCTAGGACTAAGCCGGAGATTCACTGTCCCCACTGCCATTTCCTTTTTCTCTCTGCGAATACGGTAGTTTAATTCTCCACGGCTCAGATAAGCGGGTGCCAGGTTTTCCATGTCGACTTGTACATATTTTCGTCGAGCTTCGCCACCTATTTCAGCTTTTAAAAAACGCAGATCCGGCTTGATTGAAGCGATCTCATTTTGAAGAATCACAGCTATTTCACGAGAAAATGTATGACGAATATTTCCGGTTGTTTCGCCAGTGGGTACCTGCGACACTCGGATACCCCCGGCTAATTTTCCAGAGAATTTTTCATTTGGCATGGTGAGATGCAAAGTAATCACTTGGCTTTCACCAGCTGGAACTTTTATTTTCTCCTCTGAAAGCATCCCATACTCAGTGATGACAGGAGCACCTGCTATAATTTTACTTTCCGCAACACCGGAATAAGCAATTGAACCAGCACTGTTCGTTAAAGCAGGGTTAAAGGAAATATCAAATTCACTTTCTACAGAGCCACTGTTTTCAATCTTAAATGGTAGCACCAGTGCTTCTGATGGGGCCGCCGTAATATCATAGTAAGATTTAGTCTGCGGATCATGATTAAATTGAGGGGCAATGACAACTTGAAACGTATGATTTTCTTGTGCCAAAGTTTCATAAGGTCGGCATAATCCGACAACCATCAACAGCATCAAAGCGCTCACTATTTTTCTCATGATCCCATCTCCTTACTCTGATCTCAGCTTCGCTAGTTTGTTAATTGTATGAAGAGAACTACTCGCCAGCCTCAATTGTCCAATTTAATTCAGTCGTATATTGCTCTGGTACCTTTTGTGTGTCAGCCAAAATATCCAATACAAACTGATCAATTTCCAGAGACGTCTCTCCAATTCCTTCTCCTTCATCAGCTACGATCAGATCGATAGCTGTCGCAATAGGGACAGGTACATCCAACCCTTCCTGACTAAAGGTGAAATCGGAACCTAAGTTGTTGGTAATGGAACCAAATTGAATTAAGAGCATCGCATCATCTAACTCGATGGCATCGTCAGTTGCAAATTGTTCCATTTGAGCGAGTTTCACGATCCAGCCACTTTCATCGCCACGATTATCGCTAATTTCGATGGCTCCTGTAGTTACCGGCGAGGTTTGTACACCATCTGAGGTCGCCACCCACTGTTCCGCGCTTGCCGTTTGAATTGGATGTGATCCAAAGTTTAGATCATCTGGCAGTTGATTATCAGGATTTAATACCAAGAAACCAGCTTCATATTCAACGAGTGCTTCAGTATCTTTTTCTGCCGCGGTTCCTACCACCGGCCATGTCGCGCCCAGTAGTACCACCCCAGCAATAAGTCCTCTTTTTTTCATTTTCTCCGACTCCCTCCTAATTTTATTCGGATTGCTATTACACATATGACAATCCCTAAAACAACTAACACCAGGCCACTGTTTTCTCCAAACTTCCCAAAAGAAAGACGGGAATTCTCTACTGTACCATCAATGGTCTCACTACTTGTCATTACTTCCTCTGACTCTTCGGAAACAATGACTTCAGTTGATTCATGCGTCTTCTCTTCCGCGGGATAATAAAACTTGATTTTACCTGTTGTCTCTGCAGCAAATGCTTCCATCGTGGCACCTCCCTTATGGTGCATAAGTTAGGGTCCAATTCAACTCCGTCTGATATTGCCCTGTAACTTTCAAAGTATCGGCGGCAATATTCAAACGAAACTGCTGAATATCTAGTTCAACTGTTCCATTGGAAGGACTGGACATCTTTTCCAGTAGTGTTTGCTGTAGCCCTGCTTCTAAAAAAACTTCGTCATTACTCACCGATAAAACTTCACTGGGTAGCGTTGTTATCAAATTTCCAAAATGAAGGAATAACTGAGCCGGTAATAAGGATGTCCCATTTTGCCATTCACCCACCTGTTGGACGCTTAGTTGCCAACTATTTTCCCCCACAGTCGTATCTTCTACTAATATCTTGCCAGTTTGCCAGCTAGACTGTTGCTGACCATCTAACGTAGCAATCCATTCCTCTGCATCTTTAGTCTGCAGGAGGTGGCGTCCAAAATTTAATTGTTCAGGGAGTAATTGATCCTGCCACGTTACCTGTCCAAAATCAAAATAGATAGGAGAAAGCTTGAGCTTGGCTGCGACATCATTTTCTGGAAGTGCTGAGCTCCACAGGATTCCCGTACGAAACTCTGCGGTGTACGCTCCTTGAGAAATCGTTGGTGCGTGCATTCTCGTTGGGATCGTAGCGCTTGTACTTCCTAAAATCGCGGTCTCAGCCAACTCGCTCACTAGGCTGCCACTATCAATAGCCGTCAGCAGATTATCAATTGCATTAAGTGTTGGGGATAATAAAAGCGCCCCCAATGGAATCGAATTGACAACTGCTTTTAACGCATTCAATCGGCTCTTTAGATCATTTGCTAACAGCGGGCCCAGTTGCCCATCTATTTCACCCACTGCCAGTTGATCTGTTGACCATTGACCTGTCACCATAAAATTCGCAGCACCAAAGTTCTCAAATGACATCACATTCGCTAATGCCGTTGTCAAATTATTCCGAAACAGTATGCCCAAGAGCGGATTGTTGATTAAAGCTATTACTACCGTATTTAATCCTCCCAGAAGATTATTAACAGGCACCGAAACGATGGTTTGAACTTCGAAAGGTTCCAAAGCAACTTGGCCAATCATCTCTTCTGGCAGATATAAAAGCAGGTATTTTTTCCCTCCATCTGGTAGTATGGCGGCATTGATGGTGCTGGAAGCTGTAATTTGAAAAGTCACTGGTTGATCAACAATCTGTCCATAGGCTGTTGCTGGGGTAGTATTGCTATTGTTATCTACAACTGTATTTTCAAACAATTCAATGTAGATAAGTTCAGCAAACACTTGTCTAGTAACTCCAAGAAGAACCGTCAAAGTCAAAACTGCAGTGAGAATATTCAAAAAGGAACGCTTTGCTTTTCCCATTATCAGGCCCTCCTCTCAATCGGAGCTTACGATACCAAGCGACGCTTCCAACCCTTTACTTGCGCCAATGCCCCCTGCGAATACGATCTTTTTCAATAAATTTTGGTGTTTCTTTTGTAATTCTGTTTGGGGAATCATCAATGTCTACTTCCCAGGGATAACGTCCATCCTTATTTTTCTTATACTCGAAGGTTTCATCTTGTTGGCCCATGGTCTTATTCTTCTTATTCTTTTTGTGAGTTACGATGAGATACAAAGCTAGCAAAAGTAGTGAGAAAAATCGAATATACAATACCCACATCTCAAATGCCTCCTTCCATAAACTGTCGGTAGTTGATCAAACCGGAAAGAAAATGCTCAGCATCATCAATTCGCATTCGGAACCGATCATGTCTTGCAAAAAAACCGTATTCAATCGCTATAGGTTCTTTGAAAAACATGGCTAGTTCAGGAAACATTGTCCCCGTCACCAATTCATGATAAGCTCGATATTCCATCACATTTTCGATTTTATCTTGTCCTCTAAGAAATGCTTCGTCGGTCATGACTTGGTTACGATTTTCGTAAACTGCAAGTTTTTTCATCATCTTGGCTGCTGCAACTAGCAATTCCAGCATCGTAGGATACGCAGTGTCTCTTTGCTTCATAAAATCAATTTTATTCAGCGCGTTAGCCACTCCAAAGCGATAGTATTCCACCTTTTCTTCATACAGTAGAAATTCGTTGACTGCATAACTGAGCCAATGATCGTGATAGCGTTCGTAACGGTTTTCCACAAAATGATCCATCAACCGCTGACACAGGGCAAACATTTCCGGATCTTTCATCAGTCCATAAGCTCGTAGCATCGAAAAGAGTGCTTCACCGTCGTAGTAAACGATGCGAAATCGTTCCTTTATCGCCAAATCCTGATCCAATACATGAACTGTCTCATCTTCTGCTGTTAAAAATAAGTTTTCAATAGTTTGAGTCAAGGTTTTCATTTTAGAAAAGAAACGCTCGTCTCCAGTGATTTGCGTATACTTAGCCGCTGCTAAAATCGCCAACGCTTGTGCACCTAGTTTATACTCTACGACACCGTTAATTTCCTCTTTAATCAGAAAATGATCTGCTACGTTGATACCTAGATGATCAAAGCCCCATACGAGCCCTTGCAAAGCCTGCTGTATCATCTTCTGATTTTCCAACAGTTCGCCAGTTTCTAGTAAAGCGTAGATTGAGGAGAAATGACGGATTGCATTGTAATTAGGAATTATTTTGCCATAACACGGGAAGTACCCATAAGTAAAAGAGCCATCCGCTTGCAATTGGTTCAACAAATAGTTCCCACCTTTTTCAATCACTGAATCTAGTTGGGGTGAAAAATCCAGGAGGTCAATTTCTCGAAAATGATTGCCATTCCCATAATCCTTCAAAGGCAATAGCAAGTCATTTTCAAGCAAAAACGCTTTCGTTTTGAACGAAAAGATAGCTGCTGTCTCAATATATTTCAGGGAAGATTCTCGATCACCATATTTTTGTTGCATATAGTTCCGATAATTAGGAAAATCGATGTGTAGATTAGGCTTATTTTTACCCACCTTATGTTTGCTATCCGGAACAATTACAGCATTTGCCGTTAGCTCTTCTTTTAAAAGTAGGCGCTTTTTAAGGCCGACAAAACGAAGACCAAAATCGATATAATTATTTCGTTTAATTGACCCCAACAAATCGATTAACTCAAGATAGGACAGCCTATGCTCTTCGACGATAAGATCGATTCGCAGATAATCTGTTTCTGGAAGTCGGCGATAAAAACGTGACAGTTTTTGCCAGGTCTGCTGAAAGTCACGGCCATAGAACTCTTTGACAATACTGCGACCACTTTTCATGCCATAGCTCAGGATCAAAGTGGTTTGTGACAATTCCATATTGACTGATCCTGCCAAAATATCTTCCAACCGACTAATGGGATTAACCGCTGTTTGTATCATCCTTCTTCCTCCTCATATCTTTATAAATTCACCTTCACTATTACTTGACAATAGTCCTCCAGCTTCATTGCAATATTCATCTTAAGACTCGCAGTCAGTGATACTTTTTCACTAACTGCGAGAAAAAGCTATTTTTTATTTCGTTTGTTCTTTCTTGATTTCCATAGTCCCAATCCAGAGAAGAAGGAGATTAATCCACCCAAGATCGGCACGCCCGCACCGATTTCAGCACCGGATTTCGGCAAAGTGGTTACTGGTAACCGTGATTTCAACGATGAGGTACTAGTTGGTTTAGGCTGACTAATCGGAGTGATTCGATCATCATCATCCGCGTCGCCATCTGCATCGCCATCCGCGTCGCTGTCGGAATCACCATCAGAATCGCCGTCGGAATCGCCATCGGAATCACCGTCAGAGTCGCCGTCGGAATCACCGTCTGCGTCGCCATCGGAGTCGCCATCGGAATCACCGTCAGAGTCTCCGTCAGAATCACCATCAGAATCGCCATCCGCATCGCTGTCGGAATCGCTATCGGAATCACCGTCTGCGTCGCCATCGGAGTCACCATCAGAATCGCCATCAGAATCGCCATCTGCATCACCATCCGCATCGCTGTCGGAGTCGCTGTCGGAATCACCATCCGCATCGCCGTCAGAATCGCCGTCTGCGTCACCATCCGCGTCGCCATCGGAATCACCGTCAGAGTCTCCGTCGGAATCACCATCGGAGTCGCCATCTGCGTCTCCATCGGAATCACCGTCAGAGTCTCCGTCGGAATCACCATCGGAGTCGCCATCCGCGTCTCCATCAGAATCGCTGTCGGAATCACCATCGGAGTCACCATCCGCGTCTCCGTCAGAATCACCATCGGAGTCGCCATCGGAGTCTCCGTCAGAATCGCCGTCTGCGTCGCCATCCGCGTCGCCATCCGCATCGCTGTCGGAATCACCATCTGCGTCGCCATCAGAATCGCCGTCAGAATCGCCGTCTGCGTCGCCATCAGAATCGCCATCCGCATCGCCATCCGCATCGCCGTCAGAATCGCCATCCGCGTCTCCGTCGGAATCACCATCTGCGTCGCCATCAGAATCGCCATCCGCGTCTCCGTCGGAATCACCATCTGCGTCGCCATCAGAATCGCCATCCGCATCGCCGTCAGAATCGCCATCCGCATCGCCATCGGAGTCGCCATCGGAGTCTCCATCCGCATCGCCGTCTGCGTCTCCATCCGCGTCGCCATCTGCATCGCCATCCGCATCGCCGTCAGAATCGCCATCCGCATCTCCATCCGCATCGCCGTCAGAATCGCCATCCGCGTCTCCGTCGGAATCACCATCTGCGTCGCCATCAGAATCGCCATCCGCGTCTCCGTCGGAATCACCATCGGAGTCTCCATCCGCGTCTCCATCGGAATCGCCATCCGCATCTCCGTCAGAATCACTGTCGGAATCGCCATCCGCGTCTCCGTCAGAATCGCCATCCGCATCGCCGTCTGCGTCTCCATCCGCGTCTCCGTCAGAATCACCATCTGCGTCGCCATCGGAATCGCCGTCTGCGTCGCCATCAGAATCACCATCGGAATCACCGTCTGCGTCGCCATCCGCATCTCCGTCAGAATCACTGTCGGAATCGCCATCCGCGTCGCCGTCAGAATCGCCATCCGCGTCGCCGTCAGAATCGCCATCCGCATCGCCGTCAGAATCACTGTCGGAATCGCCATCCGCATCGCCGTCAGAATCTCCGTCTGCGTCGCCATCCGCATCTCCGTCTGCGTCGCCATCTGCGTCGCCATCCGCGTCTCCATCGGAATCGCCATCGGAATCGCCGTCTGCGTCGCCATCAGAATCGCTGTCGGAATCACCATCTGCGTCTCCATCGGAATCGCCATCTGCATCGCCATCGGAATCGCCGTCGGAATCACCATCGGAGTCTCCATCGGAATCGCCGTCTGCGTCGCCATCCGCATCTCCGTCTGCGTCACCATCCGCATCACCATCCGCGTCTCCGTCTGCGTCGCCGTCAGAATCACCATCTGCATCGCCATCGGAGTCGCCATCAGAATCGCCATCCGCATCTCCGTCGGAATCACCGTCTGCGTCTCCATCCGCGTCGCCGTCGGAATCACCGTCTGCGTCTCCATCCGCGTCGCCGTCGGAATCACCATCGGAGTCTCCATCCGCGTCGCCGTCGGAATCACCATCGGAGTCTCCATCCGCGTCTCCATCGGAATCGCCATCCGCATCACTATCCGAATCATCATCTTCAGGGACAATGATATCGGTACTAAGGCTTAGATAGTCAACATCATCTCGAGTTACTTTTGAATTTACAGTCAATACTTGACCTTCTTCTACTAATCCAGGCTCAATTTCCGCTGTATAATTCCCCTCACTATCTGTGAATCCTGTTGCAATAACTGTCCCTTCTGTATCTTTTATCTCAATCATCACACTAGGGTCAGCTTGCCCAGTAACCTGATAGCCAGATACTGAATTCCCAACGATCTCTGCTGTTGGTGTTACCAGTTCAGGAACTTGCACTGGGGTAGGTTCACTTTCAATTTCTTCCAAAATCGCAACTACATTTAAAGGTTGTCCTGGATATACTGCTTCGCCTTCAATTTCGATCACATAGTTGCCATCGTCATCCACTAATCCCGAACCAATTACGTTTCCAGATTCATCCCGAACTTCGATTGTGGCTCCTACCACGCCAGTTCCAGAAACCTGATATCCTGAGGGATTGCCCGTCATTTCAGCTGTGGGCGCTTCGGTCACATTCACACCCACATAGGAAACTGTCGCGTATCCTTCTGTATCACCCGTAATCGTAATACTGATCAAATCTGTCTGTGCAATTGTCCCAACAAAACCAAGATCATACTGTGGCAAATTGCCAAAACTTGCTTGTAGCTCACTTAATGCTGGCGGTGTAATTAAGGTCGGGATGGTTGCACTAGTTGATCCTAAAACGGAAGCGTCAGCTAACTCTCTCACCACTCCTCCCGCTAAGTTGACTGTCCCCTTCAGCAGAGTAACTGCTGCACTGATGGTCAATTTGAAAGGTGCGACGCCGGTATTGATTACCCCAGCTGCGATGGCTCCTGCGGGGTTAGTAAGTGCATTTCCTGGATATGTCGCTTCAAGTGACTGCACAGCTGCATTCAGATTATCCAAAATCTGAATCAGGTTTGTGCGAATAATTGTCTCTAAAACGTTATCAAAATTCCCTACCAAATACTGATTGCCAGCACCATCTGTATAGATTTCAAAAACTTGATCAATATTTGCTCCATTAAAGTTACCAAGGTTTTCCAATAACTGTAGTTGGTCGTATACTTCTTGAAAGTTCAAACTAGCCAGAGGATTAGCTGCTACCAACGTATCAATGACTCCTAACAAATCACTTACCAACGAACTAACCGGATTGATGATTGGATTTAATACATCATCAGCAAATGACAAAACTTCCAAATCCAACGATCCCATTCCATTAGGATCCACACGTCCAGTAAGATGTTCTGGAATCGCCAACAAAATATATTTGTCACCGGTTAAAAGGTCAGCTGAAACCCCTGACGTCCCAGTCACTGTAAATGTCACGGGTTGCACGCCATCACCGATTTCAAAAGGAGATGACTGATCATTACTTGTTGTAATTGAGCCAAATAACTGTCCGTGAACAACAGCTGCTTCAACGACTGTCGGAGACCACAAGAAAGTAGTGCCGGCGACCATTGCTCCTGTTAGCAGCATTCCGGATACAGCAACATTTGCTAGAAGTGATTTTCTCTTTTTCGTCTTACGATGGTTTTTTGAATTCATAAGCATTCTGTAATCGGGACGTTTCATAATTAACTCCTCCTCAAAATTTTCGCCTCTTTCTCTTCAACTTTTTAGTTCACAGGAAACTATTTACACCTCCTTAAGTCCTGCTTCACAAACTGACAGTCCTATTTCAAATGTCGAGTTGACATGAAATACTTACTTATTGAATTAGAATGGAATTTACAGATCGAAGACATTTAGAATCTCTTGCGATGTCTCCTCGATAGCAATCACATCTATCAAGTCTCCACGTACCACCAGACGTCCTTCGGCACCAAAATCAGTACAGGTGATCAATGTGACAATCTGGCGTTCAGAAATTTCCTCTAAAACCCAGATTTCTTCCGGAGTAATTTGAAATTTCTCTGTAGTCTGATAAATATAGACATAACTCAAATCTGTTAAATAGATTTCAGCACCTAAACGGATATTTGCTAGTGGTGAAAACAATGCATTTGGATCATAGGATAAATGACTAATCAATCCGTAATTACCAATCCCCATCTCTTGATCAGGCGTCAGCGTTCCAGCACCATACAGCAGCGCCTCATTAGAAACCCCTAGAAAAATCGGCAAGTTGACCATAATGCTAGGAATCGCAATCTCTGCAATGATTGGATAATCATTTTTTTGAAACTGTGCTTTAAACACTGCTTGGGGACTGATAGGCTGGACGCTTTCATAATCATAATGGATACGTTCTGGCGCTTCTTCTTGTGTTAATCGCTGGTTTTCCTTAACAGTCAGGGGATTCACACGATTGATTCGCATCGACTCAGTCCCTTGATGTATCCAAATATTTGTAATTGGCTTACTAAAGACAAAGACTAATCCGACAATTCCGGTGATAACCAGAGAAATTCTCAGCAAAAGGACCACCTTCCGTTTTCCCAGCATTTTCATCGCCTCCTCTGATTATTACGAATTGTGAATTTCACATGTTTTTTTATTATCAATATCCTTCATTTCACAAAAACCACCTTACTCCAAAATTTTCAAAATAAAATTATAAATTATTTTTTTTAGACATTTTTATATCGACTTATATCTACACGTAGATAATACCAACTAATTTTTAAAACAATAAATTATTTGCTTAAGAAAAATCGAACCATTAGATTCCTGTTGTTTTTTTAATGTATAAGCAGAAATAGATATTATTTTTCACAAACGAAATTTGGAATATGGTGCCAAAAACTGTTTCCGTTTTAAACATGTCAAGACACATTTTTCACTTTCAAATTTCTCATTCATCCGGATTGTGAATTTTTTACTATTAAAAATAAAATGGCAAAATTCCAATTTAAAATGATTTTTTTTGAATAATTTAGGCCTTATCTTTTTTTGAAGAGCCTGTTTCATCAAATATTTCTCTAGGCTCTTCTTTAAAGTGAACTAATAACAGCTGTTGCAAATTCCATTCAAAAAAAGATCAGGATAAGAAACGACGTTTATCAAAAAAAGCAGCAAAAAAACTCAGACATTTCTCAGCCTGAGTTCATCTATTGATTCAATTCGGTCTTCTCCCCTTAATCAAACGCAAAAAAGGCGGAGCATTTGCTCCGCCTAGAAAAAGACTTATTTACCTTCAGTATACTGGTGAACCAATTCAACAACTTCTTCCATTGTGTCGCAGTCTTGCAATGCGCGATCTGCCAATTCCTTCATTTCAGTAGTTGTCAGTTTTTTCATCAGACTACGGGTTTTAAGAATAGATGTCGCACTCATTGAGAACTCATCCAAGCCCATACCCATCAACAATGGTACCGCTGTTTGATCACCGGCCATCTCACCACACATGCCGGCCCATTTGCCTTCAGCGTGTGCTGCATCGATAACGTTTTTGATCAAGCGCAGGATAGACGGGTTGTATGGTTGATACAAGTATGAAACTTGTTCATTCATCCGGTCTGCTGCCATTGTGTATTGAATCAAGTCATTGGTACCAATACTGAAGAAGTCGACTTCTTTAGCAAACTTGTCAGCCAAAATAGCTGCTGCTGGAATCTCAATCATAATCCCGACTTGGATCTTATCAGAGATTGCAACACCTTCGTCTACTAATTTTTGACGTTCTTCTTCGTAAAGTTTTTTAGCTGCTCTAAATTCCTTCAGAGTCGCTACCATTGGGAACATGATCCGCAGATTGCCGAATGCCGATGCACGAAGCAATGCACGCAATTGCGTACGGAACATCCCGTCGCCAAGTTCAGACAAACTGATACGCAGCGCCCGGTAACCCAAAAACGGATTCATTTCATGAGGGAGTTTCAAGTAAGGAAGCTCTTTATCCCCACCGATGTCCATCGTCCGAACCACTACCGGTTTGTCGCCCATGCCTTCTAAAACAGCTTTGTAGGCTTCAAACTGGTCTTCTTCAGTTGGGAAGTCAGGTGAATCCATGTACAAAAATTCAGTCCGGTACAAACCAATTGCTTCTGCCCCGTTGTTGTGAACACCTTCCAAATCTTTTGGCGTACCAATATTGGCAGCCAACTCGAAATGAACGCCATCCGCAGTTTCGGTTTCAGCTTCTTTCAGTTTTTCCCACTCTGCTTTTTGTGCTGCATATGCTTCAGCAGCTTTATTGAATTCTGCTGTCTGGTCATCGTTAGGGTTGATGATCACATCCCCTTCAATGCCGTTGACTGCTAAAATGTCGCCTGCTTTTACCTTGCCGGTGATTTCTTTAGTCCCAACAATTGCTGGAATTTCAAGAGAACGTGCCATGATTGCTGAGTGAGAAGTACGTCCACCGATGTCAGTGACAAAGGCTTTGACGTAGGTACGGTCCAACTGAGCAGTGTCACTTGGTGTCAAATCGTGAGCAACTACTACGACTTCTTCGTTAATCATTGAAGGATTCGGTAAAGTAACTCCCAATAAATGAGCCAGAACACGTTTGGCAACGTCACGAATATCAGCAGCACGTTCTTGCATGTAGGCGTTGTCGTCCATCGCTTCGAACATGCCGATGTACATATCGGTAACTTCCTTCAATGCAGCTTCAGCATTGACTTTGTTATCGTTGATGTTTTGTTTGATCTGACCGATCATTTCCGGATCGCTCAAGACCATCAAATGTGCATCAAATACTTGTGCTTCTTCTTCGCCAAGGCTTTTTGCTGCTTTGTTACGGATCAGAGTCAATTCTTCGCTGGATTTTGCCAACGCATCATCCAAGCGCGTTTCTTCAGCAGCAGTATCTGCTACTGAAGTTTTGTTGAAAGACAAATCTGGTTGAACTAGCAGGTAAGCTTTTGCAACTGCGATTCCGTCGCTTGCGGCGATCCCTTTTAGCATTTCAACCATATTAGTCAGACAACCCTTCTTTTTTCATTGTTTCTACGATTGCTTCCATTGCTTCTGTTTCGTCAGCACCTTCAGCAGTGATAGTAACGTCTGAACCTTGGCCTACACCAAGAGACATCACGCCCATGATAGATTTCAAGTTTACAGATTTACCTTTGTACTCTAAGTTGATGTCAGAGCTGAATTTGCTTGCTGTTTGAACCAGCAAGGTAGCTGGACGTGCGTGAATCCCTGTTTCTGCTACTACGTGAAAGTCTTTCTTTTCCATATTGATCGGTCTCCTTTATAAAACAAAGTATTTTGTTAGGGTAGTGATCGCGCATACAGCACGAGCTTTTTGTCCCTTTCAATTCTTAAGATTACCATTTTTCCCCTGATTTCACAACCGTTTTCTCTTTTTCAACAGCAGAGTATCTACACTTTTCCCTCCTTAAAAAATATTTTTGAAGATAACATACCTATTTCCGATAATTGTCTCCTCTGATCGAAAACAAACGGATAAAAAACAAGATAGTTGCAGGAAACACGATCTTGAGTATAATTGGAATTGGTCAGAGATAGTCAAACCATTTTTGACCATGAGAAATAGCTTTCTTTTTACGGAAAACTCAAACCGCGTTACAATAGTTAAAGATTGATAACAAGCCCCTTTCTTTAAGGGATAGCTTGCATAGTAAAGAAAGGTCGTGAAATGATGCTTTGTCAAAATTGTGGTAAAAATGAAGCAACGATTCATTTGTATGCAAACGTCAATGGTCAACGAAAACAACTGGACTATTGTCAAAGCTGCTACCAAAAATTGAAAAATCAACAAGGAGGACAAACGATGATGGCACAAGATCCTTTTGGTTTCGGTTCATTGGATGATTTGTTCCGTCAAATGTCCCGACAGATGCAACAAGGACAATCTCCTTATGAACAAACGCCTCCAACACAGACCGGTGGAAATAATTTCAACGGTGGCCAACCTCCCCGTCGTCCAAGTGGGGGCGCAGAAGGACTGCTAGGTGAATATGGAATTAATATTACGCAACAAGCCAGAGACGGCGGGGTCGATCCGGTTGTCGGTCGTGACGAAGAGATTCAACGCGTGATTGAAATTTTGAATCGTCGGACAAAAAACAATCCGGTGCTGATCGGTGAACCAGGTGTTGGTAAAACAGCTGTTGTCGAAGGCCTGGCGCAAAAGATTGTCAATGGTGACGTTCCCCAAAAATTGCTTGAAAAAGAAGTCATTCGTTTAGATGTTGCTTCACTGGTACAAGGGACTGGCATTCGCGGACAATTTGAAGAACGGATGCAAAAACTAATCGATGAAATCAAACAGGCTGAAAATGTCATCTTGTTTATCGATGAAGTGCATGAAATCGTTGGGGCTGGCGCTGCTGGCGATGGCAACATGGATGCCGGCAATATCTTGAAACCGGCTTTGGCACGCGGCGAGCTGCAAATGGTGGGCGCAACAACGCTGAATGAGTATCGCATCATCGAAAAAGACGCAGCGCTGGAACGACGGATGCAGCCAGTTCGAGTGGATGAACCGACTGTTGAAGAAACGATTAGTATTTTGAAAGGCTTGCAACCTCGTTACGAAGATTATCATCATGTGAAATATACGGATGAGGCCATCGAAGCCGCAGCAACATTGTCTAATCGCTACATCCAAGATCGCTTCTTGCCAGACAAAGCGATTGATTTGTTGGACGAATCCGGTTCTAAGAAAAATCTAACCATCCAGTTTGTCGATCCGAAAACTATCGATAAAAAACTGCAAGATGCCGAAGCACAAAAGCAAAAAGCTTCTCAGGAAGAAGACTTTGAAAAAGCTGCCTACTATCGAGATCAGATCAACAAGCTGGAAGAAATGAAAAAGAACCAAATTTCCGATGAAGAAACACCTGTCATCACAGAAAAAGATATGGAGCAAATCGTCGAACAGAAAACCGGTATTCCAGTAGGCGAACTCAAGGAAAAAGAACAAACGCAGTTGAAAAACCTTGCCGATGACTTGAAAGCACATGTTATTGGACAGGATGAAGCAATTGATCGCGTTGCCAAAGCCATCCGCCGCAATCGGGTTGGGTTAGGTAAACAAAATCGACCAATTGGCTCTTTCCTCTTTATCGGACCAACCGGGGTCGGAAAAACAGAGTTGGCCAAACAATTAGCTTATGAGATGTTTGGTTCTGAAGATGCCATGATCCGCTTTGATATGTCGGAATACATGGAAAAACATAGTGTTTCAAAACTTATCGGTTCACCTCCAGGTTACGTCGGTTACGAAGAAGCAGGTCAATTGACGGAAAAAGTTCGCCGCAATCCTTATAGCCTGATTCTTTTAGACGAAATTGAAAAGGCGCATCCGGATGTCTTGCATATGTTCTTGCAAATTCTTGATGACGGGCGTTTGACAGATGCCCAAGGGCGGACAGTCAGCTTCAAGGATACTTTGATTATCATGACTTCCAATGCTGGTACCGGCAAAGTCGAAGCCAATGTCGGCTTTGGTGCAGCTAGAGACGGCGTGACCCGCTCTGTCTTAGGACAGTTGAATAATTACTTCACCCCTGAATTTTTGAACCGTTTCGACGGCATCATCGAATTCAGCGCCTTGTCAAAAGAAAATCTATTGAAGATTGTGGAATTGATGCTCAACGAAGTCAATGGCATGCTGAAAACGCAACACATTCACATTGATGTCACCAAAGAAGTCGAAGAAAAACTAGTCGATCTTGGGTATGATCCTTCGATGGGTGCGCGTCCTTTGCGCCGTACAATCCAAGATCAGATTGAAGACGGCATCGCTGAATTTTATCTCGATCATCCACAAGCAACTGAATTACAAGCTGTTTTGGAAGACGACAAGATTGTAGTCAAGGAAGCTGACGAACCACTTAAAAAAACGGCTGCTCCTGATGTTGCTGATGAAACAGACAACAAGACTGGCGATAGCGAAGTTTGATAGCATAACAAAAAGAAGGTATCGGTTTTTTAGCCGACACCTTCTTTTTTCTACCCCTTTCTTTTTGAAGGCCATACTGCCACATCATTTGCCTCTCTATTTTCTTCCAACATGACTCTTTTTGAAGAATTTAACATGGTGAGGTGATATTACTTTCAAAATCACCGTTAAAATTTTATAATGAAAATATGAACGAAACTTTGAGGTGAAGTCTTATGAAATTGATCAACGTAACCAACAGTCATTCAAGGCTGGTCCGTAACCAGTTGGAAAATACTGACGCGGAATTGGTGAAAGTCTATACCGCAGGCAATACGACTGTCATATATACTGTCGCACCGGCCCACAACGAAATCCTAATGATCAATAAAAAACGCAACATTCGGCAAAATGAAATCGATGAAATTAAAACTTATTTTCTCAGAAAAATGCCGCAGGAACCTAGTGTTGAAGACATCCATGTTATTCAAGAAAATGGCTTTGTGGAGATTTCAATCCAAAAATATCCAGAACCTGATACCACCGCTGTGTAATAACCAAAAATCAAAAAAGCCTCACGATAGTATCAAACAGTCAGCAGAATATATCTGACTTTTGACGATACTTCGTGAGGCTTTTTGCTATTTGTAAAGCTATCGCTGTCTAACCAGTATTAGGTTAAACCGTCTTTTCTTTGTACAACTGGAAGAGGTAATTATCCATATCATCAAAGGAAGCTTCTCCTTCAACAATCCAGTAATTTTTAGTATTCTTAGGCAAAAGCTCTTTGCTACAAGTAATCACCGCATCGTAGTTTTCTAAACTCGATGAATTCATCAGCGAGAATTCAACGAAAGGCAAGCGTTCGATGCGATTAATCATAGCATACAGCAAGAAATGATTTGGAAAACCAATAATCCCGATGTTGACCTTTTCTGCCGGGCCTTCATTATGAAAAGCGTTAATGCAGACAATCGTCAACAAGCTGACCAAATCCTCATCTGCTGGAACAATTTCTGATAAAGTGTCGCTTATACGACCAGCTAGCACTTCAAATTCTGGATGTTGTTTTTTCAAGCTTTCCATGATAAAGTCAAGATTTTTAGGGACATTGCCACCCAAAATCTGGCGCCGTAAAAAAATAGTTTGCAAATTCAGCAGTAACAGTTCTTGTTGCCCGCGTCCAATGATATTAAGCTCTTTTTTGATTCCTTCGAAAAAGGTTGCGGCATAGCCTTTCGATTCATCAAGTAATTTGTACTGACGCTTGATGATTGGCAAACGCGGATCATCTGTCGCAAAAATCTGCGGCCAGTAGAAAATCATATAGTTAACGAAGTTCGCTTCTCGTTCTTGATAAGTTTCAGGAACCTTCTCTGCTTCCAAGGCTTCTTTGAACTTCCGGTTAGTTGCAGGAAAAAGTAATTGGTTAATCTGCGGTTCGTCGACATAGTACCCTTGTCTCGTCCGCAAGAGACTGATGCCATGGTACATACTGAATTCGCGCTTTTCGACGTACTTTAAATAAACGAGATCATCTGCTGACAAAAAACTGTCCAGTGACTGTTGCAGCTCATTCTCAAAATACCCATAGAGTTTTGTGCCAAAATCCACACTCCACAAGAAATTAAAGTACATGATACGAATTGCAGACTCCCGACCGGTGACCTCCATTTGCAAACAGTTCAAGCGAATACCCTTGAATTTCAGGTATTCCACCAACGGCTTCAGGCGACGCATCAAAGAAGATTGACTGAGCCCAGACATTGTCCCGAAATCCTTCAGATCCTTGTCCGGATGCAACAATGATTCCAGCAAAACACCGTAGGGAACTCCTCGTGAAAACAAATATTGTTGATATTGTTGGTAGCTGGGGATTACTTTGGCTACAACTACTTTGTCTTTTTCATTCAGCAAGCGACTGCCACCAGACAGTTCCTGCAGTTCTTTATTCATTCCCTGCAACAGGTTGGCTGTTTTTATATGGGAGTAGCCAGTATACTTTTCAAAATAATGAATCGGATACTCTCCCGGATCGATTTCAAGAATATGCTTGTAGATTCCGAGCTTGGAACGGGCCGGATCATCTAAGAGGATTTCTTCTAACATGATACGCTTCCTTTCTCATTTTCTTTCAATATAATACCATAATTGTGAGAAAAAATATCGAAACAACGGCTGAATATATAATTTTTTCTTGCGAATAATTTTCTGAACATTCTATTTATTGAACGCCTAAAACATCACTACAATTTAAAATACGGATTATTTTTATTCTTATACCATTTTTTCATAAATTAAAATTCATATTGAACGACTTTTTTAATATAACAAAATTGAACAATGAAAAAGAGTAGAAAAAACTTATCCTAGTCAGTTATTTATTTTTCCGTATTTTCACCAATCTTAAGCATTTTCCTTAACCAACAGCGACTGATCCAAGAGCTGTTCCAATCAATCACTGACCTACAAGAAAACCGTTCCCTTTTCGCTAAACTAGCGATAGGAACGGTCTATTGTAGTGAAAAACATTGGTTTACATCAAGCTCTTCAATTGTACTTTCGGATACTTATCAGCAAACCAGCGTTCGGCAAATTGATTTTCAAATAAAAACAGCGGCTGGTCAAAACGGTCCCGCGCCAAGATGTTGCGGCTGGAGCTCATTTTTTCATCCAAGTCCGCTGGATCAATCCAGCGGGCGATTTTGTGCCCCATTGGTGTCATTACGACTTCGGCATTGTACTCGTTTTGCATCCGATATTGGAACACTTCGAACTGCAGCTGACCTACCGCACCGATGATGTATTCTTCAGTCAGATGGGTCTTGTACAATTGATAATCGCATTTTATGTCACAAAAAAAATGCAGCGTTTTTTTTCAACGCTGCATTCACAACTTATTAGTATTGTCTAACGTCACATACTACCATTATTCACGGAAATCGTTAATAGTAAATTTCATTTCTCAGTCTTTTTCATGCAACGAAAGGCAATCACTGTGATACTAAGGAGAATCATTAGTATTCCTATAGCAAGATAGCCCGTATCTATTTCATCCCCTGTTTGTGGGTAAAACTCTTTTTTTGTCGAAACATACACAACTTCATCGGGTGTCGAACTTGAAATAGTTTCCCCTGGCTCTGAAACAGACGACTCAACAGGCATGTTTAACACTCCCGTTACTTGAATATCTCCACTCATCTGCAAGCCCTCCTACAAAATTAAGGTGTTTCTGTTTCTTCTGACCAATCAACTGCTTTAAATTCAAGCGTCATGGTGTAACTTTCAGTAATTGTACTAGTTACTGCATCCGTAACCTCTCCAACGTATCTAAAAGTAACAGTATTAGCTGTTAATGGCGGAATATCATCTTCTCCAAGTTTTCCGTCAACACTAGCTAACGTGTGAATAAGCGTTGGAGAGCCTGGCGCAGCCGTTACTTCACCCGCATTAATAATTTTAGGATTTCCCTTACCAAACCCCTGCAACGAGACTGCGTATTTAGCACCTTTACTCGTACCAATCTTTGCTATTTCTTTAAAAGAAATATCTACTGGACGACCAGAATTATTCGTAATTGTATACTCAGGTGATGTGATAGGTGCACCAGCGTTTGGACTGGCACTATAGAAGATTGTCTCCGTCGGAAGTGTTACATTAATCCAAGCATCGTCACCTTCTACGATGGGTGCATCTTCATCTGTATTATCAATACCTAATGTGCCATTAATCGTAATCTCTCCAGAATTTTCTCCGATAATATCCGCTTCTGTATATGCCGGTAGGGCCATCAACATAATGCTTGATAGTGCAACTAAACCAAATATTTTTTTCATTTTTCCTCTTCCTTCCTTTTTTTATTTCACAACAAAATCAATCGCTGCGGCAACTTGTCCACGCTTTCCTTTGGTATTACCATCATAAATGCTAAAAAGCGCAGTTGCCGGATAACTCCCCTCCTCCAATTTTTTTTCCAGAGTAGCTCCTTTTATTTCATAACCCGGGTGAATAGCACCCGAGGTATAAACTAGTTCATTTGAATCTTTTAACCGAATTTCCACGTTGATTGGATTGGCGTTATGAGGTGGGTTTTGAATAAACAAATCACTCTTTGTACCTTGTTGCACATTGGCAGTGGGGGCGATAACCATGTTGAACTGGCTCGCATCTACTTTTTTTTGCGCCAATCGTTGCAATTCTTCACTTGAAATTTTAGCCGCATCTTTTCCATCCGGTAAAAACTCGCCACTAATTATCGTCACAGGTACATCAGGTTGATTAAAGTAACGATAAACAAAATATCCTCCAACACTTAACAATAAAAGCAATAATACGAGTAAAATCAATCTTTTATTTTTTTGATTGGATTGCGTTTCAGTTGTATTCATTCGTTAATCCCCCGTTCTAGTAAATTCTAAAATCATATTATATTTTGGTTTAATTTCTTTACCCGCGTTACCAAAATACTCGCCAGTAAACCGTAAATTTATTTGTTGATCGATTTCTAACGTTCCCATGCTAGCATCTTTTAAATCCTTTATTAAAGTAGTTGGTTCTTCGTTATCTTTTGCTAGCTGTAAAAATAAATGATCTTGTGTATCACCGTCTGTATTTTCTAACAAGATAATGCCAGAATCACTATTTTCACTAAATGTATCTATCTTTAATTCAATTGGATAAGCACTATTGTTTTTGACTCGATAACGTTGTGAGGTGACTATTAATCGTCTACCCTCTTCAGACATTTCGGTATTAAAGAACATTTCAGTTGGGAATGACACATTGAGTGTATCAGTCTTTGTAGTAAAAGGTACTTCATACCACTCACTATCACCTGATTCAAAGCCCGTTTTGATTTGGACATAGAGCCAATATTCTGTCTGTCCTGCTAAACCGGTAAATTCTACAGAACTTGTAATTTCTGCTTCAGTAAGCTCTGTTGCTTCTTCTGCTTCTTCTGCTTCTTCTGCTTTTGCTTCTATCTTTTGTTCAGCGATTTTATCAGTAACATTAAAGCTTTCAGTATCTTGCTGCTTACTAAATAGCAAATAATCTACGCCAGTAATAACATTATTATTGGTCAAATAATCAGTCAGATTAAAAGCAGCGCTAGTATCTTTAACCACTTGTTTGACATCTCGTATCACCGCTGGATTGGGCAGGCGTTGTAAGACAATACTTTTTGCTCCTCGAATCGTTGTTTTTTCGTCATCTGTAAAGTCAGGTAATGGACTTAACATGAAGTCTCCCTTATCTGAAGTAATGGTATCACCCTGGTTAATAATTGTGTTTATAGGCGTGTTGCCTGCCGTAATACCGTAACCGGTAATGTCGTCGACAAATTCAAAAAATGTGAACCCTGCATTAACTGGTTCACTATTTGTTGATTTAGAAACATTAAAAGATAAGCGATAAGCATTATCAATAATGAAATTTGCTGCAGAGATGGTATTACTAAAAACTTGGCTATCATCCGTTACAGCCATATTTAACGTTGAGTCCTTCGCAAAATTGAATGTGGAAGCATCAGAAAAATTAAACTTTCTCGCAAAAGTTAAGTCGAGTTTTCCACCCTTATCAACTTGAAGATTCATTGGTCGACTACTATTAACAAACGTTTCACCACCACTTATTTTCAGCGACGCTCCTTCACCAATTTTCATCGTTCCATTAGCTGAATAGTTATCAACAAACTGGCTACTCGTTGTGTTATAATCCACAACCGCTCCTGCTTCTAATTCAAAACTGAAATTACTACCAGACGTCTCAATCGAATTGGCCCACCCCGTAGCATGCTCAATCTTCGTATGGCTATTTTCTTTAAAAAGGAAATGATTACATTCCGCAAACTCTTGGGAGTAAGAGCCCGTTTGAACAGTAAAATAATTAGTACCGGAAAAAACAATTTTGCTACCAGTCCCACGATTATGAAAAGGTTGAGCAGCCGAAGTGGAATAATAATTAATATTCTCTACTTCAATCGTAACATTTGAATTACCATTACCTTGGCAAAAGCCAAAATAATCGTAAGCATCAACAGAATAATCTTCAGACCCAAATATCATATTTTGTAACTTTACTGAAACATTGGCTTTTGTAACTTGTAAAGCACGGTTACGCTTACTATCGTTATAAGAAAGCGTTCGGCCATTGCCATCAATAGTAACATCACTCGTGATATCAATATACGAGCTACCCTCTTCGAATCGAAAAACTTCATCAGAATCAGCTAGTTGAATGTAAGAAACTTTATCTATTTCAATTGCTGTTCTTAACTCAGCTGAGTTCTCAACGATCCGAGGATCAGCTTGGGAAGTACCGCTACCACTTGCCTGCACGCCTACAGCACGACTGGCACTTTCTTTTGTTGGCTGATTATTAGAGTCACTTTCTTTAACACTGCCATCTGTCACTTGTCCATCATCGATTACTTGTTCTCTAGAATCAGCGCTTATTTGATTCTCATGAATTTCGTTTTCTGTATCATTAATTTCTAATTTTTCAGTGGATTCATTAGTTGTTTCATATGTTCCTTCACTTGAGCTTTCATCATAGCTTTCCGTCACTGAAAGTGAGGAAGAGCTCGTTGCAAAAAAAAACTGAGTAACTAAAATCAAAATGCTTAGTTTTTTTATACCGATCATTTTACATAATCTCCTTTCTTCAATAATTGAAACCAATTATTTAAATTAAAAAATTTATAATTTATTAATCTAATATTAATTTATAATTTGATAATTTTCAAATAAAATGAATATTATTCAAATCATTTCATTAGAAAATAGCTGATTGCTTGAACTATTGACTTTTAGAAAGCACAATAAAGAGCTACAATATAAACAAATTTTGCGTGGTTACACTAAAACAAGAATCTCTCGGAAAACAGTGCATTTTTCCGAGAGATTCTTGTTTTTTTCGATATATGGAAAATTCTAGATTACCCTCTAATCTGTAGCCTGCGTCGGCTCCTACATTTATTTTATCAAAAAATTCCATGAAGCGAACGTAATCACGCCATTTCACAGGATTTTTGTAAGTAACTTATGTTACGGCTTCTATACCAACAGTGTAATCTATTACAGAATGAAAAAACATTCTTACATCAAGCTCTTCAATTGTACTTTCGGATACTTATCAGCAAACCAGCGTTCGGCAAATTGATTTTCAAATAAAAACAGTGGTTGGTCAAAACGGTCCCGCGCCAAGATGTTGCGGCTGGAGCTCATTTTTTCATCCAAGTCCGCTGGATCAATCCAGCGGGCGATTTTGTGCCCCATTGGTGTCATTACGACTTCGGCATTGTACTCGTTTTGCATCCGATATTGGAACACTTCAAACTGCAACTGACCTACCGCACCGATGATGTATTCTTCAGTCAGATAAGTCTTGTACAATTGAATGGCACCTTCTTGGACCAGCTGATAGATTCCTTTATGGAAGGATTTTTGTTTCATCACATTTTTAGCTTGCACTTTCATGAACAGTTCCGGTGTAAAGGAAGGGAGTTCTTCATAAGCGACTTTCAGCTTTCCTTCGTACAAGGTATCACCGATTTGATAGTTGCCGGTATCATAGACCCCAATGATATCCCCGGCAACCGCTTCTTGAATATTCTCACGGGTATCCGCCATAAACTGGGTGACATTGGCCAGCTTCATTTTCTTGCCGGTTCTTTCCAAAAAGATATCCATGCCTCGCTCAAAAGTACCTGAACAGATTCGTACAAAGGCAATCCGATCTCGGTGAGCCGGATTCATATTGGCTTGAATTTTGAAGACAAATCCGGAAAATTCTGGCTCATACGGACTGATTTCTTTTCCGTCAACCGTCTTATGACCATATGGCGATGGGGCAAATTCCAAGAATGTTTCTAAGAAGGTCTGCACGCCAAATTTCGTCAGCGCAGAGCCAAAGAATACCGGCGTCTGATCGCCCCGTGCAATTTTTTTACGGTCAAAGCTATCCCCGGCTTCTTTCAACAATTCCACTTCTTCTTGGACCTGTCCAAAAAGGCTGTTGCCGTTTAATGGGTGGTCTGCAGGAATACCGCCCGCTTCATCCAAGGAAACAAAGCGTTCACCACCGTAATTGTCGGGACGATAAAGTTCAACTCGATTGTTATAGATGTCGTACAGCCCTTCCAAGCCTTTTCCCATCCCAATCGGCCAGTTCATCGGATAAGACTCGATATCCAAGAGCTCTTCTAATTCTTCCAGCAAATCCAGCGGTTCTCGCCCATCACGGTCCAATTTATTGATGAAAGTAAAAATTGGGATGCCCCGTTTTTTGACTACTTGAAACAGCTTTTTGGTTTGTGCTTCGATACCTTTGGCGCTATCGATGACCATAACCGCACTATCAACTGCCATCAGCGTACGATAAGTATCTTCAGAAAAATCTTCGTGCCCAGGGGTATCCAAAATGTTTACCCGCTTGTCATCATAATCAAACTGCATCACCGAACTGGTAACGGAGATTCCCCGTTGTTTCTCGATTTCCATCCAGTCAGATTTGGCAAAATTGCCGGTCTTTTTCCCTTTTACCGTCCCAGCCTGGCGAATCGCACCACCAAATAAAAGCAGCTGCTCGGTGATCGTCGTTTTCCCGGCGTCCGGGTGACTAATGATAGCAAATGTACGGCGCATATCGACTTCTTGTCGTAAATTCGGATTATTCATAGTTTTGGTAACTCCGTTTCTTAAATTCTCTACCTGAAGACTGATTACTTGCTGAGGATGATCCTCTTAAACTCAAGTTGTGGCTACATTGGCACAAGTCTCCTTTGCATTTTTTCAACTAGCCTAGTATAGCATGAAAGTCTTCTCTCTGTGAACTTTCAGAAAAAATGTTCCTAAAAAAGCTGTCAAGTGAAGATCACTTGGCAGCTTTTGACTATCTTTATCTAAAACACGCATCCTTTTTAAGCAACTTAAAGATCAAAAAGGTTTGGCATTTTCTTTTAGAATTGCATTCAAGGCTTCAATGTCTTTTCGCCCTTGCGTCTGCATCCAGTGACGACAAGCTTCCTCGCCTTCTTTGACAAATGGCGGTAGCCCGGCAGCCCAAGTTGCTCGGCCGCACAAAACACCGCGGAATGTTGCACCGGCTTCACCGGCAAACTTCAGTGTTTCTTGAAACAGCTCAGTTGTCACACCGGCACTCAAAAAAATGTATGGCTTGTCAGTGACTTCCCCTTGTTCCTTGAAGTAAGCGAGGGCTTCTTCACGAGTATAGGCAATGTCGCCGTCAGTAAAGCCTTCAACAAAGGTCATATTTACCGGTACTTCCATTTTCAAAACGTCAATGCCGTAACGATCTTTGGCAAATTCTTTCATCATTTCCAGCACTTTACGGGGTTTCTTTTTAGCAAAGGCTAAATCATTTGTCGGTTGATTGGCATCATAAGCGATTAATTCCACAAAAAGCGGAATGTCTTCAGCCGCACATTCTGAACCAATTCGTTCCACGAATGCTTGTTTCTGATCATTGATGGCTTTGTCTTCATCAACGTCATAGTAAAGCAAAAATTTCACTGCATCTGAGCCCATTTCTTTAATCCGTTTCACCGACATATGGTCCAAAAGATCAGGAAACCGTTGATCTCCACTACCATCATATCCGGTTTTTTCATAAGAAGTCAGCAGCCCCGCATCTTTTGACCGTGCTTTACCAGCGGGGATCCCATATTCTGGGTCCAATAAAATCGCTGATGCATACTTTGTAAGTTCCTCTGAAGCGATTTTTTTGAATTCGATCACTTCTTCATCAGTAGCTGGTACCCCTTTGTCTTTTTCAATCATCTTTTTCAAGGAGCCCCGCTGATCAATGGCCAAGGCATTGATAAAGCCATCTTCGTTGCATAACGCTTTCAAATATGCTTTTTTCTTTTCTGATAACATGTCGCATCCTCCTTCAAGAGCTTTGATTCCTACACATTCATGCTACGCGCTTTACAATTTTTTTTCAAACGATAGCCATCACTGTAGACTCATCGCAAATACATTGTCAAAAGTTTGTCAGCCGTTGAAAGGTTAATGACGAAAAAACAAAGAAATGTCACGACTTATTTCCAAGTACTAAGCGAGCGGATGTTTAACCACAATTAATAGAACTATACAGATGAGGAAAATTTGTGACCCTCTTGATGTCTTTGTCCGAAAAGAGAACATCCCCATACGTGTCAAGAGAAGGGAATGATGCTGACTTCCATTGATGAAATCAAGGAAAGTCTGTGTTTGAAATTTTTAGCAATGAAAAGCCGACGATCGTCCAATGATTTTAGTGGAAGATCGTCGGCTTTTGGCTCTCACGTTTGGTATTGTTTGCTTCAGAGGACGGTGACTCAACTATTGGCACAGCCCCTTGTCTTTTACTTGTATTCCATATCTGGAATTGCTCGAATTGCTTGCTTCAAAGAAGGGTGATCCCAATTTTCGGGGCAGTTTGACTAGATTCAACAGGAAAAGCAGCTCTTAATCAAAACATGTCAAATAGTGAAAGCTGATTCTCGTCCGGCAGACCCTTCAAAACGCCATTTTCATTCATATAATCGATTAAGGTTTGTGAGACTTTGCCTCGTTTCGCCAGGTCCTCTTTTGAAAGAAACGGACCATCTTTACGGGCTTCTACGATCTGCTTAGCGACGTTGTCTCCCAAGCTCGGTACTGCTCTGAAAGGTGCAATCAGCTTGTTGCCGTCAATTACAAAGTTTACAGCGTCGGATTTGTAGAGGTCGATCATCCCAAATTCAAAACCACGTTCCAGCATTTCATTGGCTAATTCCAAGACGGTCAACAGGTTTTTTTCTTTGGTAGAAGCATCAAGCCCTTTGTCATTGATCTCTTTCATAAGGTCTTTGACGGCATCTTTTCCTCGCGACATGGCAACTAAATCGAAATCATTGGCTCGGACTGAGAAGTAGGCACAATAATACAAAATCGGATGGTACACTTTAAAGTAGGCTACCCGCAGCGCCATCAACACGTAGGCCGCCGCATGGGCTTTTGGAAACATATATTTGATCTTGGAACAAGAATCAATGTACCAATCCGGCACACTGTTTTCTTTCATAGCCGTCAAAAATTTGTTTCGTTTCTCATCATCAATCTTGCTCCATTGCCCTTTACGTACTGTTTCCATAATCGTAAATGCCGTACCAGGATCAAGTCCGGCGTGCATCAAGTAAACCATGATGTCATCCCGACAGCCGATTACCACTGCCAAGGTAGCTTTCCCCTGCTTAATTAATTCTTCAGCATTCCCTAACCAAACATCTGTACCATGAGACAAGCCGGAGATCTGCAGCAGTTCAGCAAAGGTCGAAGGATGGGTCTCTTCCAACATGCCTCGGACAAACCGCGTCCCAAATTCCGGGATACCCAGCGTCCCTGTCTCTGAGCCAATCTGTTGTGGGGTTACCCCTAAAACTTCAGGGGATTCAAAAATTCGCATCACTTCCGGATCGTCTGTCGGAATTGTCTTCGGATCAATTCCCGAAAGGTCTTGCAACATCCGGATTACAGTAGGATCATCGTGTCCCAGAATATCCAGCTTTAAGATATTGTCATGAATGGAATGGAAATCAAAGTGCGTGGTGCGCCATTCAGAATTCAGATCATCTGCCGGGTATTGGATCGGAGTAAAATCATAGACATCCATATAATCCGGGATTACGATAATCCCCCCCGGATGCTGTCCAGTCGTTCGCTTAACTCCGGTAGCACCGGCAGCCAAACGATCTATCTCAGCGCCTCGCAACCGCAGATTATTGTCTCGCTCGTAACCCTTTACGTACCCATAGGCGGTTTTGTCAGCAACGGTACCGATTGTTCCCGCACGATAAACATAATCTTCACCGAAAAGAACCTTCGTGTAGTTATGAGCTCGTGGTTGATATTCTCCTGAAAAGTTCAAATCAATATCGGGGACTTTATCCCCATGGAATCCCAGAAAGGTTTCAAAGGGAATATCGTGCCCGTCTTTTTTCAATCGTGTGCCACATTTTGGACAGGCCTTTTCCGGCATATCAAAACCAGAACCATAAGAGCCGTCTTCATAAAACTCGGAATATTGGCATTCGGGGCAATAATAATGAGGGGCTAAAGGATTAACCTCAGTGATCCCAGTCATTGTCGCGACAAAGCTGGACCCGACTGATCCACGGGAACCTACCAGATACCCGTCTTCATTACTTTTATGCACCAGTTTTTGGGAAATCAAGTAAATCACTGAAAACCCATTACCAATGATTGAGTTCAATTCTTTTTCCAAACGTTTTTCAACAATGTCAGGCAGTGGGTCACCATAGAGTTCCCGTGCTCGATTGTATGACAAATCGGTGATTTCCTGCTCAGAACCAGGAATTTTCGGCGTGTAAAGTTCATCTTTTACAGGAATAATGGTCTCACACATATCAGCGATTTTATTCGGATTGGTGACTACCAGTTCTTTGGCCTTTTCTTCTCCCAGAAACTGGAAGGCAGTCAGCATCTCATCTGTGGTACGGAAATGAACATCCGGCAGCGGCTGGCGGCTTAAAGGATTCCCACTTTGAGATTTGATCAAAATCTCCCGATAGATAGCATCTTCTTTTTCCATGTAGTGGGCATTTCCCGTCGCACAAACCGGCTTATTTAATTCTTCCCCGATTTTCACCAAGTTTCGCATAATCTCTTCTAAAGAAGATTCATTTTTGATATTCTCCATCAAAATCAATGGTTCATAGACAGCTTTGGGCATGATTTCAATATAGTCGTAAAATTCGGCTAACTTTTTGGCTTCATCATACCCTTTTTGCATCAGAGTCATAAAGACTTCGCCTTTGTCGCAAGCCGTTCCTACAATCAATCCCTCCCGCAATTTCACCAATTCGGAACGGGGAATCCGGGGAACACCGCCATAAAAATACTTTACATTTCCCAAAGAAATCAACTTGAAGAGATTTTTCAGCCCCGCTTGTGTGGTTGCCATAACGGTTGCATGAAAAGGACGGGCAGCTTTATAGGCATTTTCTCCTGCCATGTGTCGATTTAAATCAGCATGTAAAAACATCTCATGATTTTCCATCGCTTCTTTGATGAAGATCCATGCCAAGTGACCCGTAGCCTCCGCATCAAAAATCGCCCGGTGAGCATTTTCCAGAGAAACTCCGAATTTTTTCGTCAATGTTCCCAAATTGAGCCGTTTCAACTCTGGATGTAAAAAGCGTGCCAACTCCAGTGTGTCAATCACCGGATTGTCCGCTTCAGGGATACCCAGTCGTTTGTATGTGTGGTTAATAAAGCCCATATCAAAAGAAGCATTGTGGGCAACTAAGATAGCCCCTTCAGAAAACTCTTTGAAAGCCTGCATAACTTCTTGCTCGGGAGTGGAGCCTCGCAGCATTTCATCAGTGATTCCTGTCAGATTGACAATGGTTTGTGACAAAGGATGTCCGGGATTGATAAACTCATCAAAGGTCCCGATGACATTTCCTTTATGCATCTTGACGCCAGCTAACTCGATGATCGTATCGTAAACCGCAGACAACCCAGTGGTTTCCACGTCAAAAACGACATAGGTGGCATCTGTCAAAGGAACTTCCGCTGAGTTATAAGCGATAGGAACACCATCGTCTACAACATACGCTTCCATGCCATAAAGAATTTTTACACCGTTTTTCTTACCTGCACTATGGGCATCTGGGAAAGACTGGGCACCCCCATGGTCAGTGATAGCAATGGCTTTGTGTCCCCATTTAGCCGCTTGAGAAACAAAGTCCCCGATACTGTTTGTGGCATCCATGGTACTCATATTGGAATGCAGATGAAGTTCTACGCGTTTTTCATCTTCAGGAGCGTAGTCTTTACGACTCTCATGCTTGACTTCCACTAAGTCTTGGGCAAACATTACCAAATCCCTTTGGAAGGTATCTTCTTGGATGCTCCCGCGGATTTTCATCCAACAGCCTTTACTGATATTGTCAAAGACCTGCTCGTCTTTTTCTCCATTGGAAAACTTCTTGACAATAAAAGATGAGGTATAATCGGTAATCTTTAATGTCAAAATTTTGCGTTTTGTCCGCAATTCCCGCACTTCGACATCAAAGACATAGCCTTCAATTGTGACACGGCGCTCTTCTTCAATGATATTGATCATTGGCATAATCGGTTCATCTGCAGGAATATTGCGTCCTAATTGCAACGGGCCACTCATTTGAGCCGGCGCCTTCTTCTCTTTTTTCTGTTGCTCATGAGCAGCCAGATTTTCCATTGCTTGTTGCATCATGGCCTCAGCCTGCACTTGTTTTTTGGCTTCAAGTTCTTTTACCGCAGCTTCAGCCTGCTCTTCATCAAAGCGAGCTTCCAGACGAAATTTTGGAAAACCCATTCGTTGATACCGCGCTTCGATTAATGGAAAGTAGTTGTCTACCAGATGAGGAATGATGGCCTGATTGTAAATAGGCAAAATAACCTTTTTTTCTTCCAGTAGCGGCAATTGATTTTTAATTGTCTGGGCGACTACTTTCGTATTGCATTCTTGATCAGACATCACCAAAGGCCAATAGGTTTGTAGCAACTCTTCGTCAAGTTGCGGATTGTCGGCTTGAATATTCAATTTTACTTCGGCAATTTCGCGAAATGCCAGCATCAAGTGGTGAGACAAATCTTGGTAAAGGATCACTGGCAAGGTCTGCTTAAAGCCCAATGTAAACTCCCAGATTCGTGACTGTCTATGGACTGTCACCTTTTCAATTCGACCATCTGCTGCCAATAGCGCTTGTGCCGCGTCATCAGTCAGTTGCATCTGATCCAGCAGGACAATAAATTTCTCATTTTTTTCTGACATTCTTTGGCCTCCTGATTTTGTTTCAGCATCATCCAGTATACCTTTTTTTGACGGTTCTTTCATTAAGAATCACTTGGAGAATTTTTCATGAGCTTAACAAAAAAGCTTTGAAGAAAGCAACTGGGTCTACTTCCAGCGCTTTCTTCAAAGGTTCTTTTTTTAAACTTCTTCTGCCGATGCCAGTAAAATTGGAATCGTATCGAGCAGCTCTTCTTTACGAACTTCCACCATCGCTCCGGTGCGTTTCAGTTTAATTTCTACAATGTTCTCCATTGCCTTTTTACCGACTGTGATCCGCAACGGGCAACCGATCAAATCTGCGTCAGCAAACTTAACTCCGGCCCGCTCATTGCGATCATCCACCAGTACTTGATAACCGTGTTCGGACAGACTAGTTTCCAGTTCGTCTGTCAAACGACTTTGAAAATCATCCGTCATGTTCATCTGCACGATATGCAAATCAAAAGGTGCGATTGCCCGCGGCCAACTGATGCCTTCTTCGTCGGCATATTGCTCTACCACTGTCGCTAAAAGACGGGTGATTCCGATGCCATAACTACCTGCTAAGACCGGTACATATTGTCCGGTCTCGTCCAACACCTCGGCATCCAGAGCTTCACTATAACGGGTCCCTAGTTTGAAAATATGACCAATCTCGATGCCCCGCGTGAACTGCAATACCCCTTTTCCATCAGGTGAAGGTTCCCCTTCTTTGACGTAACGCAGATCGCTAAAGGAAAGTGGTTTAAAATCACGTCCGGGATTCACATTTCGGTAGTGCTGGCCGGTTTGATTTGCACCGACGATTCCGTTACTGATGTCTTGCACTTGTAGATCGGCATAAAGCGCAATTTCCGGAGGCAATGCCACCGGTCCCAATGATCCAAATTCCGCTCCCAACAAAGCTTCTGCTTCTTCCGGTGCGGCTTCTCTCAAAAATAAGACTCCCAGCATCCGTTTGACTTTGGCTTCATTGACTTCTTGATCCCCCCGAACCAATATCATCACTGGACGTTCATCAGCCAAATACAGCATCGACTTGATGATTTTTGTCAGTGGGACTTGTAGATAGTCCGCTACCTGCTCGATCGTTTTGATTTCTGGGGTCGCCACTTTCTCCAACTCTTGATAAGACTCCTGCGCCCGCTTTTTTGAATAGAGGCTCGTCGCCATTTCAAGACTTGCCGCATAGTCACTTTCTGTTGAATAGCAAACCACATCTTCGCCAATGGCTGAGGTAGCCAAAAACTCTTTTGACTCGCTGCCCCCCATCAAGCCGTTGTCCCCAATAACTGTGCGGAAAGCAACGCCACAGCGGGTAAATATCTTCCGATAGGCCCGCTCATAATTACGATAAGTTTCTTCTAAGCTCGTTTCTGAACTGTGAAAAGAATAGCCGTCTTGCATCAAAAACTCGCGGCTTTTCAACAAACCATGGCGCGGCCTTTGTTCGTCTCGAAACTTCGCTTGAATCTGAAACAAACTAATTGGCAAGCGTTTATAGGAGTTGACTTCATCTGCAATCAACTTCGTAAAAAGCTCTTCGTGAGTAGGTGCCAATAGCTGGACCCGCTCGTTGCGATCAATCACTTTATACAGACTTTGACCATAAGCCTGTAAACGTTCAGTGGCTTCCCAAAGATCAATCGGCAACAGATGAGACATTGCCATCTCATCTGCCCCAATTGCTGCCAATTCTTCACGAATAATCCCTTTAATTTTTTCCAACACCCGCCATGCCAGCGGTAAATACGCATACACCCCGGAGGAAATCTGGCGAATAAATCCGCCGCGCAGAAGCATTTGTGAACTCAACGCACCAACCTCACTGCCCAACTCCCTCAAGGTAGGTATCAACATTTTCGATTGTCTCATCGTAACCCTCTCTTTATCCCTTCTCTTACCTGTTCACGGACTATCAGCGAAAGAAGAAGCGCTGGATATCATTCCAAGTGACTAAGATCATCAACAACATCAATGCTGCAAAGCCGATTAAGTTCAACAACCCCTCTTTTTCAACGCTAAGAGGCTTGCCACGAATCCCTTCAATCACGTTTAATACGAGCTTACCACCATCCAATGCTGGAAATGGAAACAGATTTAGGATCCCCAGATTCATTGATAAAATCGCAACAAATCCTAAGATAGTGATAAATCCTTGCTGAGCTGCTTGTGAAGACATCTGGAAAATCGCAACTGGGCCGCCCAATTTATCTAGATCCGGTTTTACGATTAAGTCTCCCAATGCTTTGAAAATGTTCAAAGAGTTAGCCACTGCCAGTTGCATCCCACCGACGATTTTATCGACGAATCCGGTCTTGATCGGTGCTTGAATGCCAATACGCACGGACTTTTGCTCTCCTTCTGTCACTGTTTCAGGAGTTACTTTAGTTTCAAAAGTCTCACTTCCTCGTTTAACCGATAACGTCAGTGTTTTATCAGGATTTGCCAAAATCGTTGCTGAAAGATCATCCCAATTGCTAATCTTTTTCTCGTTGATAGACTCAATCTGGTCACCAGCTTTCAAGCCAGCTGCCTGAGCGGGACTGTCTGGTTGGATTTCACCAATACGATTGGTATTAGTAACTGCCACACCGCCTTGCATGAAGGCGATGACGATAAACAATAAAATAGCCAAAATAAAATTATTCATTGGACCGGCAAAATTGGTCAGCATTCGGCGACTCAGTTTTGCTGATTGAAACTGGACATCTTTCGGTGCGATTCGCACTTCGACTCCGTCTTGTTCAATAATCGTGGCATCGTGCAACACTTCATAGCGGATCAGTTGTGACTCATCATTGTTGACATACCCTGAGTAATACAGCTGATTTTCCAAATCAAAAGCCTCTGTTACCACAGGAATGCCATTAGTCAGCTGAACCTTGGAAGAGGTATTTATTTTGGCAACGCGCCCTTGCTCATCTAACTGCAATGTCACCGGCATTCCCCGAGTAATCTCCGTTTCGTCTTCACCGACTCCGGCCATACGGACATAGCCACCAATTGGTAACAAACGCAGCGTATAAGCCGTCCCATCTTTGCCTTGGTGTCCAAAAATCTTTGGCCCCATGCCAATCGAAAATTCTCTTACCAGTATCCCGGCGCGGCGAGCAAAAAAGAAATGCCCGAACTCGTGGAAAATTACCACCACGCTGAAGACGATTAAAAATGTCAAAAGACCTTTCATCGTGTTTCCTCACTTTCATGATATTCAATCAAAGTTTTAAGCAGGCATTTCGCCCTTTTCAAAAAACGCTCAGCCTTAGCTGAACTCCTTCTCATTTTATCATACTCATCGGCAAAGGTGGGACCACTGTAAAAAACGTAAAGTGTTTGTCATATAAAGCCAACTCCTCTATCTTTAAGCTCCTTACTATTTATGAGAACGTTTTAGTAAGTTCATACCCACAAGATAAGCTTGACCATCAATTCCTACTATCAATGGCTGCCACGGAGCTGTCCCAACCACGACGACAATAAAAAAACCGAGACAGCCCGTGTCCCGGTTTAAAGTTTTCTTATTAAAATACGCCTAAAAGGTGCATGATAGGAAACACAAACAACATGCTGTCGAAACGATCCAATATGCCGCCGTGTCCCGGTAAGATATTCCCGGAATCTTTGACATCAAAGTGCCGTTTGATTGCTGATTCCACCAAATCGCCGAACTGGCCAACAATCGAAAATACAACGGTTAATAAGAGTAGGATTGGCAGGCTGTGACCAAAATTTTGCTTGCTGGAGAAAGCTAAAACATAGATCAACGCAACCACCACTGCACTGAGAATACCACCGAGGGCTCCTTCTACCGTCTTATTCGGAGAAATCTCAGGCCAGAGTTTTCGTTTGCCGATCTGTCGGCCAATCATATAAGCCCCGATATCTGTCGCCCATACAATAAATAGTCCAAATAAAAGCATAATCAAGCTTTCGCTGCGGGCGTTAACAAATTCCCGGAAACCAACACCAACATACAAACTGACTAAAACAGGAAACCCCGCTTCATCGACAGTGTACATATTTTTAGATACCACAGATGCTCCCAAAAGCAACATCACGGTTAAATAAAACAGCATCGTGCTGTCGGTTTCAGTCGGTAGCCAGAAAAACCAGCGCTCCTTTGGCAGTACTAAGAAAATTGCACCCAATGCCGCTAAAATTCCTTCAAAGCTGACGACATTTAAGCCTTTCATACGGAACATTTCATACACACCGACAACCGCCAGGACAGCTGCCGTGATTTCTACTGCGATGCCGCCAACCATCAAGATTGGAATGAACAATGCCAGCGCCACAACAGCAGTGATTACTCGTTGTCTCATTCTATTACCTCCAATATCAAAAAATGATTCATTTTGGAGCCGTCTTATATAGAAGATACAGCGGCCCCACTTATTCAAACATGTTAGGAGTCAGAATCTACAGCTTTTTTATCCGACTTCAAACCGCCAAAGCGACGATCACGATTTTGGAAGGAAGCAATAGCCATCTCCAAAAGCTCGCCATTAAAATCCGGCCATAAAGCATCCGTGAAGAAAAATTCACTATAGGCAATCTGCCACAAAAGAAAATTGCTGATTCGCTCTTCCCCACTAGTCCGGATCAAAAGCTCAGGATCTCGCAACTCTTTAGGTAAAAAGCCTGTCATCAGGTGATTGGCAATCATTTCTTCATCCACGACTGTCGCTACCTCTTCCACAGGCAGTCCTTGTGCCAATGCGTCTTTCACAATTGCTTGCGTAGCTGTCACAATCTCTGCGCGACTTCCGTAGTTCAAGGCAAAATTCAACACCATCCCGGTATTGTCCTTCGTTTGCTCTATTGCTCGCTTCACAGCATCCTGCGTATGGGCCGGCAGAAAGTCGGTATACCCCATCACATGGACTCTAACATTTTCTTTGATCAATTCTGGTACAAAAGTATCAAAAAAATCTACCGGAAGTTGCATCAGAAAATTCACTTCATCAGTGGGACGTTTCCAGTTTTCTGTTGAGAAGGCATACAACGTCAACACCTTAACCCCTAGTTTGGAGGCGTGTTTTGTCACCGTCTTAACCGTCTCCATCCCTTCTTGATGGCCTGCCACTCTTGGCAGACGACGATTTTGAGCCCAACGTCCATTGCCGTCCATGATCACTGCGATATGCTTTGGAATAGTGCCTTTGGGATCAAAAGCAAACTCTGCTTCTTCCTGTACATACTTGTTCTTTTGCGGAAATAACCGCCACATAGGGATTCCCTCATTTCTACAAAGAATTGCCAGAAACTATTATACCATTAATCAATTAAAAGCCCGTAAAAAATCACAAGACTGCAAGAAAACTTTAACTCAGCACTGCTGCGAAATTCAAGTTTTCCCGCAAAACACATTCTTTTCAAAAAAAGAGACCAATCACCTATGATCTCTTCGCTTTTATCATTCACAAGAACTTTTCCGTAAATTTGCTACTTTTTAGTCATCAGTCAGTTCTTCACGAATTTTTTTAGGCAGTTTTAATACGACCAAATCATAGGAGACTTTGATTAATCTGCAGATTTCTTCGTCGGTAAAAGCTGTGTTCGCCAGATAAACAGAATTCCAATGAGTCTTGTTGGTGTAGTAACCGGCAATCACCACTCCCGGATAGAGCTCTCGCAGTTCTTCGTTTTTTTCCGGCCGATTTTTTAACGTGATAATCGCTTTGGAATCACCAACCAGACTCATCATTCCAAACATCTTCCCGGCAATCTCAAAGTAGTTTGTGTCCCAGTCTTTTCGGTGATAACTCCGAGCATTTGGTAAACTTCCAGCGTAGGCCATAAATTTCTCTATTCTTGATGAAACAGTGCGTTCATCCACAGTGATTCCACCTTTCATTTACTAACACAACTTTATCACAAAAAATAAGAAAGCGTTTGTTCACAGCTAACCGAAATGATCAGCGAAAAGCTTTTAATCGCAGTCGCAGTTTTTTTCCTGGCATGTCGTTAACAAAAAACGAATCTCGCATACCATAAAACGCCAAATCACGCAGTTGTTATAATCTAGGCGGATACATAGGTTGTTGACAAAAAGGATTCGAATCTTTGATAGTCTATCACGTCAAGACTTTATCGTTTTCAATGGGATTGCCAATTGCCTTTTTGCGGCCAGTGCCCAAGGATGGATGACCTGGATGTCGTGATGAAACAGCCAGTCCAAATAAACTAACGAGGCTTTGTGCAACTCACCTTCCTCTAACACAGCAAGGACATCCTTCAGATAAGGCGGGGTTTGTCTCCGATCCCATTTGATTTTGTCAGCGATAAACAGACAATGATCAAAATCAGAGGCCCCTTTTTTAAGGGTCGTGTGACAAGCAATCGCCGACAAAATCGCTGAATCAGTAATACCAAAGCAGTTTTGTGCAATTATTGCCGACTGTTGTTGATGCAACAACAATGGCAAGTGCCGCTCGGCTGATAACACGTCTTTTCCCAACTCATTTTGAAAAGCCACTCGCTCTTCATTTGGGATCACCACTGAGATATCATGGAGCAAGCCTGCTTGATACGCTGCCTGTGGGTCTAAGCCAAAGTGCATTGCCGTCAAGCGTGCTTCGTCTGCGACTTCAGTTAAATGGTTAAGGAGATACTCTTTATTGAAGAGGGACAGGTAATTTGTGACCTGCTCTTCTAAAGTCTTCCCCACCGGTAGTATTAAATAGGTTTCTTTCAGCATGTCCAATTCCCCCATTAAGTCAGAACCCAATAGCGTCTTACCAGGTGTTTCGTCTCAGGATTGATTCGTTTGTCTTCCAAGCGGCCACCACAAGCTTCAATAACCGCTGCCGATGCCTGATTTTGATCATCACAAGTAATCAAGACTCGCTTTAGCCCTTCTGCTTGGGCAAACACCAGACCTAGTTTTAACATTTTACGGCCATAGCCTCTGTTTTGAACATCAGGACGTATCGCATAACCGATATGCCCACCGAAGTTTTCCAAGTAATCATTCAAAGCCGTTCGCAGATTCAACATTCCGACAATTTCGCTACCATCGATCAGAATAAACTGCAAGCCCCGCACCAAACCCGCCGGAACCCTTGAAGTAGCAGCCATTTCATTTAAAGATTCTAACCAGTCCGTAACTGACGCTGCTTGACTAAGACCAGAAGTCCCAGGAATTCCGTCTGGTGCTGGATAGAATGCCTCTCGAAATAGTAAAATCTGTTCTTCCCACCTGCTGTCAGGCAAAATCAAGCGCAACGTGCTTATTGACATTACATCCAACTCCTTTTAGTCGCTGCCATTATTTCTCAAATGGATGGCAGCGTGACTACATAGATTAGCTACTGAATAAGTATAACAGAATCAGAACTTCCACAACGGCTAAAAACAGAATCCATTTTGTTTTTATCCAAAATACCTGCTTTATTTCGCAAAGTTTATGAAACTTTCGTAATATTTGTCGACAGATCTTATAACAGGTGTTACATTTTGACTAAACTAACACAAAACACGAACAAAGGAGTGCACTAATGAACAAATTGTACGATGGTAAAACGAAAACAGTCTTTAAAGATGAAACAACTGGGGAGGTTTGGCTTCTTTTTAAAGACAGTGCGACTGGTGAAGATGGCGTATTCGATCCCGGCTCTAATACTGTCGGCGGTAGCGTCGAAGGCAAAGGAAAAATCGGTCTTGCTGTCTCACGTTACTATTTTGAATTGATGGAATCAAAGGGGGTTCCTACTCATTATCTTGGAGCTGAGCTGGAAACCGGTATGATGAAGGTTCGCCAATTGACAGTGCCACCATTGGAGTTTGTCCTGCGTTACGAAACTGCCGGCAGCATGTGTCGCCGATTCGATCTTGCGGAGAAGATCCCTTTTGAGCCAGTTTACACAGAAGTTACTTTAAAATCAGATGCACAAGGAGATCCGCTGATTACAGATCGTCTCTGTCAGATGAAAAACCTGTTACTGCCAGGACAATATGACCAAGCCTTAGCGATACTGGAAAAAGTAGGCGCGGTTTTAAAAGAAGATTTAGCTAAAATGGATTTGACGCTCATTGATTTAAAAATAGAAGTGGGTTACGACGAAGACGGAACTTTGTATGTTGTCGATGAAATCACACCGGATATTTGGCGGGTACGGGACAAAGCGGGTAATATTCCCAACCAGATTGATTGTTCTCAACTAATCTTAGACATGATTGGTTGATCCAAAACCAGTAACAATCGTCTAGTCACCGACCTGCTAAACGTGAGCCGCAAGTAAAAGAGAAGCCCCTTCCATTAGAAAACAGTGGAAGGGGCTTCTCTTTTACTTGTTAAAAATTGCTAACAGGCCTTTTCTTGTCTAGTTGTTGAAATAGCTACCAGCTAGAAAAGATTTGTGTTACAGCCCCGAAAGAGCTGATTTTATTATACTTCCAGCAATTCTTTTTCTTTTTCAGCAGCAATAGCATCCAATTGCTTGATTGCATCGTCTGTCAAAGCTTGAACATCTTTTTCAGCTGTACGGAGATCATCTTCTGTGATATCCCCCGCTTTTTCTTGCTTCTTATAGCCATCTAAGGCGTCCCGACGAATATTGCGGATAGCAATTTTTGCATTTTCTGCTTCTTTTTTCACTTCTTTGGCCAACTCTTTACGGCGTTCTTCCGTCAATTGCGGAATCACCAAACGGATCACAGTACCGTCAGTTTGTGGTGTGATCCCTACATCACTGGTTTGGATGGCTTTTTCGATTTCTTTGATCATTGTTTTGTCAAATGGTGTAATCACCAACAAACGAGCTTCGGGAATACCAATTGAAGCCATTTGGTTGATCGGCGTTGGTACACCATAGTATGAAACCATCACTCGATCCAAGATGCTGGCGTTGGCACGACCGGCACGAATCAAACCCAGTTCCCGTTGCAGCGCTTCTGCTGCTTTTTTCATCTTGTCTTTTGCTTCTTGCATAACTGTGTCTGCCATATTATTTCCCCCTCACTGTAGTTCCGATATTTTCACCCATTACTGCCCGACGGATATTACCGACTTCGTTCAAGTTGAAAACTACTAGTGGAATATCGTTATCCATCGACAGCGAACTTGCGGTTGAATCCATTACTTGTAACCCTTTTGCGATGACATCCAAGTGCGTCAACGTATCGAATTTCACAGCATTGTGATCGAGTTTTGGATCAGCTGAATAAACACCATCGACATTGTTTTTCGCCATTAAGATAACATCGGCATTGATCTCTGCTGCACGTAATGCAGCTGTGGTATCTGTAGAAAAGTAAGGGTTCCCGGTTCCGCCAGCGAAAATTACGATTCGTCCTTTTTCCAAGTGACGTTCTGCCCGACGACGGATATAAGGCTCAGCAATTTGGCGCATTTCGATAGAAGTCTGCACCCGAGTCGGTACTCCTTCATTTTCCAATGTGTCTTGCAATGCCAAAGCATTCATGACTGTTGCCAGCATTCCCATGTAGTCTGCTTGGGCCCGCTCCATTCCCATTTGCGCACCGATTTGTCCTCGCCAGATATTGCCACCACCGACAACGATAGCCATTTCTACGCCCAAATCATGGACCTCTTTGATTTCTTTGACGATTTCTTTGATCGTTGGAGGCTTGATGCCGAAGCCTTCGTCACCTGCCAAAGCTTCACCGCTCAATTTCAGTACCACGCGTTGATATTTAGGTTTTACCATAATGAATTCCTCCGTGTCTTAATGCTATTGTAGCATATCAAAAAAGTTATGCCAGTTGCAAAGAAGGTCCGAAAAATCTTTCGGGACGCTTATTTGCAAAAAAAGGGAGCGCATTTTCATGCGTTCCCAGCTATTCAATTAGCGAATAGTCTTATTTTTTAACTTGGCTCATTACTTCTTCAACAAAGTTATCAACTTTTTTCTCGATACCTTCGCCGACTTCAAAGCGCACGAATGATTTCACTGTGCCACCTTTAGAGGAAACATATTCTTCTACGGTCATGTCAGGATCTTTAACGAAAGGTTGGTCAACCAAGGCGATTTCCGCTTTGAATTTCTTCAGACGGCCTTCAACCATTTTTTCAACGATATTCGCTGGTTTGCCTTCGTTCAATGCTTGTTCAGTCAAGACTGATTTTTCATGTTCCAATTCTGAATCAGGAATTTGGCTTTCGTTGACATAACGAGGATTGATTGCTGCGACGTGCATGGCAACATCTTTAGCAACTGTTTCATCAGTTGTTCCTTCAACTACTGTCAATACAGCGATACGTCCGCCCATGTGCAAGTAGCCACCAAATGCGGCATTGTCATCTTTATCAACAGCTTCAAAACGACGGAAGCTGATTTTTTCACCGATGACTTGAGTAGCTTCGATCAATGCTGCTTCGATCGTTTCGCCTTTAGCATTTTTCATTGCCATTGCTGCGTCCATGTCAGCTGGTTTGTTGGCAGCAACCAATTCAGCGATTTCTTTCACCAAGTCTTGGAACATTTCGTTTTTAGAAACGAAGTCTGTTTCAGAGTTAACTTCAACGATAGCCGCTGTATTGCCGTTGACTGCAACTGCAGCCAAACCTTCAGCAGCGATGCGATCATTTTTCTTGGCAGCTTTCGCCATTCCTTTTTCACGCAACAAATCAACTGCTTTGTCGATATCGCCTTCTACTTCTACCAAGGCGCGTTTTGCGTCCATCATGCCGACACCCGTCATGTCTCGCAGTTCTTTAACTAATTTTGCTGTTACTTCAGCCATTTTAAGTTCCTCCTAAGAAAGATTAATGCGACCTATTTCCTATCTGCCTTTCCCACATCCCTCTATCAAAAGAGACGCACCAGCTAAGACGGAAGAGCCGTTTTATTGCTTTAAAAAAGCTGCTTCAAAGGGAGTGCGGCTTGTTAGCCCAGCCTTTGAAACAGCTCCTCAATTTATTGATTATTCAGCTGAACCTTCAGAAGCGTTGTCGCCTTCAACGACATCAACGATTTCTTCGATTGAAGTTGCATTGCCGGCTTCAGGTGCGAAGTCTTCTGCAACGACAGCTTGATCTTCACCTTGGTTGCCTTCGATGAAAGCATCTGCCATTTTACCAGTGATCAATTTAACCGCGCGGATCGCATCGTCATTTGATGGGATCACAACATCGATTTCATCAGGGTCACAGTTGGTATCAACCATTGCAACGATTGGAATGTTCAATTTACGAGCTTCTTGAACAGCGATACGTTCTTTGCGAGGGTCAACAACATACATTACATCTGGGATGCGAGGCATATCAGCGATACCGCCCAAGAATTTTTCAAGACGTTCGCGTTCTTTGTTCAAGCCCACGACTTCTTTTTTAGGCAATACTTCGAAAGTACCGTCTTCTTCCATTTTGTTGATTTGTTTCAAGCGAGCCACACGTTTTTGGATTGTTTCCCAGTTGGTCAATGTTCCGCCCAACCAACGATGGTTTACGTAAAATTGACCAGCGCGAGTTGCTTCGTCTTTAATTGCTTCTTGTGCTTGTTTTTTAGTACCGACGAACAATGCCACACCGCCGTCTTCGGCAACAGCTTTCATGTAGTCATAAGCTGCATCAACCAATTTAACGGTTTTTTGCAAGTCGATGATGTAGATACCGTTACGTTCTGTGAAGATGTACTTCTTCATTTTAGGATTCCAGCGACGTGTTTGGTGACCAAAGTGTACGCCGGCTTCCAGCAATTGTTTCATGCTGATTACTGCCATTTTGTGTTTCCTCCAATTGGTTTTTTTGTTTTCCTCTCCAATCTTTTAGCTCTTTGAAGAACCAACGATACGTCGGCACCCCTTCGCAGATGAGATAGGATGTGGATTTTAGTGTGATCTGTCACACCTCGAATAGTATACAGTAGCTCCTTAAGAAATGCAACTGCTTTTCATGATAACCACGAAAGTAGCCCCTAAGATTTTCTCGTAACGCTAGATTAGACTTCTCTTCTTCCACTAACCGGTAGTCACTCTATCTGATCGTTATTCCTTCTTTAACATCATTTTGGCTGTAACCGACAAAAAGTCGGCAAGAAGCAACCGGTTAAAACCGTTTTTTACCGACTTTTTCAACCTGTTTTATATAGAAACATCAGTCAGTAGACTTCCCCAGCCCGTTTTGAAAAGCGTGGCGGATCTTAGCGTAGGTTTCAAACGGAGCCGGTGTATACTGCATCAAAACGATTTCCCAGACGGCCTTTTTTTGCAGTAACAACGTGAGGTGGGCCATTCGCTCATCAACAATGTGATCGGTTTGCCGTCTGGTTTTTCCTGTATGGCACCGAAACAGCACGATCGTAGGAGTCAAACGCTTCAGCTCAACTGGTACGGATTGATACAATAGGTCTTGTTCGACTTGAAAAAGATCTTGGACATACTGATAGATTTCATTTTTTCCTTTGACATATGTGCCGTCAAAGGCGATTAACGTACCGTCATTTGCGAAACAAGCCGCGAAATCTCTTGGATTTCGCTGAATCCAGGAGCGCTGCAATTCATTAAATAGCAGTTCTTCTTCCTTCATTTTGATGCACCTCTTTTCCGTAGTTAACTGGTGATTACAAAAAACTTTTATGGCAATTGTGCTGCAAAGTGTGCCATAGCCTCAGTAACTTCGGATACATTTTCAGGCTTCAATAAGGGGATTAATTGTTCTTTTAAAGCGACAAAATCTTCCTTTTTAAAATTACCTGTAGCCTGATCGGCAAAAGACTGAAGTAACAATTTTTCAGCTGTTTCCGTGTCTTCATCGCGGGTACGTTCTTTAAAAAAGTTCAAAAAAAGTTCTTGTTCCTTCAACATAAAAAAGCCTCCTTTTATTTTTTTATTATAGCATCTTCTCCATTTGCAACAAAAATATCCACCTCGGATTTCTTCTGTTCTTTTTAAACCTTTTTTGCTATGATTACGATGAATATCTATGCAGGTTTGGATAGCTCCCTTTTTAGCTCAAGGGTGTTTTCTCAAAATAGTCGTTTAACTACCTGCATGAAAGGAGCAAAATTATGCGCAAAGCCGAGCGTCATGCTATCATCCGGCAAATCATTGCAGCTGAGACAGTGCGTACGCAAGAAGAATTATTGAATTTATTGGAAAAACGTGGTGTCATTGCCACTCAAGCAACCATCTCACGAGACATCCGTGATTTGAAAATCGTAAAGGTGCAAGACAAAGATGGCCAGATTCATTTCGAACTCTTCAATGAATACGAAACAGAGCCTGACAATCACGAAGAAGAAAAACGTTTGATTCGTATGATTGAAGATGTGGTGACCAACGTTGATCGCGTGCAGTTCATCACCATCATCAACACGATGCCAGATAACGCTCAACTAATGGCAGCAGTGATGGATGAGGTCAAAATGCCAGAAAAAGTCACGACGCTGGCAGGGTTTGATACCGTCATCACCATCTGCCGCACAGAAGAGGATGCCGAAAAATTAGCTGATTACTTCCGCAGCCATATGCTCAGTTAAATCCATATTTGACGTCTCTGTTGTGTTATCCCATTGCTGCTGGTAAAGGAGCTGAGAACGGATGAATGGAATGTTCACCGGATTAGACTTGATCTCTGGATTGATTTTTTTCGGATTTAGTGCCACCGCATTACTGCTGATTTTAGGAACACTTCTGAAAATCAGTGGCGGCTTGTTCTGGTCTCGCCCACCGCAACGATTCAAAGACGATCAAAACGCCCCTGAATTTGAAACCGAAGAACGACTAGGCAAGGCGTTCTACCACGTTGTTTTCAAATACGTGCCACCTTTTTTTCTGGGGTTTGTGCTGCTTTTATTCTGGCAACTTTTCTTGCGTAAGTAGCTGTGGTGGTAAGACCTTTTTTATATTACTCTTGGCTTTATATCCATAAAAAAATCCGAACTTGACGAAGGTTGTCGCTATCCTTCACAAGTTCGGATTTTTTCATTTTGGACAGTCAGCACTCAAAGAGACAGCCCATTTTTTAACCACTTCTCTCGAAAACGGTAGTCGGTTTTCAGCGTTTGAACATCCCAGTTGTTAACCACAGCAGCGGTCAACTCGTTCATTACCAGATCCATCATCAGATACAAAAAAGCTAATGACTCAGCTTTATCTGCCATCACGATACGATTTTTTTCCAATAATCCTGTCCAGGCTGTCAGTACATGCTCCTCAAGGGCATCGGCAGGAGCCAATCGCTTGGCAAACACATCGCTGCTTTGAGTCAAAAGTTTGATCATCTTCCATTCGTTGTCCTTTCGTTCCAGTTGCATGACACCAATCAAATAAGCTTCAATCCCCCGAAAGAAATCCTCCTGCTCTTCGCTGATTGCCGTGAGAATAGCCTGATGGACTTGGGCCGAAGCTCTTTTAATCATATACAGATGCGCATCTTCCAAATCCTCGAAGTACTTGTAAAAAGACCCTCTGGCCATGCCCATCCCTGTCACAATCTCTGAAACTTTTACCTGTGCCACATGGCGGTTGTAAAACACTTCTAATAAAACATCTTCAACGGCTTTTTTCTTAGCTGGAGGTAAATTCAGAAAAGTTGATTTTGGCACATTTATCACCTGGTTTCTTTTGAATGTAGAAGCCTTCGATACAAAAAACATCAAAACCTCTCATCATGTAATCTAAGCAACTGATTTTGACCACTCTTTACTCTCATTATAGAACAAAAGATTGCGGCTGTCCCCTGTCATTGGAGAGGGGCACCGCAATCTTTGTCCAACAATCTTTCTTTGAATGAAAGACTACATCTTATCTGGCGCAGCAAGTCCCAGTATGCGCAGGTCTTCTTTAAGAACTACAGTCACCGCGTAAACCAGTGCCAGACGTGCGTCTTTTTGATCATCGTCTGCCAATACTTTAACATTGGCATAAAACTTGTTGAAGACTTGGGCCAATTTGATCGCATGTTTAGCAATCACAGACGGTTCATATTTTTCAGCCGCATTCAAAACTGTGTCCGGGTATTGTTGCAAAAGCTTGATAACTTCCCAGCTATTTTCATCCGACAAGCTGTAAACTACTGAGGCATCTGGTGTGAAATCAGCTTTGGCAAGAATGCTCATCCCCCGTGCATGAGTGTATTGAACATAAGGACCCGTCTCGCCTTCAAAGCGCACGACTTCTTCCAAATTGAAATCAAAGTTGTTCATCCGATCGTTTTTCAAGTCATGGAAAATGACTGCTCCCACGCCGACTTGTTTAGCGACTTCATCTTGATTTTCCAGCGTTGGATTCTTTTCAGCAATCTGGCCTTTTGCCAAAGCAGTGGCCTCCATTAATACTTCTTCCAACAAGACGATCTTCCCTTTACGAGTGGATAGCTTTTTGCCGTCTTTTGTGATCAGCCCAAAAGCGACGTGATAGATTTCATCTGCCCAGTCAAAGCCCATTTCTTTCAAGACTGCTTTTAACTGTTTAAAGTGATAGCTTTGTTCATTCCCCACGACATAGACGGATTTGGCAAAATCGTATGTCCGTTTGCGGTAAAGTGCCGCAGCCAGATCCCGGGTGATATAAAGTGTGGCACCATCGGATTTGCGAATCAAAGCTGGATTCAAATCATAGGCGGACAAGTCCACAATTTCAGCCCCCTGGTCTTCTTTTAACAGGTGCTTTTCTTCCAGCATTTCCACGATTTCTGCCATTTTGTCGTTGTAAAAAGCTTCCCCATTCATGGAGTCGAATTTGACATCCAACAAATCATAAATCTTATTGAATTCTTTCATGGATTCATCACGGAACCATTGCCACAAAGAAATAGCCTCTTCATCGCCATCTTCCAGCTTTTTAAACCACGCCCTTGCTTCATCTTCCAATGCGGGTTCTGTTTCCGCTTTTTCATGAAAGTCGACATATAAGCGCAACAGTTCTTGAATCGGCTGTGCTTTGACTGCTGATTCTGAACCCCATTTTTTATAGGCCACAATCAGCTTACCAAACTGTGTTCCCCAATCGCCTAAATGGTTGATTCGAATTGGGCGGTAACCGATTTTTTCCAAGATAAATCCGATAGCATTGCCAATTACTGTAGAGCGCAAGTGTCCCATTGAGATAGGTTTCGCAATATTTGGTGAAGACATGTCGATTGGGACAGTCTGGTCCATACCTACAGAAGCATCTCCGTAATGATTTTTTTCAGTAATGACTTGCTTCAAAACAGTTTCAGACACACTACTTTTACTCATGAAAAAGTTCAAATACGGTCCTACAACTTCGATTTTTTCAAAGGCATCGGGTTCGATTTTTTCTGCCAATTCCGCGGCAATTTGTTGAGGTGCTTTGCGATAAGCTTTTGCCAAGGCAAATGCCGGAAATGCGACGTCCCCGTGATCTGCCGACTTAGGGTTTTCTAAGAGTGCTTGGACTTGCTCCAATGGAAGGTCGTCTTTCACCACATCAAAGACAGCTTTTGCTACGATTTCTTTGTTATTCATGTCATCTTCTCCTTTTTACGATTGACTGACGGTTTACTACACCTGAGAAATAAGCTGGCACAAGCAGTAATTGGGCAAACAAAAAACGTCCCTGATGTCTACACATCAGAGACGAGAATTCCCGCGGTACCACTCTTCTTGTCCGAACTTATCGGACCACCTCACCTCTAACGGTAGGCTGCCGTCTGCCAGTGCAGAAAACTCACAAGTGCGTTTCACGATGCGACAAATACCCGGCTTCCACCTCCCCGGATTCGCTTTAATCAGACTGCAGCGCTACTTTCTTGCTCAACGTTTCGTATTAAACTGAGACAAGTATAGCAAAAATGCAGCCCGTTGACTAGTTAAAAAATCAGCCATGCTTTTGTCAGCAAATGCAGGGCTACCCCACTTTGCTTCAAACTTTAGGAATAAACAGATTGCCCAGTGTGGCTGCCATCACAGCTTTGATGGTATGCATCCGGTTTTCAGCTTGTTGAAATTGCTTGGCAAAAGGCGCGTTGAATACCTCATCTGTCACTTCCATTTCCGTAACACCAAAAGAGGCCGCAATGTTTTTTGCATATTGAGTTTTGGTGTCATGAAATGCCGGTAAACAATGTAAAAAGATGACTTCTTCATTGCCTGTAGCAGCAACCATCTTCCTATTGACTTGATAGGGCAGTAAAAGTTCCACTCGTTCAGAAAATTTCTCTTCTTCTCCCATGGAAACCCAGACATCCGTATACAGCACATCTGCCCCTTTGACTCCTTTTGAAACATCAGTGGTAACCAACAGCTGAGCGCCAGATATATTGGCATATTTTTGCGCCAAAGCCACGACCTCCTCTTTTGGAAACAGGGATTCCGGTGCCACGATATGCACGTTAACTCCTAACAGCGCACCGGTCACTAATAATGAATTGGCGACATTGTTTCGACCATCGCCGGCATACACCAGAGTCAAGCCCTCCAGCTTGCCAAAATGCTCTTTAATCGTCAAAAAATCAGCCAACATCTGGGTTGGATGCCATTCGTCTGTTAGTCCATTCCATACTGGCACACCGGAAAAGGTCGCCAAGTCCTCCACCGCAGTTTGACTGAACCCGCGATACTCGATTCCGTCAAACATGCTTCCCAATACTTTAGCCGTATCTGCTACAGACTCTTTTTTCCCCAGCTGAATATCATTGGCCCCGAGAAATTCCGGATGTGCTCCCAGATCATTGGCGGCCACAGTAAAAGCGGCTCTAGTCCGAGTAGAGGTCTTTTCAAACAGCAACGCGATATTTTTTCCCTCCAGATATTTATGCGAGATTCCGGATTTTTTCAATTGCTTTAAATGCGCGGAAAAGTCGATCAAATACAGCAGCTCTTCTTTCGTAAAATCCTTTTCCTTCAAAAAACTCTTCCCTTGAAACACTGAATATTCCATCTTCGATCAACCTCCAAAATGTATAATTATTCATTTTGTTCAGTGTATCATAAAAACGGGAAAGTTCAAAGACTTTCCCGCCAAAAAGGTTGACTCATGCATCGGGGACCGCCTCTGCCTCGAGACAGCTCGCCAGAAGGGATCTCAAATACCGTAATTCCAGCTTCTCTCAGCAATTCATTGGAAACGTAGTTGCGATCATAAGTAACCACTTTTCCCGGTGCAATCGCTAACGTGTTGGAGCCATCATTCCACTGCTCTCTCGGTGCGGCAATGGCATCACCGCCACCGGTAGGAATCAAAATCAGCTCGCTAAGTCCCAACAGTTTTTTCAGCACTTGCTGCAAATCCCGCTGGGCTGTGATTTTCAAGTTTTCAGCTGCTGCTTCAATCACATAAATATCCAGCATGCCTTCTGCTGAGAGGATCATTGGATGAATCGTAAACTTGTCTTTGTCTACCATGGTAAAAACCGTATCCAAATGCATCATCGCCCGCTCTTTAGGTATTTTAATTGCCAGGATCTTCTGAAAGCCGCCTGATTTACCCAAAATATTACGTGCCAGCTGCTCAATTGCTTTGGCACTAGTTCGTTGGCTGATGCCTACTGCCAACACCTCGTTACTCAATACTAAAACATCTCCACCCTCAATCGGGGCATCATAGTCCCGATCCAGCCAGATAGGAGTTTCTTCTTTGGCAAAATCTGGATGATGTCGATAGATGTATTCTACAAAAAGTGATTCTCGCTTACGGGCTTCAAAAGCAAGGGGGTTGATCAACAAGCCCCGTCCGACACAAGCCAATGAGTCCCTAGTAAAATAGAGGCTGGGCATTGGCATCAGATAAAAAGGTTTACCGTCGTCTCGAGAAAAGTCCAGTAGCGATCTGCCGCTCACCTTGATTTCATTGGTACGAACACCTGCCATCAGCTTTTCCACCAGCGCTTGGGTATCAAGGGCCATCAAATATTCAAAAAGCTCTTGCCTCAAAAAAGGCGATTGAATTTTTGACTCATTTAAAAAATCAACGACAAAGGGAACTTTGACCCCGCCGGCAGCAATCGCTTCTGCTGCCATCTTTTCCAAATAGCAAACCTCAATTTCCTGTGATCGTAGCAAATCAGCAAAAACATCGTGCTCTCTTTGAATCATCTTCAAAAATGGAATATCATCAAACAGCAACTCTTCCATGCTGTCAGGAGTCAAATTCTCAACTTCTTGTCCCGGACGTTTCAACAAGACTTTTTTCAATTTACCAATCTCGGAAAATACTTCAATGGTACTCACTTTTCCAGCCTCCCGCCACACGTTTTTTGTCAAGAAGCCGCCGTAATTTCCTAACCGACCTCCTTTTGTCTTTCTCAATTATAACTTACTTTGCTATTTTTCTTCATGCAGCACCTCTTCACCGTCTATAAAAAAGATTTGCCAGTTTAGCAATTTACTGTTAGCGATCCCTGACTGTCTGTTCAAAAGCTATCCAAAACATAACAAGTCCATACAAAAAAAGAACAGCCTCCAGCGCTTATTTGAAATGTCATAAAATCGTAAGAACTTCATCAGAAAGAAGTGATACTTGAAACTGCCACTCACGATATGCTGAACCTACAAAATGACTGCATTGCTTTGAAGTACATCGTTTAGATCCTATAAGCAATCAACAAACAGTCGCTATTGGAGGAATCGATTATGACACACAATAAAACAATTTCTGTCAGACGTTCTTTGACACAAAAAAGTAATAGGCGGCAAAAAAATGTCCTCAAGAGGCGTCTTTCATTGTTTCTGACAGGAACCTTACTACTAATTATTGGCTACAGCTTAATAGGACGTGGCTATCAACTGCCTTTCAGACTCCCTTGGGATTTTTCCAGCAGCCCAGGAGTCCAAATTTTACCTGAGAGCTTCAGTCAAAAAGCCAAACAGTTTCTGAACAAAGATAAAAAAAACGGAGATTTGCCTTTGCTGTTACAAACAGACGAACGCTGGGGGGAAGTCACTTACGGTCTGGAAAGCTCAAAAAACGACTTGGCTCATAATGGTTGTGCTTTGGCGTCGTTAGCTATGATTAATTCTTACTGGAAACAACACACGACTACTCCTACTGATGTTCTTTCTTGGGCCAAAAACACCTATTACGTCAAAGGGCAAGGAACCTCGTGGCAGATTTTTTCCGACTTTGCAGCTGCCAACAATCTTCAATTTGAAAATCTCGGAAACCACTTCAATCGCGCCAAGGAGTTTATGAACAACGGCATACCAGTGATTGTCTCCGTGAAACCAGGAACTTTTACTACAGTAGGACACATCATGGTCTTGGCTACCGACAGTCAAGGGCGCCTCAAAGTCTACGACCCCAATGACAGTCCTACAAAACAACATTATCGTGAAACCTACGACAGTGAGACTTTTATTGAAGAAGGCATCAATTATTGGGCACTGTGGAAAAGATGACAGCTTACTCTCCTTACCTTATACTAAGAATAAATTACTGGTATAAAAGGAGCTCCTCCCCATGACTGAGATTCTGATTGTTGATGACGAAAAAGAAATTGCTGATATGTTGGCGGCATTTTTAGAAAATGAAGGCTATCGTGTTCAAGTCGCTTATACCGGTAAAGAAGCATTGAGTCATTTGGATCAAGCCCCACCTTCCCTGGCACTGTTGGACGTCATGCTTCCAGACATTGACGGTTTTTCATTGTTGCGAAAGATCCGAGAGACTGCTTTTTTTCCAGTCCTGATGCTGACTGCTAAAAGTGAGGACCTAGATAAGATTACGGGACTTTCCCTGGGGGCAGACGATTATATCACCAAGCCCTTCAATCCTCTAGAAGTGGTGGCCAGAGTCAAGACGCAACTGCGCCGCTACCAAACTTATAATCAAGGAGCTGCCGTATTGAATTTACAGCAATTAGACGAATATGATTACAACGGACTATTCGTTTCAAAAAGCAGCCATAAAGTCGCGCTTTACGGAAAAGAGATTAAACTGACACCATTGGAATTCAAAATTCTTTGGTATCTCTGCAGTCATGCCGGTAAAGTCGTTTCCTCTGAAACACTCTTTGAAACCGTCTGGGGCGAAAAATACCTGGACAATAACAATACCGTGATGGCCCATATCGCTCGACTAAGAGAAAAGCTCCATGAGCCACCACGAAATCCCAAATTTATCAAAACCGTCTGGGGGGTGGGCTATACCATTGAAAAATAAGAGCCGTTTGGCGGGCAAACTGATGCGCCGCTACCTACTACTAACCGGTGGCATGATCCTCATCTTCATTATTTTTCCACTGATTTTGAAGATGGTTTTGAGTTCACGAACCTGGTATTACTCTGATCCGCTATATCCTTTGCTCAACTTTGTCAATCGTATGCTGGTACCCATCTTAGCATTGGTCGCAGTTGTCATTTGGGTAAGTGGCACCTTTCTTTTTATTCGCAGAGCTGCCAATTATTTGAACGAAACACTAGCAGCAGCCAAACAGCTGGTCCAAGAGCCGGAAAAAGAGATTGAGCTGTCTGATGATTTGGCCGACTTTGCCGTGGAGATGAACCGCCTGCGGGTCAGAAGCCTGCTTCATCAACAAGCAGCCCATGATGCCGAGCAGAAAAAAAACGACTTGATCGTCTATCTCGCACATGATCTCAGAACGCCTTTGACTAGCATTATCGGCTACCTGACTTTGCTGGAGGAAAGCCCAGAACTCCCACCCGAAATTCGTGGAAAATACACTGGCATAACCTTGGACAAAGCTTATCGCTTAGAAAATCTGATCAATGAGTTTTTTGAGATCACCCGCTTCAATTTGGCCTCAGTCAGTTTAACGACGCACCCCACAGAGTTATCTGTCATGCTTCAACAGCTCAGTTATGAATTTTTGCCGCTGATGTCAGAAAAGAATCTTTCCTGGGAACAAGAGCTGGCTAGCGACATTTGGGTAGACATTGATACCGAAAAATTCGAAAGAGTGTTGGACAATCTCATCAAAAATGCCATCAACTATGCAGATCCCGGTACTTCTTTAAACTTACATTTGACACAAAAAAACAACCAAGGCCTCCTGACATTGGAAAATCAAGGAGCAACAATACCAGAAGATAAATTGGCGCGAATCTTTGAACCTTTTTATCGTGGCGATAGCGCCCGGGGAACCCAATCTGGTGGTACCGGGCTGGGCCTGCCTATTGCTAAAGAGCTCGTGGAAAGCCATCATGGAACACTGCAGGCAAAAAGCTCAGAAGGAACCTTCACGATGATTTTGACTTTGCCGCTTTCCAGTACCCATCAAGCTACGTACACCATCACTCACAGCTGACAATCCTCTGTCACAGAGAAAACACAAAAAAAGCGCTCTGCTCACCAGATTTGGTGGAGCAAAGCGCTTTTTAGTTAGACAGCTTGAAAACTAAGACTGGGATTGGCATTTAGCGCAAGGTCAGCAAAATGTCCTTTTTGCAACTCAATATGCGCTGCTGCCCCAATCATCGCAGCGTTGTCCCCACATAAACGCAGTGGGGGAATCAAAAGCTGCAGCTCCGGCAATTCAACTGCCGTTTTTTGCGCCAAGCCCTCCCGCAAACCTTGATTTGCCGCGACACCGCCGGCCACAATCAGTTGTTTGACGGGATATTCTTTACAAGCGCGAATGGTCTTTTCAATCAACACTTCGCAAACACTTGCCTGGAAACTCGCCGCTAAATCAGCTTTGTCAAATGTTTCTCCCCGTTGTTCTCCATTGTGAACCAAATTGATAAACGCACTTTTCAAGCCACTGAAGCTAAAATCGAAGTTATCCTCGTGAAGCATGGCCCGAGGAAATCCGTAAGCATCTTGTCCGGTATGAGCTAAGCGATCAATTTCTTTGCCACTAGGATAAGGCAGACCCAAAACACGCCCTACTTTATCATAGGCTTCACCCGCGGCATCGTCTCGTGTCTCGCCGATGATTTCAAAAGAGCCGTCTTCTGCCATGTAAACAAGTTCCGTGTGTCCTCCGCTAACTAACAAAGCCATCAAAGGAAATTCAAGGGGCGCCACAAAACGGGCGGCATAGATGTGTCCTGCCATATGATTCACCGGAATCAAAGGCAGCCCATGAGCCCAAGCAAAGGCTTTGGCCGCAGAGATACCAATCAATAGCGAACCCACTAAACCGGGGCCATATGTCACTGCCACAGCTGTCAAATCTGCTGGCGTTACTTGGGCTTCAGATAAGGCGTCTTCTAAACAGATCGTGATTTGCTCCACATGATGGCGACTTGCTACTTCAGGAACCACACCACCAAAGCGCTGGTGACTCTTGATCTGAGAAGCAACGATATTACTTAAAATCTCGCAGCCGTCTTTGATGACGGCCACACTAGTTTCATCACAACTTGATTCGATTGCCAAAATCAATTCTGTTGGTTTCAACTCTTCCAAAGGTTTCACTCTTTCTTTTCCACCGACAAAAGCTTGCGCATAATCAACGCATCTTCAAAGGGGTGTTGGTAGTATTGTTTTCGTTTGCCTATCACTTCAAAATGCTGGCTGCGATAGAGACGTTGGGCATGACTATTACTACTCCGAACTTCTAAAAAAACAGTCAAAACCGCTTCTTCCTGCACCAGCTTCGCAAATAAAGTTTCCAAAAGTCGTTGGCCCAACTGGTGTCCGCGATATGCTGGAAGTACCGCCAGATTTGTGATTTCCCCTTCGTCAAACAGATGATGACAGCTGACGAAAGCGATGGTTTTCTGCCCTGCTTTCGCTATGAAGTACAACGTTCGGGGATTTTTCAGGTCATCTTCAAATTGTTGAATAGACCACGGGCTGCCGGCTGGATAGGCAGCAGTGGCCAATTGAAATAGCTTATCAGCCACAGAAGCATCCGTCTTATCCAATAATTCAATCATTATTTTATTAGTCATTGAGAAATTTCACCATATCCAATGCATCTTCGTTGGACTCGTCATAGTAGCCTTTTTTGATTGCACGGGAAACAAATCCCAGCTTCCGATACAATCGCTGCGCATCCCGATTGCTAAGACGCACTTCCAAAGACATGGTCTCACAACCACTTGCTGCCGAAAACTCTTCCATCTCCGTCAGCAGCCGACTGCCAATTCCTTGTCCTTGGTAGTCAGGTAACACCGCCACATTGGTGATATGACCGTCAGTTCCTTGGATGCGGCAGCCGCTAAAAGCGATGATTTCATCTTCATACATTGCACAAAGGTACAAATGTCGCAGCGGGGAAACAAACTCGGATAAAAAAGCAGAACGACTCCACGGTAAGGTTCCCGCATAGACTTTTTTTTGCAATAAAATCAGTGACTTGATGTCCTCGTCTGTCAGCTCCCGCAACAGGTAATGCCGATTTCCGATAGTGACGACTTGACGCTCATATTGCGGTACTCTTTTTTGCCGCCAAATGGAAGTGAGCGCCTTAAATCTTTTCAACATAATTCTCGTCCCCCGGAGAATGAGTGGTCAACCATTTTTCCTCCGCCTCTACCCGTTTTAGATAAGCGGGCAAAAAGCTGTCGATATCTTCAATGGGCGCGGCTTTACTTCCCAGTTCTGCCAAAATACTGCCACGGGGAAAATCCCATTGAGAAAAGTCGTTGACAGCCGCATTTGGTGCAGCTTCTCTAAGTACATCCAAAAATTTCACCGTATCGGCGCCTAAAAACAGCACTTCTTTTTCTGAAGAGAGTTCATCTGCAAGCTGCGCTACTGGCAGATGTCGATCCGGCACCACATTTACCAACTCATGGTTTTGCCAACGATAGACACCGGCATAGACATTTTGGCGGCGGGCATCAAACAGTGGCACCAATAACCCTGTTTTGTGCCGAGCGTTGGCTGCGATCACTGCCAGACTGGAAATACCTACTAACTCTTTTCTCAAGGTATATGCCAAAGTTTTTGCTGTCGTCACCCCAATTCGCAACCCGGTATAAGAACCAGGTCCTTGAGCCGTCACAATCCGATCCAAGTCCGCCGGCTGCCAACCAGCTTCTATCATCAATTGTTCAATAGCGGGCATCAATGTGACGCTATGGTTTTTATTATTTGTGGTGATTAACTCGTTCACGATTCTATTGTCTTCCGTCAACGCTACCGTCAACGTCTGATTTGAGGTATCAAAGGCCAATACTTTCATTTTCGTCCATCCTTCTTACTGAAACAACCGTCTCCACGTTTGAAAAACAATCTTTTTTCACTCACGCTTACAAACGATATATTTTAGCATATTGTAACACAATTTAAAAGAGCCGCCATTCGACCTTAATCCAATACAAAATATCCGAAGATAATCCCTGTGTTCTTCTCAACCAACTCATCAAGAAGTGATTGCAGCAGGTGCCTATCATCGGATCATTTTTGTATGTTAGTTTTTACGCTTCAGCTTCAAGCTACTTATTTTGCAGAGTCGCGCAAGACCAATTGCGTACCTATGGTGATCTTTCTAGGCACTGGAGCTTTCTCACGAGCAACATCCACCATGGTAGCCAATGCCAATTCTCCCATCCACTCCGTTGGTACATGGACAGTCGAAAGGGCTGGCGAAATATATTTCGCGACGGAGACATCATTAAAACCAATCACGGAAATATCTTCCGGAACCTTTAACCCGGCTTCTTGGATGGCTCGTAAGGCACCGACTGCCAATGCATCACTGGAAGCAAACAAGGCGGTAGGCAGCTCGTGGGCCGTTTCCACAAAGTGTTTCATTCCTTGGTAACCGCCATTTACAGTAAATTCACCGGCAATCATAAATTCAGGTTGAAACATGCGCAAACGGGTCAACCGCTGTTGGAAAAACTGCTTGCGGGGATCAGCAATCTCGTTGCGGCTTTCTTTTGTATACTCAATTCCCGACAAGATGCCGATTTTCTCGTGACCGGTCTTGATAAAATGATCAATCACAAGATCCACTGCTTGCTGAAAGTCCACCACAAGGGAGTCCTGTCCATAAAGCATGCCGTCAAAATCGACGAATAGCAGTGGCTCGTTTAATTTTTGCAGCCGCTTCACCTGTTTGGCATCAAATTTTCCCAACGCAATGATGCCATCTGCCTTGTCTTCGGAAAGCTCATCCAGGTTCTCTTTGATCAAGCGAACCTTCAATTCTTCTGCCTTCTGTTCAATTCCTAGGCGAATAGCCAAATAATACAAGTCAGCCAACTCTTCCTCGGAATCATACCATTGGATCAGACGAAAGAGTTGATTTTCACTTTTTTGCTTATTCTTATGCTTTGTATAATTGAGCGCCTCGGCTACCTCAAAAATTCGTTTTTTTGTCTCTTGACCCACCGACAATTCCGGATCATAGTTCAATACCCGGGAAACAGTCGCCGGTGATACCCCGGCTTTTTCAGCGATATCCTTGATGGTGGCCATGGGTCATTCCTCCTTGCTTCTAAATTGCAGGTGACATATTACTCACAAAATGACAGTCTGGCTCAAAAAGTTCCAGAAAAATCACTTCTATATCTTTAGTCTTTCAATGTGTCAATAAATCGTTGGAAGGCGGCTTGTCCGGCTTCATCACGCTTGAATACACCGGCATGCTCCAAAACTTTCGCAAAAACCAATCCGACTTCTTTTTGTACAATAGCTTCTACATTTTCAGCTGTCAAAGAGTAGTTGCTCTTCATTTCATCAGCCCATGGAATATGCATAGGTGCAATTTCATTTGGTTGATCTAAAAGATAGTTGGCTACTTCTTTGAGCTCCGTTGCTAGTCGTGGCGGCAAAACTGCCAGCCCCATCACCTCAATCAAACCAATGTTTTCCTTTTTAATGTGTTGGACTTCCGGATGCGGATGGAAAATACCGTCTGGAAATTTTTCTGAAACATTGTTATCCCGCAAGACCAAATCAATTTCAAACTGATCGCCATTTCGTCGGGCAATCGGTGTGATGGTATGGTGCAAAGTGCCATCTTCAGAAACAGCTCGGACTGAAACCGACTCGTCGGAATAGCCTTGCCATTTTTTCAGGATAAAATCGGCACAAGCCACCAGTTGATCTTGGCTGTCTGATTGCAAACGAATCACCGACATGGGCCATTTGACGATACCGGCGTTAACCTTTGGATAAGCAGGCAGCGTAAAGCTTTTTTCGATTTTAGCTCCTGCCATCGCAAAGGTGTGGCGGCCGCCTTGGTAGTGGTCATGACTCAAAATTGAGCCGCCAACGATTGGCAGATCAGCATTGGAGCCGACAAAATAGTGAGGCAACACTTCAATGACTTTCAACAGGCGTTCGAAAGTTTTGCGAGAGATTTTCATCGGTACGTGTTCATCCCGTAAAACGATACAGTGCTCATTGTAATAAGCATAAGGTGAATATTGAAACCCCCATCCCTCACCATCTAAATTCATACGGATAATTCGATGATTGGTACGGGCTGGATAATTCATCCGTCCTTTATACCCTTCATTTTCCATGCACAACATACATTTTGGATAATCCACAGCTACTGCATTGCGTTGAGCCGCGATTTCTTTGGGATCTTTTTCCGGTTTGGAAAGGTTGATGGTAATCTCTAGCTTGCCGTACTCAGTCTCCGCAAAAAAGACGATGTTTTTGGCGATTGCCCGCGTCTTGATATAGTCATTATTTTTACATAATTCAAAGAAATAATCAGTCGCCGCTTGGGGATCTTTGGAGTACTGCTGGGCAAATAACGCATTGACCACAGAAGGCGGCGGTGTCATCAAGTCCATTAGTTGTGCTTCAAAGATTTCTTGTTCAGCCAAAGTAGCTCCGATTACACCGTTTGCTTTGGCTTTGGCCACCAGCTCATCCATCAACTGGATAGAGGTCCGCTCTGGCATCTTGATTTCATATTCTCCCAGTGCATCTTCCCCAATCATTCCTAAGATCCGGTTTTGCAAATAGATGCGGTCCATGTCCATCCAACCGCCAGCTTTAATAGCCAGCGTAGTAAAATCAAAAATCGTCTGACTGAGAGTCATTTTTGTTTCTCCCTTCAAAACAGCGAGGTGCTGTTTTCTCCTAATCAGCTGTCTTTTGAAGACAACTTTTTTCAATTGACAAAATAGACCGGTGACCTTGTGAGACTTCCACGATCAGCCACCGGCCCGCTGTCAAAAATTCAGAGCTGATTTACCAGCTTATTTTTTATCGTCATACCCTTTTGGATGGCTCACATGCCAATTCCAAGCGGTGCGGATAATCTCTTTGACATCCGTGTAAGCTGGTTGCCAGCCTAAAACTGTTTTAGCTTTTTCGCTGGCTGCTACCAATTTTGCCGGATCTCCCGCCCGACGCGGTGCAATTTCAGCCGGAATTTCTTTGCCAGTTACTTCTCGAGCTGCTTCCAACATTTCTTTTACGGAATAGCCATTGTTTGATCCCAGATTGAAAACATTCGAATCATTGCCCGCTTTCAAATACTCCAAAGCCAAGATATGTGCCGCAATCAGATCTTCTACTTGCACATAATCCCGCACACAAGTACCGTCTGGTGTCGCATAGTCGTCCCCAAAAATCTTCAGTGCCCCCCGTTGTCCCAGCGCCACTTGCAAAATGATGGGTACCAGATGAGTTTCCGGATCATGGTCTTCACCAATAGATGCATCGGCTTTGGCTCCGGCAACATTAAAGTAACGCAAAGCAACGTATTTCATCCCATAAGCATCATCACACCACTTCATCATTTTTTCCATGATCAGTTTGCTTTCGCCGTAAGGGTTTTTCGGATTAGTAGGCATTTCTTCTGAGATTGGTACAACTTCTGGTTCGCCATACGTTGCAGCAGTTGAAGAAAAGACAATGTGTTTCACATCGTGTTCTTGCATCACTTCCAATAAGACCTGCATCCCGTATACGTTATTGTTAAAGTATTTTAATGGCTTTTCAACAGATTCTCCCACAAGTGAAAAGGCGGCAAAATGCATCACACCTTCGATTGCTTCTCTTTCAAAGACCCCTGACAAAAATGCTTTGTCGCGAATGTCCCCTTCGTAAAATTTGGCTGCTGGGTGAACGGCAGCCCGGTGACCAGTAAACAAGCTATCCACCACGACAACTTCATACCCTTTATTGATTAGTTGATCCACTGCATGAGAACCAATATAACCGGCTCCCCCCAATACTAAAATTGACATTTACTTTCCTCCTCAAGTGATTTTCAGCTTATTTAACTGAAACCTGCTCGTCATAGATTATACCCCATTAATTCAATTTGCGGGCCCCGTCATCAATTGATGCTTTATAAATATCTGTACCATACCCGATTTTATCAACATAGGCTTGTTTAACGTTATTTACAAAATTGTCCCATTCACTGTCCTTCACCAATGCAATCGCGCAGCCGCCAAACCCGGCACCGGTCATGCGAGCTCCTAAGACACCCTCTTGTGCTTGCGCTGCGGCAACTAATGTATCCAATTCAATTCCAGTCACTTCGTAATCGTCTTTCAAAGAGGCGTGGGAGGCATTTAACAGTTGCCCAAAGGTTGCCAAATCACCGGCCACCAGTGCTTCTTTCGCTCTCATTGTCCGTTCGTTTTCCAAAACAGCATGTTTGGCGCGCTTAATCAGCGTTTCGTCTTCAATCAACTCTGTGTTAGCAAAGAAAGTTGCCCCATCCAATTCTCCCAGTGACTTGATATCAAGCTTCGTTTGCAACAAGCTCAGTGCTTTTTCACATTCCGAGCGGCGTTCATTGTATTTTGAATCTGCCAGTTCCCGACGCTTGTTGGTGTTCATGATTGCCACGACATATTCACCAAACTCGGCCGGCACCAATTCATATTCCAGAGTATTGGTGTCCAATAAAATGGCGTGATCCTTTTTGCCCATTCCGATAGCAAACTGATCCATGATGCCTGAATTAACGCCGATGAATTTGTTTTCTACCCGCTTACCGATTTCTACTAGGTCGATCATTTTTACCTTCAGATCAAACAGATCATTCAGAACTACCCCTGTCAGCAACTCGATGGAAGCTGAAGATGATAACCCGGCGCCATTTGGAATTGTTCCGTAAAAAATCATATCCAAACCACTGTCGATTGTATAACCATCCGCTTTTAGAAATTTAATCATCCCTTTAGGGTAGTTGGTCCAATCATCCTCTTTACGAAATTCCAGATCATTGACCGAAAACTCAATCACACCTTTACCGGGGAAATTTTCAGAATACAGCCGTACCCGATCATCTTCGCGTTTTCTAGCCAAACCGAATGTCCCAATAGTGATTGATGCTGGAAAAACATGGCCACCGTTATAATCGGTATGCTCACCAATCAAATTGATGCGTCCCGGCGCGAAGTATTCTCCTGCTGCTTCTGTCCCAAATTTTTCTTTAAAAATACCACGAAGATCTTTATCCATGCTGTGCACCTCTGCTTTTTAATTTAGTAAATTTATTATAAAATATTTACTAAATCTTTTCAAGTAGCACTTTGCAGTTTCTTGAGAAATACTTAAATCGTTGCTCATTTTTTCACGTAGATTGATCTATAAGAGTTATTCCTTTTCATTTATTGGGGCTTCCTTCATAATAGAACTATAAAATCTATTACATTTGAGGTGAAGGATGATGAAAAAATTTGTATCTGGCTTGTTAGTGGGCACAGTCGCTACTGCTGCTGCTGTAGCTGGTTTTGCTGTAGCAGTCAAAAAGCAAATCATCGATCCCATCGATGAAAAAGAAGCGATGATCGAAGAAAACCGCAAAAAAGCGGCCCGCAAACGTATCGCCCGCTAATAATAGTTATTCCTAAAACAGGGCTTAGACAATCTTCTTGTCACTGCTCTGCAAATCGAATACTACCAACGTAAGCCAAAAAAGACGGCGAACTTCCATTAATTGATCGGAAGTTCGCCGTTTTTTCATTGGTAAACCTTTCATAAGCGGCAATAATCACAACTATTTTCTAACTAGGTTGAAGTGCTGACCAGCTTCCCCTAGGCAAGTGATTGCTGCCAAAGCCCCTTTCTTTACAATTGCGACAGCTTTTTTTGCACTCAGCTACAACTATTTTTGTCTCATGAAATTTACTGCAAGCCCTCTTTTGATTAGCTTTCCAATAATTCTTTCAAAACAACTGCCTGATTATGCACTTCATTTTTCGCTCCATATAAAAGCGTGACTGTCTTGTGGTCTTTTACGATTGCCTTCAGTTTTTCAAAAGCTTCCGCCTGTGGACCTGATTTAAGCTCCTCCTCATACTTTTTCTTGAACTCGGGGTATTTTTCATCCTCATGATTGAACCACTGCCGCAATTCTTTGCTGGGACTGATGTCTCTTAGCCATTCATTCAATTTTGCGTCAACTTTCTTTTCCCCTCGGGGCCAAACACGGTCGACTAATACTCGATAGCCATCAGTTTCTGATGGCGCTTCATATACTCTTTTCAACTGAACCATTAAAACCACCTCCAATCAAAGTGTAGCACCTGGTCATTTTACCGGCAAAAGAAAAGACAGCCCAGGATGCTTAAGTTTCAGATCCCAGACTGTCATTAACATTTATGTTATTTGCTTTTTGTTTTCCCGCTCCACTCTTGGTAGCCGGTCTTCAAAATATAGATATCTTTAAACCCTTGTTTTTTCAGCTTGATTGCCGCCCGAACAGCCAAGGATTTTTTACGTTCATACAAGTAGATTGGCTGATCTTTACGGAAACTGCCGTAAGAATTAGCCAGTGTGGAAAAAGCGATATTGCGGGCGCCTAAAATGTGCCCCGCATTGAAGTCTTCCCGTTCCCGAATGTCTACTACTTGCGCTTTACGCATGCCTTCTTTGAACTCTTCTTCTGTCAGTTGCGTTGCTGAACGACGGCCTTGAATAAAAATATACAATTCGTGGATAGCAATTGCCAAAACAACAAGTCCTAAAATGATGTTGAGCATGCCAAATCCACTCAGTGCTAAAAACAGTTTCATATGTTCCAAACCTTTCTTTACAAACCTTCGCTGGAAAACCAGATACAGGTTGTAGCTTCATAGTATTATTCTGCGATCTGCAATGCCAATGATCCGGCACCAATCACGCCGGCCTCATTACCTAATTGTGCCAGTTTAATTTTCGTAGAGTTGGTCACTTGCGGGAAAGTGAATTCACGGAAGTAGTTTTCTACGCGACTGCGCAAAAACTCACCGGCTGCTGATACCCCACCGCCGATCACGATGCTATCTGGATTCAGGGTATTTCCCAGGTTGCCACAAGCCAGTCCCAAGTAGAAGCAAACTTTATCCACTACCATCAAAGCAAAAGGATCGTCTGCTTGAGCTGCTTCAAACACGTCTTTAGATGAGATGTCTTGCCCGTCATCCAATTGTTTTTTCAAATCAGAATCGCCGGCATATTCTTCGGCCATTGTTCGGGCTACTCGCACAACCCCAGTCGCACTGGAAACTGTTTCCAGACACCCCCGTTTGCCGCAAGTACACATAAACCCTTCAGGATCTACCGTCACATGCCCGATTTCACCCGCACAGCCAGCAACACCATGGAGCAGATTGCCTGCTGCGATAATACCGCCGCCAACACCAGTGCCAAGTGTCATGAAGACCACATCAGGATTGTTCTCCCCGGCACCTTTCCAACGCTCGCCCAATGCCGCAACATTAGCATCATTGTCGATTGCAAATTTGATTCCGGTACCGGTTTCAATCTGCTCTTTTACCGGTTGTAGTGTTGTCCAGTTCAGATTGTAGGCACCAATAACCGTTCCCGCCTGAATATCAACACTGCCTGGTGTCCCCATACCGATTCCGATAAAATCTTCCGGCTTCATTCCATACAAGTTCAGATGGTGGTTAATGGATTCGATAATATCCGGCACAATATGACTGCCGTCGTCCAAAATATTGGTTTCGATACTCCATTTTTGTTGGATTTCGCCATCTGCTGTCATAATAGCAAATTTGGCAGTAGTACCGCCCAGGTCGATTCCGATGATTTTTTTGTCCATGTTCACGTTTTTCTCTCCTATCACAGTTACTGCTCCTGAAGCAATAAGCTAGGGCAGTTGTTGATTTTCGCGATTTTCTTCGATGCGGTGCTCCCGTCTAAGAATATGCCAAGCGGTCATGTAGGTATCATGATCCACCAGATGCCCATCGTACAACTTACGCAGTTCGATTTGCATCAATTCAATATCCCAAATTCGCTTTCCCACATACACGATAATCCCGAAACCTTTCAATAATTGCTGTACATCATAAAGACTTTCCATTTTCAACACACCTAACTATTATACAAGCATTCCGTATTTTTTTAAACCGTATATAAGGCAAATTCCGAAAAGAAACACATAGAGAACTCCAGTAATGATTCGCGTGTGGATGGAATAGTTTCCGGGATTTTTCGGCAGTGCGATCGTATTTCCCAATAACAGACCACCAATAATCCCGCCAACATGCCCCCAGATATCAATGGATTGGTCAAAAATACCAAATACCAGACTCAGTAAAACAAACAGCGCAAACTGCCGAACCATCCCTTGAATCGCTGGATTGTGACGAAAATAAATCCCCAGAATCAAAAAGGCACCGAAGATACCAAAAATGGCAGTACTGGAGCCAGCTGACTGAATCCCTGCTGTATTAAACGCAAAGCTGAAGGCATTTCCCAAAATACCACTCAACAGATACAGGGCTAAAAAGCGAACGTGGCCATACAGTGCTTCCACCTGCTGACCGATAAAATACAAGACAAGGGAGTTAATTGCATAATGCGCCAAACCAAAGTGCAAAAAGATTGGCGTGACAAAGCGCCAATACTGATGGAAGAAGGCCACATAAGGACCGTACATCACTCCTTTGGGCTGCAATTGTAAGCTGGGAGCCAGATAAACCAGTAAAAAGACCACTGTTTGAATGGCAATCAAGGTATAAGTAATATATGGGCCGTTTTTCCATTGATTGAGGGTGCGTTTCAAATCAAAATTCATGATGTTCCTCTTTTCTATAAGTGTCGGTAATCAGTTTGTCTACCGGTAGATCAAAGGACTCAGGCTGCCAATCTGAGCGCAGCTGTTCACTAAAGACCAAGCTGATGGTTTTCCCCGGAAAATCCGCTAAAAAGCGATCATAATAACCACCACCAAAGCCGATACGATACCCCTGGGGCGAAAAGATGACACCAGGAACCAGCAACAAGTCGATGGCTTCTTTTAAAATCGGCGCATGGTGTCCTGGTTCCTCCACACCAAAAGTACTTTTGACATACTTACTTGCGTCAGTTACTTCATGAAAGACCAACTGACGATTGGGAGCAGTCTTTGGTACGACCAACCGCTTTTTTTCGGCAAAGCCTCGAATGAACAAAGGAAGATTGTCAAATTCAATTGCTGTTGAGCGGACCAATCCGATTGTTTTGGCCTCTTGCCAACTGCGAGAAGCAAAGAGAAGCCCAGCGATTCTTGCTTCTTTTTCCTGCTTTTTCTTCGATTGCTGACTGAGTGTCGTCAATTTTTTGATGCCTTCTTGCCGAAGTTGTATTTTATCCATCTTGTCTCCTATCGTGATTGTCCTATAAAAGAAATAGTAACGAAAAAAGCCGAAAATGGCAAACTCTGACAGTCTTTCTTGTCAGAGTTTCCTTTTCAGCATCAGATATAAGAAATAAGGAGCACCAATCAAGGCAATTAAAATTCCCGCCGGCACTTCGCCACTAACCATGAGTAAGCGACCTAACGTGTCTGCTACCAACAAGATGATACCGCCACAGACAGCTGACAGCCAATAAGACTGAGTACCTTGACGACCTGTCAACGTCTTAGCAATATGCGGAGCCAACAGACCTAAAAAGGCTAGACTCCCACAAAAAGCTACGCTGACAGAAGCTAATAATGCCGCGATCACAAGTAGCAGTGACTGTTCTTTATTTACCTTTACCCCAAGACTCAGAGCACTTTCCCGCCCCAAAGCGAGTAAATTGAGGATTGGTTGTCGGAACCAGCCCACCAAACTCAAAGCAGCAATCCAGACAATCAAAAGCAGTGCATGTTGCCAAGTAACTCCCCAAATCGATCCCGCCAGCCACCCGGTCACAAATTGATAGCTTTCTTTTGACAGTTTGATGGTCACTAATAAGGTCAGCGCAGAAACGCCGGCGTTGACTGCGATTCCTGACAACAATAATTTATTCATGGATAAGCCAAAGCGACCGGCTGAAAAAGCAATCCCATACACAAGTGCGGCACAGAGTAGTCCACCCACAGCTGCAGTGACTGGCAGCAAAAAGACAGACCCATTGGCAAAAAAGCCCAAATACAGCATCACCAACAAGCCGGCTCCGCCATTAATCCCCAGAACACCAGCATCAGCCAGCGGATTTTTTGTTAGCCCTTGCAGCAGATAGCCGCTCAATGCCAACCCCGCTCCGCCAAAAAGTGCAACCAGGCTACGGGGCAACCGAAAATTCCAGAAAGTCAACTGCACAGCTCGACTTGCTTCCCCTTTAGCAATTGCAAGCAGATCTGTCATGCTTAACATCCTTTGACCAATCATGAGGCTGCCGATGAAGACCGCCAATAAAAGCAGTAGTAGAAATACCTTTTTTGATTTCATCAGTCGGCCACCTGCCAAACTTTATATAGTAAGAAGGGAACGCCGATCACCGCTAACAGAATGCCAAAGGGCGTTTCAAAAGGCGGGTTCACCATGCGAGCTGCCAAATCGGCAATCAGCACCAACCAGGCCCCGCCTAAAAAACACAAAGGCAACAGCAAACGCTGATCGGTTCCCACAAAATGACGCATGACGTGAGGAACCAGCAACCCGACAAAGCCCACCGGACCAACTAAAGAAACGCTGGCACCCACTAGAATCATCACCAAAAACAAGACAATCCCTCTGATCAATGATGGGTTACGCCCTAGACTAACTGCTGTTTCTTCACCCAAAAGCAGCACATTCACTTCTCGGGTCAATCCGAAGCACAGCAACAGTGTCAATAACAATATCGGAGCCACTGCGGTCAGTTGCCCCCAAGTTACATTAGCCGTCCCACCAATAAACCAAAAAGCCAAATCTTGCTGCAAATTGAAAAACAGACCAATGCCTTGACTCAGCGCCTGAAAAAAGCTGCTAATAGCCACACCAGCTAATACTAATCCGACTTCACTGCGGCCGGTTCGAGAAAATTGGGTAATGCAAAAAATCAGCAATGTCGCCACAAAAGCGCCAATAAATGAGCATAAAGCTACTTGCATTGGTCGTGCTTGTGGCAAGAATACAAAACTCAACGCCAGGCCTAAAGAGGCACCACCATTGATCCCTAACAAACCTGAATCCGCCAAGGGATTGCGAGTGACGCCTTGAATCAAACAGCCCCCAACCGCAAATGCGCCGCCAATCAAAAGATCTGTCAACAAGCGGGGCAAACGAATGTTCCGTAAGATCTGCTGTTGTTGATCACTAGCATCAAATTGGAACAGCGACCTGCGAATCGTTTCAAAATCAATATTCACCGCACCCCAAAATAACGATAGCCCAAACGTCAAGCACAGCAAAATAAGTAACAGGACAAAGACCAGCGAGAAACGCCGCAACTTCATTTGAAATCACCCGCTTTCCCTTTGATCATGTCGTAGGTCAAAAGTAGCGGTTTATCGCTATTGGGAAAATGACTAATGACTGCAGCGATGGCAAAAAGTTCTGCTAATCCTGCCTCGGTCAGAACTTCTGCCGGTGTACCTTGTAAAAGCAGTTCTCCATCCTTCATTCCATATAAATAATCACAAAATCGTGAGGCCAAATTCAAATCGTGAATGGATAAAAGAATCGTTTTGCCGTGCTCGCGATTGATTGTTGTCAATAAGTTCAAAATCTCCAACTGATGGGCCGGGTCTAAATAAGTCGTGGGCTCATCCAAAATCAAAATATCGGTATCTTGTGCCAGTGCCATTGCAATCCAAACCCGCTGTCTTTGCCCTCCCGACAAAGAATTGACGTTGACTTCTGCTAATTCTGTCAATCCGGTAGCCGCAAGCGCCCAAGCAACTATCTCATGATCCTCTTTACTCAACTGGCGAAAGCCTTTGACATAAGGAAACCGACCATAGCTGACCACTTCTTTTACCGGCAAACTGATGCTCGCATCTGCGGATTGCGCCAACAAGGCAATTTTTTGCGCAATTTCTTTTGTCGGATAACTGGCGAGTGGCAATTCATCCAAAATGACCTGCCCGCTCTCTGGGATCAAAATCCGCGCCAACGCTTTCAAAAATGTTGATTTACCGCTACCATTGGGCCCAATCAATCCTACAATCCGTCCTTCAGGAATCACGACTGTCACATCATGAAGGATTACTTTTTTATCGTACCCCGCCGATACTCCCTCGGCTTGAAGTCTACTCATATTATTCCCTCGAATCCATTGATAATCATTATCAATTATCGCCGTGAAACTACTCTTCGTCAACCGAAATTCGCGTGGCTTCAATAAATTATTAGATTGACAATCCAAGGATTTCTGATAGACTCATTAATTGATAATCATTCTCAGTTACAAGAAAGGATCATCCTATGAAATCATATCGTAAATTACTTACACTCGGCACTGCTTTAGCCGCAACCGTATTGTTGGCTGCCTGCCAGACAAACGGATCAAAGACAGCTGCCAGCAGCACCAGTGACTCCCAAGCAAAACAAGAACTTGTTAAAAAAGACCATTTGGGCCACGAAGTCACAATCCCCGGACAACCCAAAAGAATTATCGGTAGTTATTTGGAAGACTACCTGGTGGCACTTGATGAAAAGCCTGTCGCACAATGGACAGTCGGCGGCGGCTCTTTGCAAAATTATTTGCAAGATAAATTGAAAGATGTCCCTACCATCAACTATGACCTTCCTTATGAAAAAGTTCTGGAATACGAACCAGATCTGCTTTTGATTGGGGATGACTCCGCTGTCGAAGGCGGAAAATACGAAGAATACAGCAAGATTGCTCCGACCTATGTCGTGAAAAACGGTGCTGATGTGACTTGGCAGGACAAGCTAAAAGATATCGCGAGCGTCTTGCAAAAAGACGACAAAGCCACTGAAGTCTTGAAAACGTATGATTCATTGGTTGATGACACCAAAAGTCAATTACAAGACAAGATTAAGGGCAAATCAGTTGCTGTTTTGTGGGTCAGCAACAATTCGGCTTTCATGGTGGCAGATAACCGTTCTAGTGGCGACTTATTGTACAACCAGCTTGGTTTCTCAGTTCCCAACTTAACAAAAGAAATCAGTGCATCGGCAACCTCCGATTGGTCAGCGGTTTCTCTGGAAAAATTAGCGCAACTCGATGCTGATTACCTGATTTTAGTAAATTCCGATACCGGTGCTGCCATGTTTAACGATCAAATCTGGCAAAATATCCCAGCTGTAAAAAATGGAAATCTGTGGGAATTCAGTCCAGAACACAGTTGGCTGTACAACGGACCAATTGCCTATACCAAGATGATTGAAGATGTTTCTGCCAAACTGAAATAGTCTCAAGCCGAAACCCTCAAAAAAAATATTCTAATTCCATTTGATTAATGGGCTGTGACAATAGTTGAGTCCCCGTCCTACGAAGCGAACAATACCAAACGTGAGCCACAAGCCAAAGAGAAGTCACTTCCATTAAAAGTAGTGGAAGTGACTTCTCTTTTCATTGCTAAAAATTTCAAACCCAGACTTTCCTTGACTTCATCAAGGGAAGTCAGCGTCATCCACTTCTCTCGACACGTATGGTCAGGTTCTCTCTTTGGACTAAGACATAAAAATGATCACAAATTTTCCTCGTCCATATACTTTTCATTTATTGTGGTTAAACATCCGCTGTTTAGCACTTGGAAATTACTTATGTCCCATTTCCTTTGCTTGGAAAACGTCATCGAAAATCAAAGAAAACCCTTTGAAACCGTAGTCTCAAAGGGTTAAAACAAAGCTTATTTTGTTTCACGGTGCAAAGTAACTTTACGTTCGCGTGGGCAATATTTTTTCTTTTCCAAGCGATCAGGATTGTTACGTTTGTTTTTGCTTGTCAAGTAGTTACGTTCTTTACAAGAAGTACACTCTAAAGTGATGTTTACGCGCATGTTATTCCCCCCTATGCAACTGGATTCCTACTAAGATTTCTCTCAGACTTGAATATAATAGCATGATTTTGAAGGCTTGACCAGTGGTTTTGCTGATTTTCGTTAAGTAGTTTTACTTGACGACAAAAAAAGGGATCCTTTTGCAGGATCCCACGCTTTAGACTCGCTTATGCCTCGAATTTGTCACCGTAAACTTCATCCACCGTTTGTTCTGGATTGATTACGATGTACAAGCTCTTCGTTTTTTCAGAAACACGGGTAGATTGGTATTCGTTGTCCAATCCTTCAGTGTCCAAATCTTTGTATGGGAAGTACACCATATCTGGTTTGCCAGACTGGAACAAAATTTCCATTTTTTCGATGTCTTGGTATTTCAAGGCACGGTTGAACATTCCTAACTCCAAACCACCTAAGTTGATGTCTTGTGTCGCTACATGATCGCCTTCTTGATAGACTTCAATTTTGAAGCCGGCACAAGGATGGATTTCCACAAATTCACTACCGTTGATACGGCCATAACTAGTTGTGATCTGTTTGATCCACAAATCACCGATATAGCGACGTTCGATCGTCCAAGTCTCTCCGTTTCGGAAATAGAATTTCAACGCTTTCATTTCTCTTGACATGTTCTTCTCTCCTTATCTGAATGTCGTCTGAGGAGCACCTCAAACAGAAATCAGGATCTGATTCTTACAGCTTCAGTTTAGCACAACTACGATTTAGAAGATAAAACTTTGCTTAGTGCAAGGCTCGTAAAAGCAGGCAGTCATTGTAAACTTAGGACATTTTCGCTAAAAATTGGTCTTTGTCCACGATGAATCGCTCGTGATTGCCTTTGCCGACTTTCTTTTCCCCTTCATAAGCGGAGAAGGAAAAGACGACCTTATTGCCATCTCTTTCATAGAGGTTGGCTTTGATTGTAATCGTTGCCCCTACTGGTGATGGTGCAACGTGTTCTAAAGAGATAAAGCCGCCAACCGTTGTTTTTTCCTTGGCGATTTCGCTTTCTAAGTGCTGGTAGCAGGTATTTTCTACCATAGCTACCAATTCTGGGGTCGCTAACACGTCAAGACCACCGGATCCCATCGCTTTAGCCGTACGATCCTCGGTGACCAGATAATCCTTTTCGAAATTTTCTTCTGCCATTTTTATTTCCTCCTTGAGGGATCTGAAAAAGATCCTATATAATCGTGGTTCTACCAGAACTGGATTAGTTATTGACTGCTGAAGGTTTTGTCCTCTTTGCGAAAATGGTTTGCTGAAGCCCTCTGACAATTTATTTTGCGTCCTGCTTTAAGAATTTCTCGGCCTCTGCCAACAAGATTGGGCCATCGTTTACAAAGCGGCTTTCTACGACACCTTGTTCCAAATAATGTAGCGTGTCTTTAAGCCACGGTCCAGCTTTTTGATTAAACTGTTGTTTCAAATCATTGCCATTTACTGCCAGCTGCCGCAATGAACGAATTGGCAGCTGCGCCAATGCCAGCGCGGTGCGCCCTGCTTCTCCAGGTCGACCGTAATAGGTCAAGAGCGTCTCTACTGTCAGTGCCCGCTCTCCTAAACGATAAAGTGCCATTGGGGTATAATAGCCCATTTTCCGCTGCCGTAAGCCCCAGACCAGTTCCCGGCATTCTCGAAGAAAATCATTGGAAACCTTCCAGGCTTTCAAAAAAGTGGTGACTTTTTCGGTGGGAATCTCCAAATGATCCAGCAAAACGCTCCAGGCTGCCTCCTCCTTCGTAAAAGGCGTCGGAACCAATTGAGCAAATGCGGTCAATCCATCTTTTGCGTTTTCCATGCCAGGACAGTAGCGATAGCATTTTGTTGCGACAAATTGTCGAATTGCTTCATTGCGATGACCACCCAAAAGCAATTTGGTAAACTCGATAAAAATCCGTTCCACCGAAATTTTTTCCAGCAGCGAGTGATTTTCCAAGATAGCAGCAAAGGTTTCGTCATCAAAGGAAAAGCCCAATTGGCTGACAAAGCGCAGTCCTCGCATCATCCGCAGCGCATCTTCATGAAAGCGTTCGTGAGGATTTCCTACCGCTCGCAGGACATGTTGTTCCAGATCCTTCAATCCGCCAAACAGATCAATCACCTCGCCGTCATCCTGAACGGCAAACGCATTGATAGTAAAATCCCGGCGCTTCAAATCTTCTGCCAATGACCGCACAAAAGAGACTTGATCCGGTCTGCGAAAATCCTGATAAGTTGATTCCGTTCGAAAAGTGGTAATCTCATATTGATCATCACCAAACAAAACCAAGACCGTCCCATGTTCAATCCCAATATCGACTGTTCTTGAAAAAATCGCTTTGATCTCGGCAGGAAAAGCACTGGTTGCGATGTCCACATCATGGATGGGTTGGCCCAAAAGAACATCTCGGACACTGCCTCCGACAAAATACGCCTCAAAGCCTTCCTTTTCAATCTCTTCCATTACCGGCAGCGCCCGGCGAAACTCTTCCGGTAAAACTGTCAATTTCATGACTGTTGTTCCTCATTTCTCTGATCTTCTGACACCCTTCCGTCTTTACGTTCAAAACGGTAGCGGTCTCGTTGATTGAATTTAGCCATATTTGTTTCAAAGACTTCAGTTAAGTCGATGTTTAGTGAATTTGCCATAATCATCGTCACAAATAGCACATCACCTAACTCCTCAGCCACGGTCTTTTCGACTTCTGTTGTTTTTTTCGGCTTTTCTCCGTAATAGTGATTCACTTCCCTGGCCAATTCACCTACTTCTTCTGTCAGGCGGGCCATCTGGGAAAGTGGGCTGAAATAACCAGCCTTGAATTGTTGAATATAGGCATCGACTTCAGCCTGCATTGATTTCAGCGAACGCTCTTCTATCAAAAAATCGACTCCCTTGTATTGGAATTTCTGTTGTTGCTCTCATTCTTTTTACAGGCATTGTCTGCTTTCTTTGAAAAATTAAAACAGCTACCGTTTCACCAAATAGTTTTACAGCTTCCTATGTCCTTATCTTATCAAAAGAAACAGGCAATTCCTAGCAGAACCGACAGACAGCAGTGCCTATGATTGTCGGATTTTGCATTTCATGATACATTACATTTTGTGTGGAACTTCCGCTCTTTTAAACAGTCGGACACCCCTTAGAGCTGAGAATGCCAGATCATTTGTCCAAACAGGAGGAATTGTTATGAAATTAGATAAAATCGGCCGGGATATCTTCGTGATCCTGCTGGGAACTTGTATTTATGCTTTTGGACTGGTCTTCGTGAATATTCCTAATCACCTGGCTGAAGGTGGTGTTACCGGGATCACATTGATTTTTCGTGCGCTTTTTGGAATTAACCCTGCCCTGAGCACATTGGTTCTCAATATCCCGATAATCGCTTTAGGCGGTCGAATTCTGGGGCGCCGTTCCTTTTTTTATACCATTATTGGAACCTTGGCTTTGTCAGCCTGGCTATTTATTTGGCAAAAAGTAAACTTTTCTATTGATTTGGATCACGACCTCTTGATTGCGGCTTTGGTAGCCGGACTTTTTGGGGGAGTCGGCAGCGGAATTATTTACCGTGTCGGTGGAACTACTGGCGGCAGCGATGTTATTGCTCGAATCTTAGAGCAGAAAATTGGCGTCTCTGTAGGTCGAACCTTGTTTATTTTGGATATTTTGATTCTAACCGCTTCATTGACCTATATCGACTTGAAACGCATGATGTATACACTGATTTTTTCTTATGTATTTGCCCATATCGTGGATGCAATCTTAGACGGCGGTTACTCCGCCCGAGGGATTTTGGTAATCTCCAATGAGTCAGATGCCATTGCACCTCGTTTAATGGAAGAACTAGAACGGGGTGTGACCTTTTTGAATGGCTCCGGGGCTTACTCTGGTGTCGATAAAAAGATCATCTACATGGTAGTCAGTACCCGGGAAATTTCCGAAGTCAAACGGATCATTCATGAATTTGATGAGCAGGCCTTCGTTTCAGTTATCAACGTTCATGAAGTCGAAGGTGAAGGCTTTACCTACCTGCGTCCTAAGAAAAAACTTTTCAGCAAGAAAAAAACGGCTTAATCTTTGGCGGCTCCGTCTCTGGTGCGGAGCGGCCTTTTTTGTCCTTGCAACTGCTAATAATTGGTAATTAGTACCAAATTTGAAAACCATTTTTTACTCCTCTAGCGCACAGCACCACAACTAAAATAAGATTTTAACTATGAAAAAACTGTACCGACAAAAGTCGATACAGTTTTTCATGTGACAACTAAGCAACAGACTCCTTTTTATTCAACAGATTCCTCAGTTTCTTGTAGGTCCTGTTGTGCCAGAGCAGCATTTACTTCATCAGAAAGGGCTAAAAATGTGGCCTTATCGCCTTTTTCCAAAGCCTCATCAATCTTCAGATACAGCTTTTCAATTTTTGATTTCAATTCCTCTTCTTCAATAAACTGATCGACAGCTTCTAAGATTACCGGATCAATTGACTCGTTCCATTTCATGTAAGGATTGTCTTCTAGAATCGACAAGTAGGACGGATTGTCCCAGGCATCCGTAAAAAGACATTCGATATACAACGGATCTTTCCAATTCAAGCGAATTTCATGGAAAATCTGATCGCTGTCGGTGAAAAAGCTGCCGTTAAGTTGTAAACGCAACGGTTCTCCTTCCACCGAAATATCTCGGATCTGCAGTCCTCGCTCTGCCGCTTCGGCATGTTCGACAAAATGGACGTTGGCTAAAATCGCTTCGTGGTTGGCCAAATAGTTTAAGATCCAACAAACTTCACGTCGGCTGAATGTTCCATTGGTTACAAACCAATTCAAAAAGTTTTTCTTTTCGCGAACATCTACATACATCTTTCTCACCTGTCCTTTCTCACCGCCAGAGTTTATCTTTGCTGTTTTATTGCTGCAACGCTTCAATGATCGATTGTACTTCCAAATCCCCCGGCTCATGTTCCAAATAATGCGTCAAAATATGCAACGCTTCGTCTCTGCGCCCTTCATCTCGCAAAAAGATTCCGTATTCCTTCATAAACTCCGGCTCATGGTTTAATTCAATATTAGCCTGCTGATAGTGAACCGCCGCCTCTGCAAATTCTTCCAACTGGTTGTAGGCGTGGGCCAGATTCCATTGTGCGAAAGCATCATCAGGATTTTCCATCTGCTGAATGGTGTCAATGACAGCCTCATAATCAGCTTCTTTTAAATACAGATTGGAAAGCATAAAGAGGGTTTCGTCAATTTTTTCACCAGTCTCTAATGCTTTTTGCAAGAATTCTTCCGCTTTTTTTACATCGTGTAGGCGATAGGCATTTTCAGAGGCGAATTGGTAGAAATCCACTTGGTAAGGGTTCTCGTTGATTCCGGCTTCGATAGTCTCTTGGGCTTCCTCCAGCAATTCTTCTTCCTGCAATGCTTCTGCCAAATACAGGTAGACAGATTGATAATGGGGATTTAACGCCTGCAGCTGCTGCAGATAATTGATTGCCTGCTGGTTTTCTTTCAATTGCAGATAAACAAAAGCCGTATGGAACAAGAGATCGTCGCTATCACTGTTTTTCAAGGCTGTTTCCAGATGGGGAATCGCTTCTTCAAACTTGCCTTCCATGCTCAAGGCCATGCCCAAACGCTCTTCCATCGAAATGCCACCTAGCTGGTCAATATTGGAATTTAGCAAGATCTGATAGATCGTCGCTGCTTCACTGAATCGATCCGTGGTGTAATACAGTTCACCTAATGCAAATTGGATCAAAGGCTCATCAGGTAGTATTTTAGCCGCCTCTTCCAGTTTTGCTTCACTGACCTCGGGAATCTGTAACATTTGATACAAATCAGCTGATAAAAGTAACGCCTGAGGGTAATAATCACTGTCTTTTGGAACCCCTTCAATGAATTCAAAGGCATCATCAATCCGATTGTCTTCCATCGCAATCTCTGCTAAACCCAAAAGCAGCTCTTCATTGCCAGGATACTTTTCTAGTAAGCGAGTAAAGATTTCTTGCGGTTCTTCTAAAAATCCCATCTGAAACAATTGATTTGCCAATTGGGCCAAGGTATCATCGTCATCTTTGGTAAGCGCCTCATTAAATGCCAACTGTGCTTGAACTAGGTCTTCTTTTTCCAATGCTTCCAGCATTTGGTAACTGTATGAATTTTCCATCTGTCTTTTCATTCTCCTGTCAATTGCTGATAAACGGTAGTCATGTGTACCAGCTCTTCGCTATTGGGGTAAAGCACTGCTTGTTTTATACCAATCTTTTGATACAAATCCAGAGGCGGTAAATCCTTCATCAGTTTCATAACCTGCAAGCTGTATTCTGTCATCGAGAGTTGCTTTGGCAGCGTGATTGGGAAACCCAGTGTTGCCAACCAACGGAAAAACTTTGGCAGATCCAGATTCAGCGGTTGCTTTTGATCATTCCAAAGCAAGTGGAATAAAATCCCTAACATCCGTTTCATATTCGCTGACAATAGATGCCCGTTTGACAACTCATAAAAGGCCAATTCAAATAGTTTTCCATAACCTTCAATCTCTACTTGCTTTTCCTGGTAGAAGCTTGCCAGCTGTTGGATATATGTTACAAAAGAACGGCTGAAAATATTTTGACGTGTTGTAAAACTGCGGTACAAGTCCCGTAAGAACCCATTATCTGAAACTAACCCCGCCCGCAACAATATCAGAAAATCGACTAATTTACCATCCCCTTGTTCTTCTGTGATGGTCTGGTCATAAAAAATATCTTGCGGCAAGTTAGCTACTGACAACAGTGGCCGCAGCTCTTTTCCCACCAGCTGACAATTATCGGTCAATCCTTTAGCCAACGAACGGATGGATACGGGCAGACAACAAAAGCGACTATCTAAAACCGTAGTCTTTTGGATAAAACCGGTCAGCTCGGTTACCCCTTCATTGCCAAAACTTATCAGCAGGTACTTGCGGTCTCTGGGGAAATGTTCTAGAAAATCCAGCAATTCTGCTAACTCTGATAGGTTATTGCAATACATCTGATTACGACAAATGTACCAATCCACATCTAGGGCTTGGTCAAACAGCTGACTGATCTTTTCAAAGGAACAATCGTAATACTTTTGATTCGTTATGATGATAACGTGCCTATCTACTGCGAAATCTTTGGGAATTCCTTGATTCAGCGTTTCACCATAGACCAATCTTGCTTGTTGCTGGTCCGTTTGATAAAGCAATTCCATAGGCAGCCCTCCACGTAAAATTTTTGGAGTTTTGAATTACAGCAGGTTCACTGGCAGCTAATTGTTCCTCAACTGTTGCCGGCACCTGATTTCAACAAATTATTCTTACTTTAATTTTATCACTATCCGAATGGAATCCCAAAGATTAACCTTACAAAAGACTGTCAATTCCGGAAATATTTCTTTTCAGATTCAGCTTTACTCACAATTGACCTGCTCACAGTTAGAAAATGTTCGATTTTTTAGTTTCATTTTTTACTCACAGAAGGGTTCCACAATCAAGCAAAGAATTTTTAGTTAGAAGGAGCTTTTTAATGGAAACTCTCGGAAATTCCAAGCCAACCCACAAGAAAAAACTCTCAGTAATTGTGCTCTTATCCCTGTTTACAAAGAAAAACAGTTGGTACTGACTATTTATTTAACGGCAAAAAAACAAGTACCTTCCACCATTTTAATGGAAGGTACTTGTTTTTTACTTGCGTCTCACCCTTAGTATTTAGTTTACAGGATGATAGTCCGCTTTTTGTTATACCAGTAATGTATAAAGAGAAGGATTGTCCTGCAAATTGATATAGTTCGAATCAAACTCAGCGAGATTATCCAACAACTGCAGCAGCTCCTCTTTCTTTTTCAACAAGATGCCGATTACCACCGGGCCAGTCCCCCGATTGACCTTTTTGGTGTACTCAAAACGGGTGATGTCGTCATTTGGTCCTAACACTTCTGATACAAATTCTTTCAATGCACCGGGGCGCTGAGGAAAGTTCACCACAAAATAGTGTTGCAATCCTTGGTAAACCAGCGAACGTTCTTCAATCTCTGCCATGCGACTAATGTCATTATTGCCACCAGAAATGACACAGATGACTGTCTTGCCTTTGATTTCATCAGCTACCACTTCCAACGCTGCAACACTGAGGGCCCCGGCTGGTTCACAAACAATAGCCTGCTTTGTGTAAAGCTCCAAAATGGTGGAACAAACGAGCCCTTCATCCACAGAAACCAGCTCATCCACATAGGCTTGAGCGTGGGCATAGGTTAATTCGCCGACTTCTTTTACAGCAGCACCGTCTACAAATTTTTCAACCTGCTCCAACATCACAGGTCCCTGATTATCAAATGCTGCCCGCATAGACATTGCACCGGTGGGTTCGACACCAACTACTTTGGTCGCCGGGCTGATGCCCTTGACATAGGCGCCAACCCCACTGATTAGACCGCCACCACCAATTGCAGCCAAAACGTACTCCGGTTGATAGCCTTCTGCCTGTGCATCTGCCATCATCTCCAAGGCCAGTGTTCCTTGACCGGCGATGATGTCCGGATCGTTGAAAGGATCGATGAAACTCATATCCTTTTTTTTGGCAAATTCGCGAGCAGCTTCAGCCGAACGATCGAAGGTATCACCAACCAATTGGATTTCAACTTGCTTGCCACCAAAAAAACGAACTTGCGAAATTTTCTGTTGGGGTGTTGTTGTCGGCATAAAAATCACCGCAGGGACACCAATTTCTTGGCAAGTATAAGCCACTCCCTGAGCATGGTTTCCCGCACTGGCACAAACCACCCCTTGCGTCAGTTTTTCTTTCGGTAGCTGGCGAATTGCATAATAGGCCCCTCGTAGCTTAAACGATCGCACCGTCTGAAGATCTTCTCGCTTTAAAAGGATTGTTGCCCCATATTTTTCCGATAAATAGCGGTCATATTGCAGTGGTGTGCGGCTGACTGCATTTTTCAACAGCTGGTAAGCCTGTCGCACCTCATGGTCGGTTACTAACGCCACTTTCATCGCCCCCGATTACTTAAAATTAGTCTTTCTTGTTTACAAATGGCATCATTTTACGCAGCTCATCGCCGACTTGTTCAATCTGATGACCGGCAGCTTCAGCCCGCATCTTTTTGAATTCCGGGAAGCCAGCTTTGTTGTCGTTAATGAAGCCTTCTGCAAATTTTCCATTTTGGATATCCGTCAAAACATCCTTCATCCCGGCTTTGGCAACATCTGTAATTACCCGTGGGCCAGATACATAATCACCATACTCCGCCGTATTGGAGATGGAGTTACGCATTTTTCCAAAGCCGCCTTCGTAGATCAGGTCGATGATCAACTTCAACTCATGACAAACTTCAAAGTAAGCCAACTCCGGCTGATAGCCGGCTTCTACCAACGTTTCAAACCCAGCTTCAATCATGGAAGTCAGCCCACCACACAGTACTGCTTGTTCACCAAACAGATCGGTTTCAGTTTCTTCTTTAAAAGTAGTTTCCAATACCCCAACTCGTGTTGCCCCTATTCCTTTTGCGTAGGACAACGCAATATCAGTGGCATTGCCCGTCGCATCTTGATGGACGGCAAACAATGCCGGTACTGCAAACCCTTCAGTAAACGTCCGGCGAACCAAGTGTCCTGGTCCTTTTGGTGCTGCCAGGAAGACATCCACGTCTTTTGGTGGGGTGATAACACTATAATGGATATTGAAACCATGACCGAATGCCAACGCATTGCCGGCCTCTAGATTTGCCGCAATTTCATTTTTATAAAGATCTCCTTGAACCTCATCTGGAGCCAAAATCATGACAACATCTGCTTCTTTGGCAGCTTCTGAAACAGGTTTCACATCAAAGCCGTCTTCTTTAGCAGCAGCTGCTGATTTTCCTTCACGGATCCCGATGATCACATTATGGCCGGTATCACGCAAATTCTGTGCATGAGCATGACCTTGTGAGCCGTAACCGATGATTGCGATTGTTTTTCCTGCCAGTGCATCTTCTTGAACTGAATCTTCATAATATACTTTTACCATGTATGTTTCCCTCCAAATATTTGTTTTCATCTATCAACAGCCGGACGACGTATCGCCGGTCTATCAACCCCTAGTAAATCCGGTTACCCCGGTACGACTCAATTGTTTAATGCCGTATGGTTTCAAAATATCAATACACGCGTCGATTTTATCTTGCGTTCCCGCCACTTGGATCACAATATTTTTGATACCTACATCCACGATATCCGCTCGAAAGGGATCGATTACTGCCTTGATCTCAGAACGAATGGCTACCGGAGCGTTGACCTTTACTAAAGCCAGTTCACGTTCCAGATGAGGCTCATCGGTAATATCCCTGACCTTCAAAACAGCCACCTGTTTGTTTAACTGCTTAGTCACTTGTTCTACGTCAGCCGGCGTTTCGGCATTGATCATGATGGTCATCCGAGAGAGGCCCTCTGTTTCTGTGGGCCCGACTGAAATACTATCAATATTCACTTGTCGTCTATTCATAACCGCGGTAATCCGACTCAACACTCCCACATGGTCTTGTACTACCATAGAAATCATCCGTTTCATCTAATCCACCCCAATCATCTGATTATTCGGCTGGCCAGCCGGAACCATTGGCAGCACATGTTCGGTTTTGGAAACTGCCACTTCGATTAGAACTGAGCCAGAAATTGAGAAAGCTTCTTGGAGTTGTTCTTCTAGAAGTCCCGGTTCTTGGATGCGTACACCTTTGATTCCATAGGCTTCTGCCATCTTCATGAAATCCGGTTGGGTGTGAAACACAGATTTGGAACGGCGATTATTGAAAAACTGTTCTTGCCATTGCCGTACCATCCCCAAAGAACTATTGTTTAAAAGAATAAATTTGATAGCCAATCCATGTTCATTCAAAATTGCCAGTTCTTGATTGGTCATCTGAAATCCGCCATCGCCGACAAAACAAACGACCTCTTTATCCGGATTGCCAAATTTTGCACCGATAGCAGCCGGTATACCGTATCCCATCGTCCCTAAACCACCGGAAGTAATCAGCTGTTTTGCAAAACGAAAAGGATAAAATTGTGCCGCCCACATTTGATGCTGACCCACATCTGTCACGACGATTGCGTTGCCATTGGTCAGTTTCCCGATAATTTCAATAACCTTTTGTGGTTTGATCTCTTCTTGTGTCTCACGATCATAGGAAAAAGGCTTATCTACCTTTCGTTGCTTACACAGTTCTCGCCATGCTTTTCCATTAGGGATTCCCGTCTTGATCTCCAACATTTTTTCCAAGCAGATTTTCGCATCAGCGACGATAGGAATGTCCGTACCGATGATTTTCCCGATTTCTGCTGGATCAATGTCGATGTGGGCAATGATTGCTTCGGGTGCAAAATCTTGTGGCGAAGTTGCCAGTCGATCATCGAAACGACAGCCGACATTGATCAAAAGATCACATTCAGTCAGAGCCATGTTAGCAGCATAGGAGCCATGCATCCCCCCCATTCCCAAAAACAACGGATGATCCACCGGAATAATTCCTAGACCTAATAGACTGCAAACCACCGGAATTTCGTATTTTTCTGCAAATGTCTTCGCTTCTTGCTGAGCTTTTGCCCCAATCACCCCGCCCCCTAGAAGCAACACGGGTTTGCGACTTTGCTCCAACACATTCATCAGTTTTTGAATTTGCAAGACAGACGGCATTATATTTGGCTGATAGCTGGGAATGTGGAGCTCACAGGCAACCTCGACAGTCGTCTGTTGAATCGTCATATCTTTTGGCAGATCAATCACCACCGGCCCAGGCCGTCCTGTTGTGGCGATATGAAAAGCTTCTTGCACAATTCGTGGCAAGTCGTTGATATCTCGGACCTGATAACTATTTTTTGTAATCGGAACAGTGATTCCTAAAATATCTGCTTCTTGAAACGCATCTTTACCGATTCCGTCAGTGGTGACTTGCCCTGTAAACACAATCAGTGGCGTTGAGTCACTGTTGGCATCGGCAATCCCTGTTACCGCATTGGTTGCTCCAGGACCACTAGTTACGATTACCACACCGGGTTTTCCAGTTGATTTGGCATAACCCTGTGCAGCATGTACTGCGCCTTGTTCATGTCGAGTCAGGATATTTGGGATCTCTTCTTCATAAAGTTCATCATACAAGGGGAGCACCGCGCCTCCCGGATAGCCGAAAACCAACTCGACCTCTTGTGCCAACAAACATTCCAATAACAAGCGGGCACCTGATACCTGCTGCTTTTGATGGTCAACCTTCAAATTTTCCATACGCTCCCTCCTTACAAAACTGCGAACAGCTCTTGCCGGCTAAATCCCTTGCTGAGACTTTTGGTGGTCTTCCTTTAACACCTTATTCACAGTTTCACTTTTTACACTGCTTATTTAAACCACTTATTTAGGCTACTCCTTTAAACGACTTCATTGTCTATTCTGGTAAACGCATCACACCACCAGTATGGGCGGAGGTAACCAGTGCTGAATAACGGGCCAACCAGCCTTTTTTGACTTTCGTCTCAAATTTTGGCAATTGCTCACGCCGTTGGGCCATGACTGCTTCTGTCAGATCAACATTCAGACTTCGTTCATTCAAATCAATGGTGATGGTATCCCCATCTTTGACTAAAGCCAACGGTCCACCGGCGGCAGCTTCCGGTGAGATATGCCCAATTGCAATCCCCCGCGTAGCTCCGGAAAAACGTCCATCAGTAATCAAGGCGACATCTTTTCCTAAGCCACGGCCAACAATACTGGAAGTGGGCGCCAGCATTTCCGGCATCCCAGGGCCCCCTTTAGGCCCTTCGTAACGAATTACCACCACATGCCCTGCCCGTACCCTATGATCATCAATCGCTCCAACAGCCTCGTCATGAGAACTAAAACAAATCGCTTCACCGGTAAAGACTTTGACGCTTGGATCGACACCGCCGACTTTAATCACGCTGCCTTCTGGTGCAATATTTCCATATAAGATTGACAGACCACCTACTGGACTATAAGGCGTCTCTTTTGGATGAATGACTTCCGGATTTACGATTGCAGCTTCTGCAACATTTTCTCTGATGGATTTTCCTGTAACAGTGATACGGTCTGGATGAATCGCGCCTTTTATAGAAACCAGTTCATTGATGATGGCTGAAACCCCTCCAGCTTCGTGAACATCATGCATCGAGTAGGCTGAAGACGGTGCGATTTTCGACAGGTAAGGGACTCGTTTGGCGATTTCATTGATATCTTCCAAACGGTAATCAATTTCTGCTTCATTTGCGATTGCCAAGGTGTGTAAGACCGTATTGGTGGAGCCCCCCATGGCCATATCCAGTGCAAAGGCGTCGTCAATTGCTTCTTTTGTAACAATGTCTCTTGGCTTGATATCTTTAGCAACCATTTCCATCACCTGTTTGGCTGCTTGGCGAACCAAGTCCCGTCTCTCTGATGAAGTAGCCAAAATTGTTCCATTCCCAGGTAAAGCCAAACCCAACATCTCCATCAAACAATTCATCGAATTGGCCGTGAACATCCCCGCACATGACCCACAGGATGGACAAGCGTTTTGTTCCATAAATCGAAACTCTTCTTCGGTCATGTTACCTTCTTTGTATGTTCCCACCACTTCAAACATCGTAGACAATGTCGTTTGATGCCCTCGCAAATCGACACCGGCTTTCATAGGACCACCGGAGACAAAAACTGCCGGGACATTGGTACGTACGGCACTCATGATCATTCCCGGTGTGATTTTGTCACAGTTGGGAATATACAATACGCCGTCAAAACAATGGGCATTGATGACAGTTTCCGCTGAATCAGCGATGAGTTCTCGGCTAGGCAGTGAATAACGCATTCCCAAATGCCCCATGGCAATCCCATCATCTACACCAATCGTATTGAACTCGAAAGGAATCCCCCCGGCTTCCCTGATTGCCTCTTTTGCGACATCCGCCAACTCCCGCAAATGAACATGCCCCGGTACAATATCGATGTATGAATTGCAAATCGCAATAAAGGGTTTGTTCATATCTTCGATGTTTTTAACCTGACCGGTTGCATATAACAAGCTACGAGCCGGTGCCGCATCGATTCCTTTTTTGATCTGATCACTTCTCATTTCCATTACTCCCCTCATTCGCTTACAAACGCCTAATAAAAAAAGTATCCCCGAATGAACTGGGATACTTGCCAGAATCCCATTCATAACGCAAATAGGACTCAAACATCGGGTTGTTGCCAGCCGTGTTTCAAGTCCTCTGATAAATGACTAAAATGACGATTTCTTGTCGTTTGTCATGTTTGCGCATCTGAATCGTCTCCTTTACTTTTTTGTAAGATTCGTTGTAAAACAATGATTTTTTTTACTATATCTTGATTCTTTGTGAATGTCAACGAATTTTCAGAATTTTTTATATCTTTTTGCAAATCAATCCAATTCTTTTCATCCCTGAATTTAGTATAGCACGAACGACACTTATGTAAAAATATAATGAGAATAATTAAAATTAAATGTTATATACCTGTTTTCGATATCATTTAATACGTCTCCTACACCTCCTTATATCATCTCTGAATGCTCCAGAAAAGTAGTCCCGATACTTTCAGAGCAAAAAAAAAGAACCCTTCAAGGAACAAGGGTCCTTCAACACTGTCTTATTTAACAGCATCTTTGAGCGCTTTACCTGGTTTGAACGCAGGAATTTTGCTTGCAGGGATTTTGATTTCTTCGCCAGTTTGTGGGTTACGACCTTTACGTTCTGCACGAGAGCGTACTTCGAAGTTACCGAAACCGATCAATTGAACTTTTTCACCTTTAGCTAAAGCGTCTTGGATTGTTGAAAATACTGCTTCAACAGCTGCTGTCGCGTCTTTCTTAGTCAAGTCAGTCGCTTTTGCAACTTGTTCGATCAATTCTGCTTTGTTTGCCATGGATGATTCACCTCCTCAACACGGGTTTTGATGTTTGACCATCAAGTGCGAAAATTTGAGTGGTCCAAATTTTCGCCGAAAATATTGATTCCCATCAATATTCTGTTAATACGTTATCATAAGAATCGCGTAATATCAAGGATAACACCGATTTTGAAGGCTTAAATTCACGGTTTTCTCGTATTTTTTCAATTTATTCTGAGATCCTTCTGCTTTTCGACAAAAAAACGGTTTAAGGCAACTGCGTTCCTTTGACTAAAGTAATAAGCCCCGCTGTAATAGCCTCTACACGAGTTTTTAAGTTGCTGAGATAGAAATTGCTGAGCCCTTGTGAAAGAGCCTTTCCATCTTGGAGAGATGAATTTGCTCTCATAGGACTTGGTGTTCCTAAAATCAAAAATCGAGCCAACTACTGCTGACTCGACTCTTTAAAATTTATCTGCTAGTTATTTACGTCTTCGTGGAATAATTCGAATCGGTGTTCCCTCAAAGGTGAAGGCTTTACGAATCTGATTCTCAAGAAAGCGAGCGTAAGAGAAGTGCATCAGCTGCTCTTCATTGACGAAGATTACAAAAGTTGGTGGTTTAACCGCAACCTGGGTCGCATAAAAAATCTTCAGACGCTTGCCTTTGTCTGTTGGTGTCGGATTGATGGCTACCGCATCCATAATGACATCATTCAAAAGTGCTGATGGTACCCGCATATTTTGATTCATGCTGACCTCTTCAATCAAATCAGGCAGCTTATTTAAGCGCTGTTTGGTCACTGCAGAAACAAAGATGATGGGTGCATAATCCAGATATTGGAACTCATCTCGAATTTCAACTTCGAAGTCTCGCAGCGTATTGGTTTCTTTTTTCACTAGATCCCATTTATTCACAACGATAATAATCCCTTTACCAGCTTCGTGGGCATATCCAGCCACTCGCTTATCTTGCTCACGAATTCCTTCTTCGCCATTTAGAACCATTAAGACGACATCTGAGCGTTCAATCGCCCGCATTGCCCGCATCACACTGTATTTTTCAGTGGATTCGTAGACCTTGCCTCGCTTACGCATTCCCGCTGTATCAATCATGGTGAATTCTTGTCCAGAATCTGAAACAAAATGTGTGTCAATAGCATCCCGCGTGGTACCTTCTACCTCAGAAACAATGACTCGATCTTCACCTAAAATTGCATTGATTAATGACGACTTCCCGACATTTGGACGACCAATCAGGCTAAACTTGATCACATTGTCGTCTTCATCTTCCACCTCAGTGGTAAAATGCTTGACTGCTTCATCGAGGACATCCCCAATTCCCAGACCATGACTGCCGGAAACTGGAAAAGGTTCCCCAAGACCTAAGGAATAAAACTCATAGATGTCCCCACGCATTTCTGGATTGTCGACTTTATTGACTGCTAAAATAACTGGCTTATTGCTCCGATACAGAATTCGGGCAACCATCTCATCTGCATCCGTTACGCCTTCACGACCACTGACGACAAAGACGATCACATCAGCTTCATCGATTGCAATCTCAGCTTGGTGTTTGATCTGATCCATAAAAGGCTCGTCACCTAGATCAATCCCCCCTGTATCGATAACGGAAAACTCTCTTCCTAGCCATTCTCCGGTTGCGTAGATTCGATCCCGAGTAACCCCTGGAGTATCCTCAACGATGGAGATACGTTCGCCGGCGATCCGGTTAAAAATCGTGGACTTACCGACATTTGGGCGTCCGACGATCGCAATTGTTGGATTTGCCATAGCGATCCCACCTTTCTTTTTTTGATTAAATAAAAATAAGAGACGCATCGTCTCTTGGCTTAGCGACAACTATTTCCGACCTCTGTCAGTTTACCCAATCCAGAAGAAAGTTGCAAGCTAAACCGGCGTTTGTTTCAAAAGACTTAAAAAGGTGCGGCTTTCCTTGTAAAATTTATATCCCTCCTCTTTAGGATGCACAAAAAAAGCCGAGACATCATTTTACGTCTCGGCTTTTCAAATAGTCGCTTATTTATCTTCTTCAGTTGTTTCTGAATCGTTTTGCAAAGCAGCACCCAAAATATCTCCCATAGAAAAGCCGGTAGATTCTTCAGGCATCACATACTCTTCAACTTCTTCGACCTCTTCTTTAGCATCTGCTGGCTTTTCTTCCAAAGCTTTGATACTCAATGCGATTCGATGGTCTTGTGGATTCACTTCCAAAACCTTCACTTTCACTTCGTCCCCTTCATGTAGTACTTCATGAGGAGTCGCAATGTGTTTGTGGGAGATTTGCGAAATATGCACCAGACCTTCAACGCCTGGGAAAACTTCCACAAAGGCACCGAAGCTTGTCAAACGTTTCACAGTTCCTTCCAGAACTGTGCCAGGAGCAGCAACTTCTTCGATATTGTCCCAAGGTCCAGGCAGTGTATCTTTGATGGACAAGGAAATACGTTCACGATCTGCATCCACAGATAAAACAGCGACTTGCACTTTATCGCCGACTTTCAGCGCATCACTTGGTTTTGCAATGTGGCTGTGAGAAATTTCAGAAACATGGACCAAACCATCGATGCCCCCAAGATCTACAAAGGCGCCAAAATCAGTTAAGCGAGCCACAGTTCCTTCAATGATATCGCCTTCTTGGATAGAAGACAGCAATTCTTGTTTTTTGCCAGCTTTTTCAGCTTCGACTACCGCTTTGTGAGACAAGATCAGGCGATTTTCTGAAGGTTCAATTTCAACGATCTTGAACGCCAGTGTTTGCCCTTTGTAAGTTGAGAAATCAGCTACAAAATGATCTTCCACCATAGAAGCAGGGACGAATCCACGCACGCCCACATCTACTACCAAGCCGCCCTTCACCACATCGGTTACAGGGGCTTCAATGATATTGCCTGCTTGGAATTCTTTTTCGATGTCTTCCCAAACTTTCTTCGCGTCCAGACGACGTTTTGAAAGCAGGTAGCTACCGTTTTCTTTGTCTTTACCGATGGACGAGATGACGACCAGATCCAAGACATCCCCTATTTTAATAATTTCGTTGATGTCTTCGACGGGTAAAGTAGAAAGTTCTTTTGCAGGAACTACCCCTTCAACACCGGCCCCTTCGATACCGACGATGGCCTGTTTGTCTTCAACAGCCAATACTTCTCCTTTGACAACATCGCCGATTTTCACTTCACCGAAGCTTTCCAGAGCGTCTGCCATTGATTCAGTACCGTCTACTTGATTGTTCAATTCTGTCATGACTCATGTCCTCCTAACCAACACAATAATAGATAAAGCATATCTAGACTTCACTCTTAAGTTTAAAATAAAATTTGCGAAAAATAAAGCGATTTCTCTTATTTCTCTGTAATATTCTTGTTTTCATCGGGATATGCCCAACAAAATCTCTCATTAAATAATCTTTCAACGAAATTTTCTTCACCCTTGAGAGATTTTCTCAGCAACCACATTTTTAATTGCTTGGACGACATCTGGGATACTCATTCCGGTCGTATCAATTCTAACCGCATCCTCGGCTTGTTTCAAAGGTGAAACGTCGCGGTTTGAATCCAGGAAATCCCGTTGCTGAATCTCTTCTTTGAGCGTCTCCAAATCTGTGGGAATCCCTTTTTCAAGATTTTCCTTATACCGACGTTCAGCCCGCTCTTTAACACTTGCAACCAAAAAGATTTTCACACGCGCATCCGGTAGAACAGCCGTTCCAATGTCACGTCCGTCCATCACGACTCCGCCATCAGCCGCAATCTTCTGCTGCTGATAAACCAGCTCTTCACGAACTTTTCCATGAGCAGAGACTTCAGAGACGTTATTAGTCACTTCGGTGGAACGAACAGCTGCGGTGACATCTTCGCCATCACAAAATACCAGTTGTCCATCCGGTGTTTGGCTGAAGGTAATCGGATACTTTTCGATCAACGCGACCAAACCCGCCTCGTCATCAAAAGCTACGCCGTGTTTGAGGGCCAAGTAAGTCACGCTGCGATACATGGCTCCTGTATCAGTATAAATAAAGCCGTAATCTTTGGCTAAGATTTTAGCCACCGTGCTTTTCCCCGATGATGCCGGACCATCGATTGCAATGTTGAATTTTTCCAATGCCTCTACTCCTCTTTTTGCCTGGGGATTTTTATCACGGCTTAACGTGAAAAAGCCCCTTTATTCTCAGGCTTGATCGTAGCAAATCCGCCCTCAAATCCAACTGCCGCTGGCTGCGGTAATTTAGAAATGACTGCGATTTGCATAAGAAAAGGCCCACCGCTTTCACGATGAACCTCCAATTCTTAGCGAATGCGGAGTTCTTGCCCCGGATGCAACATGAAGTTGTTGGGGTCGATTCCGTTCAATTGATACAATGTTTCAACTGAGATACCTGCACGAGCGGCCACTTGATTAGGCCCTTCACCATCTCGTACTGTCACGGTATCACCTGCTTGGGTTTGCTGATCGGTTTGGTTTTGATTCGTTTGGCCTTGCCCAGTTTGTCCTTGCTGAGCGGCGTTTTGATCTGCCGCGTTTTGCGTAGTGCCACCCTGGTTGTCGCCTGCTTGATTTTCCTCAGGGCTCACACTCGGCTCAGTGCTTTGAGGGGGATTTTGCTCTGCCACTTGTGACTCACTCGGTGCACTGCTACTTTCTACAGTGGAACTTTCTGTCGTAAAAGACTCTGATGTTGAGCTTTCTGCAGTTGAGCTTTCTGCTGTCGTACTGGAGATAGTCGTTGTTTCAGTCGTCGTACTTTCTGGAACAGCCGCCCGTTTATTGTCGTGGGTCACCAGCATATAAAAACCTACAAGCATGGCGATACACACGGCCAATAGTGCAACTAGAATAATCAAAAACATCTTGTTGCCGTTTTTACTGCGACGTTGTTGGGCCCGTGACCCTAAATCATCGCTGTCGGTGTCATAAATTGGCTGTTCCCATGGCTCTTGTGTGTCATTGTTTTGGTAATCATCTTTTTTACTCAATAGTCTGTCCTCCTGCAATCATTCGTTCGCTATTATACCACAGGATATCAGCAGGTGTCTTATAAAATCACAAGGGAATCTCTTCTTTAAATAATTTTAGTAAAATGCTCTGCCAACCTTCGACTGTATCTTGGTTGACACTGGTTTCCGAATTTTCAGAAGCAATTGTATCTGCCGGCAGATACAATTTTCCCTCATGAAAATCACAGCAACGCGCCGGAATCGCTATATTCGTTTCACCAAAATACCTCACCAAATACTCCCGCCGACAGCTAGTCGAGGCGACATAATCTAACATCGCTTGTAACCGCTGCTCTTTTTGAACTTCATTTGTCAGTAACTGTGCAGCAAGCTGACCAGAATCCGCTTGTTTTTCCAGATGAAGCCATTTTTCCTGCAGCGGACTCAAGACTTGCTGCCTTCTTCCCGACGTCTCTTGTACTGCTAGAATACGTTCAAAGCCTTGCCGTTCTTCTTGTAATTTTTGTCGAAAATAGCGATGAACCTGTTCATCCCCGGGTTGATACAATAAAATAGCCGTCGCCGGTGCACCGTCTCTTCCGGCACGACCACTTTCTTGCAAATAGTTTTCCGGACTGTCCGGTAGCTGATAATGAACGACAAAGCGCAGATTTTGTTTGTTGATTCCCATTCCAAAAGCATTGGTAGCGATCATGATTCGCAGTTTCCCCTTTAGAAACTGGTCTTGCAGCAACCGTCTTTGATCGCTGGCCAGACCGCCGTGATAATAACCAACAGAAAACTGCTCTTTTAGTATCTCATACAAATGCTCCACTTCAGTTCTGGTGACACAATAAATCAAACCGATGCCCGACTGCTCACCTAAATAACTTTTTAACCACGCTTCTTTTTCTGCTGGCTGTTCAACAAAATAAGCGATATTCGGGCGATCCGCAGAATATTGAAAGACATTCGCCTCTTCTCCCAACAGTTGGCTGGCAATATCTTTGACCACCTCTTTTGTGGCAGTGGCCGTTAACGCTAAAACCGGCGGCTGTTGAAGTTCCCGAATAGTGTCTGGCAACAGACGATATTCAGGTCGAAAATCGATGCCCCACTGAGACAAACAATGGGCTTCATCCACAACCAAAAATGCAATTTGTTGTCGTTTCAAGGCCTGAATTACCACTGTATTCTGCAACATTTCAGGACTGAGAAATAAAAATTTGTATTGCGGCAATCGTGCCAGCAAAAAGTTTTTTTCTTCCCGTGAAAGTTGTGAATTCAATGCGATTGCCCGCTTTTCGCCACTTCTTTGCAACGAAGCCACCTGGTCTTCCATCAGGGCAATTAGTGGCGAAACAATTACCACCAGTCCCTCTGATAAATAGCCCGGCAATTGGTAACAGAGGCTTTTGCCGGTTCCGGTGGGCAGAATCCCTAACGTATTTTTTCCTGACAGCAGGCTTTCGATGATCTCTCGTTGCCCCGGTCTGAACTCGTCATAGCCGAAATATTTTTTCAGTGCTAGATTCAAGAGCATAAGGATACCTCCTGCTTTGCTGCAATCTGATACAAAGCAAATGTCCGGTAATCAATCGCTTCTTTTTGAGCGATGTCCCCATAACGCCACGCCACCGGCTCGCCAGAAAGCTGCTGCAATATGTCCAGCGTGTGGTTATCAAAAAAACGAGAATAAGGAAACTCAGAATCTGACAGCGCCCACTCAATCAAATGATCGTTGATCGTGCCGGCTTTCAAATGCCGCTGAGCCATGACGTCTTCCATACTGGCTCCTGCTTGAAAAAGACGACGGCTGATTAAGGCACTTTGATTGGCGTCAGAAAAAGCAACCTGCTGATAAAGCTTATAGCTGATAGTTTCAGGATGTGCTGCAACAGTCTTAATAAATAGCTGCTGTCGTGCCTTTATCGCTAACTCTTGCCACGGCTTTTCCAGTAAGCTCTGAGGCAGCAGTTGGTAATCGGCTTTTCCATCCATCTGATATCCGGTCAAACTTTGCGCCAATTCGTCAGCGATTCTCTCTGGCAATTCAGAAAAAAAGCAACTGAGTTCGTCATAAAATGTTGCTCTTGCCGCAACCCCCTGACTGCGGATCAATTGCCTAACCGGTTCAGTGTATTTGGGAGCTGTTTCCAGGGGAACAAAATTTTTCGAGCGCCGGTACTCAGAGACTGCTTGGATCGCAAAACGAATTAAACGCCAGCCCTGTTCACCACTTTTATTGAAACGAAAATTGTCCAACGCATCTAAAACCGCCGCCTTTTCAAGTGACAAAGATGATTCGTCGGCTATTTTATGATAAAATCCCGTTGAGTCCTGTTCCAGACTACCGGTAGCCTCCAGCTGTTTCAAAATACCCTGGTAGGCTTCTTCTGAAAGTCTGGGGAACAGGCCCCAAAACGGTAAAAGATCGTTTAAACACCCGTACACCAACACCGAACTGGTACGTCTACCAGTCAAAAGTTGATAAAGAGTGCTGCCTTTTAAAACAGATCTTTTTTCGAATATTCCTAAAATGAACTCATCCATCCGATATTACCTCCGAAAGCAGTGATCATAATGGAACCAATTTGCAAAATAAAACCGGAACTTTGTATCGCCTGCGGCCTTTGTGCTGTGTATGCTCCTGATATCTTTGACTATGATGAAGATGGGATCATTCTTTTTAAAGAAGAGCCCGAAGCTTCACAACAGTTTGTCCGTCCGTTAGAAGAAGCCGCCGTCAAACGGGCCGCGCAAAAATGTCCGGTGCGCGCCATCCTCATAGAAAATCTCTAGTGGCTATCAGTCAAGGCGCCCTTCATTTTAAGATACGCTGTTTTTTTAAGTGGCAGCTTGAAGCCTGGACACTTTCATAATTTTCCAGACTACATTTTATAAACTTTATAAAAAAATCCGGTACTGTGCTCAGCCACCTCGCCATCATTAGTTTCAATGGGTGTGCGGCTGTTGCTTTAGAACCGGATTTTTTAGTAATTTTGTGCTTATTTTTCTACTTGAGGTTCACAGCACATGCGGTACACGGTTTCACTGTAAATTTCCATCACTTTGTACAAACTGCTAAGCGCCCACTGTTCATTTGCTTGATGAACATAGTCTGGCGTATCACTGAACATAGCGCCAAACGCGACACAGTTGTTCATCGCCCGTGCAAAAGTTGCGCCGCCATTTACAAAGGGTTCCGTCATATCACCGGTTAACTCTCGATATGTCGCTAGTAAAGTCTGGATCAAGGGACTGTCCAATGGAACATACAGCGGTGCCAAATAATCGTGTTCAGTATACGTAAAACCATACTCGGCAGCTGTTTTGGTTAGAGCTGCAACCAGGACATCTTTTTCCAAAGTCACTGGATAACGCAGATCCAATCCGATTTTCGACTGAGCTTCAGTGATCTCTAGCGTGGCAACATTCATTGTCATCATTCCCGACACATCATCTGAAAACTTCCCGACAAAGCTGGTTCCGGTGGCATCTTCTCCGATGACGTCTCCGACTAATTTGATGGCAGTAGAGGTGTCTACTGCCGCCAGCGCTTTTGCCAAACGAACGATGGCATTGGTGCCTTTTGGAGCCTCTTTGGAGTGGACACTTTTACCTAAAACGGTGAGCTGACCCTCCTTTTGCTCAAAAGAATAACCCAATCTTGTAAGCTCTTGCGCAGTTTTTTCTGCTAATATTCCCTGATATTCAGCGTGATCTGGAACAACATTCATCGCCCCACCAGCCGAAAGCTGAACCGTATCTGAGCCAGGACCGGTCAGGTAAACCTGCAACAGTCCTTTTTCAGCAAAGATTAGCGGAAATTTTGAATCTGGAGCAAAGCCGGCAGTAATCATTTCTTCTTTTTCGTTGTAGCGGTTGATACAGCGCCACAAGTTCTCTTCGTCCGTGCCAAAGATAAAGCGGACCCGTTGATTAAATGTCACACCGGCATCCATCAATGCTTTAACAGCGAACAATGCGGCGATTGTCGGCCCTTTGTCATCTTGTGTCCCGCGAGCAATGATTGCGCCATTTTTGATTTCAGGTGTAAATGGTTCTGTCAGCCAGCCATCTTGTCCGACTGCCGGCACAACATCCAAGTGGCACAAAATTCCAAACAACTCCGACCCTTCACCGATTTCTGCGTAACCATAATACCCTTCTGGATCTTGAAACGTTCGTAACCCCAAGGCCTCACACAATGCCAGTGTAGTAGTTAATGCTTCTAAACAACCACGACCAAAGGGCTGCCCCGGTGCTGTGTCTGTCTCGTCTAATACCGAGGGAATCGCAGCGATTTCCAACAAAGCAGCTACCGCTTGTTCCTGATGTTCTTTTTTAATAAATGTCATAAGTCTTATCTCCGTCATATTTAATTTTCAGTCAGCTTTTATTACAGACAATAAAAGCGCAACTCGCACCATTATGTTAGCTGAGTTTTCTTTTTTTGTCCACCTCACCCCCACCCTCCAACCGGGAATATTATTTCAGAAAATCGTTATCTATTTGTTTCTTTGATAGCTGATGGTGAAACTCAAAGAAGGTCATTCCTAGTAGTGAATGAGTCAGCATTTGAAATTTTTAACACTAAAAAGACAAGCCACCTCCCCTTTTTTTGATGGAAGTGACTTGTCTTTTCGTGTGACTCAGATTTGCTATTGTTCGCATTTAAGCCGGTAATGCCGCGATTATTCCGACTCTTGGCGTGCAATTAGATTGCCCGTTGTTGACGTTCCCGTTGTTTTTTGGAAAGCCATGGCAATAATTTCGTGTAGATAACTAGAAAGACACCACTGACGATGATTCCTTTGATTAAGTTAAAAGGAACGACTCCAACTGCGATGTAGCGGCCCAGCGTTGTTTTCAACATCATATCGGCTGTTACGCCGTAAAAACTCAAGTAAAGCGGTGTAATCACAAAATAGTTGGCAATACTCATAAAGAGTGTCATGGCCCCGATACCCGTAGCAATTCCCAATACTTTATTTTTAAGATTGGCAGCGCCGTTTTTGAAGAAGTAATACATCGGCAGGGTAAAGATAGTGGTAGCCATGAAGCTGGCCACATCCCCAACGATATTGGTCGGCTCCAATCCGCTGGTTAGCAGATGAATCGCTGAGCGGATAAAAGCAGTCATAATTCCAGCACCGGGACCAAAGATAAACATACTCATCAGTACAGGCGTATCACTGAAATCTACTTTCATAAAGGCGAAAGCTGGGATCAGTGGAAATGACAAGTACTGTAATACGACCCCGATTGCGGCAAACATTGCGACTCCGATCATTTTTTGAACTTTGGTATTCTTCATTTTGAAATCCTCTCCTCTGGTGTCAGGAAACAGTTGTCTATTTCCTCGTTAGTGGTAAAGGATCCATCTTCAAACGAACCTCTTTGCTGCCTTAGTCAGATTCCGCGGAACTCTGTCACCATTTGCTGTCGCAATAAAAAATCGACGGCAAAAGAAAAACCCTGCTTTCCAGGGGAAAACAGAGTTAGAGTCATCTGGCATAGTGCGCACAAATAAGCCCTATCTTCTTTATCCAGACTGTACTGTCGGTATCGGAATTGCACCGATTCAGCCGCCGCAGTGCGACGGTTCGTGGACTATACCACCGGTCGGGAATTTCACCCTGCCCCTGAAGACGAACCTTTATTAAGTTTTACAGGTTCATTATACAGGAACTGGCATCTATTGCAAGTCTTTGATTCTTATTACTTGGATTGACTTAATAAAGACGCCACTTCTTTTTTATTCAGCTGCCGGAATTCTCCCGGGCGCAAGTCTGCTAACGTCAAGTCACCATATTTTTCCCGTTTCAATTTCTGAACTGGCAAGCCCACCGCCTGAAACATATTTTTAACTTGATGATTACGTCCTTCGTGAATCGTCAAAGCAACAATACTGGTTTGTGCTTTCAAGTCAGTTGACAGAATTTCATAACGAGCCGGTGCTACGCGATGGCCTTCGATGCGCATACCTTTTGTCAGTGGATACAGGTTTTTCTGATCCGCCACACCTTTGAGCTTAGCAACATAAACCTTATCTACCTCATGCTTCGGATGAGTCAATCGTTGGGCGAACTCACCATCATTTGTCAACAACAATAAGCCAGAGGTGTCATAGTCCAACCGTCCTACTGGATAGATTCGTTCCGGCACATCAGTGAAATAATCCACTACGACTTTGCGGCCCTTGTCATCAGAAACTGCCGAAATCACACCGCGGGGTTTGTAAAATACGAAATACACCGGTTCTTCTTGATAGATTGGCACATCATCCACTTCAACACGGTCCTTGCTGCTGACTTTGACACCTAATTCTCTAATCAGCTCGCCATTGACCTTGACCCGCCCATTTAAAATCAGCTCCTCTGCTTTTCGTCTTGAAGCGATGCCGGCATGAGCAATCACCTTTTGTAATCTTTCCATCTATTTTTCCTCATTTCCTGACAAAGAAGTAAATCCTGTCAATTCGTCGTCTTCTATTTCTGCTAAAGATTCCGTTAGAATTGCTTCATCGTTTCGCGACGGATCATCCCTTTTTAATTCCTCATTTTCACTTTTCTTTTGTGCCTGCTGCTCCTGATAAACGTTTGAAGCAACCTGAGCATCGGCCAACTCCTCTTGGTAGCGATCAAAAAACAGATCCAACGGCAATTCTTCCTCGAGCTCGCTTTCCATCGATTGAATATCCGGCAGCTCCTCTAATCCCTTTAACCCGAAATAATCCATAAAATACGTGGTAGTCCCATACAAAATGGCTCGCCCTGGTCCATCCACACGGCCTTTTTCTTCAACCAGCTGTCGTGCGACTAACTTTTGGACAGAACCCGAAGACTGAACTCCTCGTATTTCATCGACCTCGATTCTTGTGATAGGCTGTTTATAAGCAATGATTGCCAATGTTTCCAAAGCCGCCTGAGAAAGCCGATTAGCTAGTGGCGATTGGGCATATTTTTTCAATAGTGGCGCAAACTCTCGCTTAGTGGTCAGTACAAAATGGTTTCCAACTTCCAATATATTTAGAGCAGAGGCCGTGTTTTCCTGATAATCCTTTTGCAGTTCCTGAATCAAATCATAAACTGCCACTGTTTTCGTGCTCAAAAGAAAACTCAGCTCGTCTAAACCGATTCCTTCATCACCCACGACGAACAGCAGTGCTTCCAATTCACTCTTTTTGTTCATTTGCCTCGTCCTCTTTCACTGCATAAAGCATGATTTCCGAATAATTCTCTTCTTGTGTCACACGAACTTGGCGATTTTTCATCAACTCTAGCATCGCCATAAATGTAGTCACAATCTCAGCCTTGGAATAGCTGGTCAAAAATGTCGCTAAGCTGCGTCCTACATTTGGAGAAAGTGATGACAAAGAGTTCTTAATGTCCGTCATCTTATCTTCAATTGAAGTCTCATCTGCGGCAATCGTAGTCTCAACTACCCGCCGTTTTTTCCGTTTTTCCAACATGGCATGAAAGGCCAAGAACAAGTCGATAGTCGTCAACTGGTTTTCTGGTAGTGCCGGATCCTCATCTTTATATTCATCAACATCCATCGGTTCTTTAGTATAAAACTGGCTGCGCTCTTCTTCTTTTTCAGACAATAACTCAGCAGCATATTTAAACTTCCGATACTCTAAAAGTTGAGTCACTAATGCTTCACGGGGATCTTCTTCATACTCTTCGGTTTCTAGCTCCAGCTCAGGCTTTGGTAGTAGCATTTGGGATTTAATCGCCATCAATGTCGCGGCCATTACCAAATATTCTCCTGCCAATTCCAGCTCCAGTGTCTTCATCGCATGAATGTAACCCATGTACTGTTCTGTCACATCAGAAATTGGGATATCGTAAATATCAATTTCCAACTTTTGAATCAGATGCAACAACAGATCTAACGGTCCTTCAAAAACATCCAATTTGATTTTGATCTCTTCCAACTGCCGATTCCTCTCACTTCGCGGGGCGATTTAAGCCCGCGGAAAATATTCTTTGTACACATCGGTCATGCGTTTTTTAGTAATATGCGTATAGATTTGTGTCGTCGAAATGTCCGCGTGCCCTAACAACTCCTGTACAGTTCTAAGATCCGCCCCATTTTCCAAAAGATGGGTGGCAAAGCTGTGACGCAGCGTATGAGGTGTAACGGTTTTTGTGATTCCTGCTTGGCGCACGATCTGTTTGAGATTTTTCCAAATTCCTTGCCGCGACAGTCCTGTTCCGTGGTGATTGACAAATAAATGATCTTCTTCAGGATGTTTAGTTGTCAATAGTGGTCGGGATTCATCCAAATAACGACCAAGCCATTCAATTGCATAGTCTCCTAAAGGTACGATGCGTTCTTTGTCTCCTTTACCCAACGTCTGCAACAGACCGATACTCAAATGCAAATCCTTCAATTTCAAGCCAATCAATTCGCTGACTCGCAAACCAGTGGCATACATAACCTCTAATATCGCCCGGTCTCGCAGCCCCAACAGCTCTTTTGTATCTGGTGTTTCAATAAGCTGCTCCACTTCTTCCAGACTCAGCGTATCCGGTAAGCGTTGTTGCTTTTTCGGTGATTCGATGTGTTGCATCGGATCGTGATCGGTATAACGTTCCTGCCGCAAAAATTGATGGAAGCGGCGCAAACTTGAAATCATGCGGGCGATTGTTGCCGAAGATTTCCCTTCAGTCTGTAACTGCTGCAGTAATCCTAAAATTAAAAAGCGATCAACATTTTGCCAAGAAGTAATATTATTTTTTTTCAAATAATCCAGGTATTGATTCAGATCCCGCTCATAGCTTTCACGGGTATTTTTTGACAAGCCTCTTTCGATCAGCAAATAATGAAGGTAATCAACAATTTGCTCTTCCATAGTCTTCCCCTCAACTTTCGCTTTTCTATCATAGCAAATAACCGTCGATTTCGATAGTAGAAATCCACAGCCGCAAGAATTATCCGACAGGAAAGCCTGTTTTCATTAGGTATAAATAAAAGGGGCTGACACGGACTTAACCAGTGTTTGATGAAATTAAGGTAAGCCAGCAGTTGAAATTTTTAGCAATGAAAAGCCGACTATCTTCCAATGATTCCAAGGAAAATAGTCGGCTTTTGGAGTCTCACGTTTGGTATTATTCGTTTCAGAAGACGGTGACTCAACTATTGTCACAGCTCCGTCTTCCTTTCAGCTCACGTTTGAGAGCGCTTCTTCCAAAGGCGCAGACAGGACGTTTGTCCATCCACCTTAAAGCTATGATACCACTTGTTTACGGCGTTTTTTTCCACCGCCGGCAGTTCATCTGCGAGGCTCATCGTCTTCGAATTCTTTACGAAAATGGCGTCGCTCTTCTTCCGGTTCAACCTCATGTTCTTCTGGATCATGGAAAAGAACACGAATTTTCAACACTCGGGAGCCTTCCATTTCTTCTGATATCAAGGTTACATTGTCCACATCAAAGGAAAGTGCATCATCAGCATCTGGGATTGTCCCTAATGCAGTAATCAAATAGCCTGCCATCGTATCCACGTCACTCATATGCAAGTCAGTCCCGAATGCTTCATTGAACTCATCAATCAACATCCGTCCTTGAATCACGTATTCATTATCGGCAATTTTTTCATACAGGGTTTCCACTTCATCCGATTCGTCATCAATTTCACCGACGATTTCTTCCAATAAATCTTCTAATGTAACTAAGCCGACGACACCACCATATTCATCCAAAAGAATCGCCATTTGATTTTGCGTCTTTTTCAATTCATACAGCAAGTCATCAATAAACACTGTTTCAGGAACAAACAGCGGCTCTTGCATAATCTCTTTGATCTGCAACTTGTCGAAACCATCTTTGAAAGAAGCTTTCAACAAATTCTTAGTATGGAGAATCCCGACGACCTTATCCTTGTCGTCATTATAGACTGGGATTCGTGAGTAGTTTTCAGCTAGAATGCCGGTCAAAATTTCTCTTACCGGATCATTGATATCCACCATAAAGGCATCCGTACGAGGCACCATGACTTCACGGGCAACCTTAGTATCCAAAGAAAAAATTCCTTGAAGCATCTCCAGCTCATCTTCTTCAAAAACACCTTCTGTTTCCAACATATAACGCATTTCATCTCTGGTCATCTTGGAATCTTCATCATCGAAGTCCATCGGTGTAATCCGTGCCAATAAGCTGGTAGAAGCCGACAACAGCCAGACAAAAGGTTTTGCAATTGCGCCGATTACTCGAATGATGCCAGAAGTAAACTTCGCAACTTCTTCGGATTTGTTCATCGCGATTCGTTTAGGATACAACTCACCGAAGACGATAGAAACATACGTCAAAATAGCCAACACGATGATATTTGCAATACTTTTTGCAGCAGCACCGCCACCTAATACAGGGGCTAAGCGGGAAGAAAGCGTATCAGCCAAGGATGCACCGGACAAAATATTGACCAAGGTGATCCCCACTTGGATTGTAGACAGAAAGTTGGTAGGATTTTGCAATACCTTCAACAGTTTCTGGGATTTGACATCTCCTTCTTCAGCTTTTTGTTCGATCCGATTTTTATTGACGGATACAACAGCGATTTCTGAGGCAGCTAAAAAGGCATTGATCAACGTCAAAACGATCAATAACAATATCTGCGCAAAAAGCGACTGACTCTCGGGGTCAGCATTCATAATGGCACTCTCTCTCTTTCATCTTCAAAATTAGTTTTGGGTAGAAAAAAACGTGGATAAATCCACGTTAAAATCGTATCATAAAGCGTTTTTCTTTGCAATAAAAATCATTTCTCAAGACTGGTGGTTTTATCGGTCAAAAGGGAATGATTTTGCTTGATTTTATCATCTTTTATCATGCGAATCACGAAAATTACTATGGTCCGGCAAATAGCATAGAAAGGAACTCCCAAGAAAATGCCTAAAAGTCCAGCAATATTTCCTGCTACCAACAATACCAGAATAATCGTCAATGGGTGGATCTGAAGTGACTTGCCGATAACATTTGGGTAAATCACATTTCCGTCAAGCTGCTGAACAATCAAAACCACTACACAACACAGCAGCGCTTGCAGTGGCGAGCTGAAAACAGTCACTGCCACAGCTGGCAGCAAGCCCAAATACGGTCCCAAGTATGGAATCAAGTTGGTGATCCCGGCGACCATCCCAAATAAGAAGGCATAATCGACGCCTATAATCAGATACCCGATAAAAGTGAACGTCCCAACAAAAATACATTCGATTGCTTGGCCGCTGATGTAACTAGAAAGTGTCTTGTTCATCTGCCCTAACAATTCTACAATCTGCTCCCGCCGCTTTTCAGGGAAAAAGCGTTGAATATTTGGCACTAGGCGTTCCCCATCCTTCAACATATAAAACAAAATGAAGGGCGCTGTCACGACAGTCATCGTCGTGGAAGCAATACCACCGACAATCGAGCCTAAACTATTTGACAAACCACTAAGAAACTTTTGAATGATGCTGCCATAAGAAATATCCAGTTTGTCAATTTGAGCTTCGATATCAACACCATTAAAAATTGGATTTTTAGCAATTTCTGTCAGCCATTTTTGGACGGAACTGATGAAGTAAGGCGTATTTTCTGCCAATGAAGCCAACTGTTTGACCAGATTTGGAATCACCGCTAACACAGTCCAAACAATTACCCCTAGCAACAATAAGAGCACTATCACGATTGCGAGGATTCTTTTCATCTTGGTCAGCTTTGTCAGCAAACCTACGATTGGATTTAGCAAATAGTAAAGAAACCCGGCAACCAGCACTGGTGCAAACAACGTGGTGAAGAAAGTTCCAATAGGTTGAAAAATAAAATTGATCTTGGTGGAAACTAAAATCAGTGTGGCTACAATCAAAAGTTCCAAAGACCAGAACATCAGCTTGGAGTTCTTCAATTTATCCAGCATATATTTATTCCTTTCCGTACTTTCTTTAAACTAACTATCAGAACAGAAAACTAGGCCTCTGCACTGCTAACTGAGATTTTGCATACTGACAATTTTTAAAAGAAAATACAGCCATTTTTATCAGTCAGTTAAAAAGTATCTGTGTCCATCTTACCAAAAACCTTACAGAATACATACTGGAAAGAACAAACTTTTCGATTCATCTCGTTATTCCAAATCTGTGCTTTTCAGTTATACTAAAGAAAAGCTAATTTATGGCTTTTAGCAAATGAACAGGAGGTCAAGAAATGGTGATCGTTCATACCAAAGATACCATGAGCGGAATCTATTTAGATGCCGTCAAAATCCGACATAAAGTATTCGTTCAAGAACAACAGGTGCCTTTGTCGCGAGAGATCGACAAAGACGAAGCCTATGCGATCCATTTTGTACTCTACGATCAAGGTGAGCCTCTTGCAACTGCCCGACTATTGCCCATTGATGAAAATCAGGTCAAATTACAACGAATGGCCGTTCTTAAACAAGCACGAGGGCGAGGTCTCGGAGAAAAGGTTTTAGAAGAAGCTGAACGTTTCGCAAAAGAACAAGGCTTTAGGGAAATCACACTCGGCGCCCAATTAACTGCACGTTTATTTTACGAAAATTCAGGATTCACCGCCTATGGTCCTGTTTTCCAGGATGCTGGAATCGATCATATCGCAATGACAAAAGACCTCTGACTCTAGCGCTAGGCAACTTATAACACAGGACAAACGTCACTAAAACTATGGCAATCCGCCTGTTAATGTCTTGTAAAATCAAGACTACCCAAGGTGAGAAACAAATTACTTTTATGTAGTAAATGGCGAACCTTTCATCAATAGAGATAAAAAAGGGTATGCCAGCAAATAATTGCGACAATCCTTGGGTCAAGTCCGTAGCAGGAACACGATCATACCTATAGAAGCAAAAGTGAACGACACAGACTTTCCTTGATGAAAGCAAGGAAAGTCTGTGTTTGAATTTTTTCGCAATAAAAAGCCGACGAACTTCCAATGTTTTTAATGGAAGTTCGTCGGCTTTTGGGGTCTTGCGTTTGGTAGTGTTCGTTTCGAAAGTCACTGACAAGAGAATTGTCACAACCTTTTTTATTGCTAACTAGTCATGACTGCATTAGGCAAAGTTGCAAGTAAAAAAATTGCGCTGTTCTTTGACAGCTATTGGATATAAGTTTTTAGTGCTGCTAATATCCCTTGGGCAACTTTGTCCGGGTAATCCGCCTTTGTAATCTCAGCTAAATCGTGATCACTGTTTACGTAGCCCAGCTCAATCAACAGGCTGACTGGAACATAGGTTTCCCGAATGACATAATAGTTGCCAAAGCGAACCTCATTATTCGTTAATGGTAAACTCTGACCCAATGCTTTTGAGACAGTATCCCCAAACTTTTGTCCTTCGTTGTAATAATAATAAGTGGTAAAACCCTGCATGCCATTGGCGTAATCGAAATTATCGTAGTGAAAACTGATAAAAATATCCGGATTTTCTTTTTGGGCGGCTGCCGTCACATCTTTTAGTGCCAACAGCTTATCTTCTGTGCGGGTATAAGTGACATGCACCCCATTGTCAGAAAGCAGTTTTCCTACCGTTTCAGCCGTTTTTAAGGTTAGTGTTTTTTCATTCACACTGCCATCCGGACTTTCTGCACCAGTGTCGATTCCCCCATGTCCAGCATCCAAGACGACGGAGAGCTGGCTAAGATTTGTTGCTTTTTCTCTACGCTCGACTTCAACTATTGTCCCGGCATTTGCTTTAGGGATATAGCCTTCTTTTCCGGAATCGGCTCGGACTTTGACGTATTCGCCCTCTGTTTCCAAATAAGCCGCCCACTCTCCACGATGAAGCTTAGTAAGAACTTCACTTTCAGGATCAACCGTTTTTTTCACTTGAACGTAGTCATTGGCCGTTTCCTCAGTGGCATCGGTATCGTATAAGGACGGATCCACATAGGCGGCTACCATTTTTTCTGTCGTAATCCCTCGTTCCGGCAATTCAGATGACGAGGAGGCAGCTGTCGTTTGACTGCTACTCGAATCAGTCGGTGCTGCGACTGCATCTTCTTCCTGATTAAAATAGTATAAACTTCCTAGTAAACCTGCTGCAATGACTGCTGTGGCAGCAATCAGGATCAGCCCACTCTTTTTTTTCATTCTCGTCACAGCTCCTGTTTTTGTCATCTTTAATCTTACCCTATCTGCCTTAATTTTGGCTTAAAAAACACCTTGATTAAAAAGACGATTTTCAACGTCCATTTCAAAAAGAGCTACCAAAAAAGCGCCCAAAAAAACTGCCACAGACTTTCTGCAGCAGTTTTCGTCATTTTTGTGACAATTGCTTGTAGCGGTTATACCAGATATCGATGTAGCCTTCTGAAAACGGGCCTTTCCCATTATTAATCCAATCTACCAAGATTTTGACATTTTCCTTTAAAATAAAGTCAATGTCTTTAGGATAGTGCATAATCTTAGAGTGCAGTTCATACTCATCCACATCCAACAAGCGCTTTTCACCATCTGGAAATACTTTGATATCCAGATCATAATCGATGTACTTCAACGCTTCTTCATCCAGTAAATAGGGTGAAGCCAGATTGCAATAATAGGAAACTCCTTTCTCTCTGATCATCGCGATTACATTGAACCAGCATTCCTTATGGAAATAAACAATCGCCGGTTCTCGTGTCACCCAGCGCCGACCATCTGATTCGGTGACCAAGGTATGGTCGTTGACGCCGATCATTGAATATTCACTGGTTTTCAATACCATAGTATCACGCCACGTACGGTGCAAATTGCCATCGTGTTTGTAACTTTGAATGGTTACAAACTCGCCTTCTTTCGGAATTCGCATAGTTACCCTTCCCTCGCAAGCATGATTGCTTATCGTTTAGGATTTGTGAGCCAAATCAACCCGTTTTGCAGCTTGAAATCAGCTTTCATGAAACACACGTACTTCTTGGATTTGCAACGGACCTGCGCAAAAAGCAGGAATCATTCTTGAGCGGATGTCACATTATCCTGGTTACGAGCGTCACAAACCCGGCATCGGGAACATTATATCAATAAAAGCAGATATTGACTAGAAAACTTTGTTATCCCTCCGATTTTTATCAAGCTGTTCCACCAATTTTTGCTGTGGCTTTGGAAAAACAAGCTTTGAAAATTCGTCTTTTGCAACCCATTGTCCCGGCATTTTCTCTGGTGCTTCGCCGCCGACCATTCGCCCATAAAAAAGCAACAGGTGCCACTTCAAATGGCTGAATACGTGCGTCACTTCACCCAAATGCCGTTTCTGCCAAATAACATGAGCTTCTTCAAAAGGAAGCACCTGCTCCGCTTTATCCTCTTCTGCCACCAAAAGCTCCATTTGCAGCGACTCTTCTTTATTAAAACCTGTCTTTAGCTGTTGGTAATGCGTTTCGTCGATTTCCAGCAGCGGAAAGGTCCACATTTTTGCCAAAAGCCCGTTTTCCGGACGTTGCACTAACCAAAACTTCCCCTGACTATTTTCTATAGCAGCAGCCACATAATAAACCGGTTTTGGAGGCTGCTTTTTGGTCTTGACGGGGAAATCAGTCATCTTATCGTCTTTATAAGCCAAACAAAAGTCTTTTAAAGGACAGACGGGACACTCTGGCTTTTTGGGGGTACAAACGCTTGATCCGAGATCCATCAACGCCTGATTAAAATCACCTGGTGCAGCTTTTGGTATAATTTTTCGCATGGCTTCATCAAAAATTTTGCGGGAAGAAGCTTTTGCAATATCTGCCTCGATTTCAAATAAGCGACTGACTACTCGCATAACATTGCCGTCAATAGCCGGTTCTGGCAGGCCAAATGAGATACTGGCAATGGCACCCGTCGTATAAGGACCAATCCCTTTGAGAGAAGCAATCTCTTCCACCGTATCGGGCATTTTTCCAGCAAAGTCTGCTACCATTTGTTTTGCAGCCGCTTGTAGATTACGCGCCCGGGAATAATAGCCCAACCCTTCCCAGACTTTTAAAAGTTTTTCTTCATCTGCTGTGGCTAAGGCGTGAATCGTGGGAAATTCTTCCATAAAGCGATAATAGTAGTCGATTACCGTGTCTACACGGGTTTGCTGCAACATAATTTCTGAGATCCAGACACGATAAGGATCGGTATTCATCCGCCAAGGCAGGTGACGCTTCTTTTCGTCATACCAATCTAAAAAGTTCTCCTGCAGTTGTTTGATCTCTTCTTTGGAAAGGGTGTCCCATGGTCTATTCGTCATCTTCAGTTTCCTTGTTTTCAATATAAATTTGTATAGCATCTAAATCAAAACCTTTTTGGTACAGGCTTTGCTTGACTTTTTGCCTGCGCTCTCGTGGCGGTTTTCGTTGATGTCTGCGCCACAATTTGTCTCCTTCTTTGGCCAAAGCTGCGGCTTCAGAATCAGCTTCTTTTTCAATCCGCAACTCAGCGAAGGCAGCATCGATTACTTCCCCATCAAAGCCTTTTTGCATCAGGGTCTGCCGAATCTTCTGTTGGGTTTCTTTAAAGCTTTTCCCATGAATTTTTTTTTGGGCTTTCATTGCTGTTTTTAACGCAACTTCCTGCTGATCTTCTTGACTGTATAGTCCTAGTGCCTGTTGGATCAGATCTTCAGAAACGCCTTTTTGCAGCAATTGTTGTTTCAAATTTCTTGGGCCCTTGTCAGAAAGACGCATCTGGGTTCGGACATAGCTTTCTGCAAAAACCAGATCATCCATCAAATGTAATTCTTTCAGGTGTTGCAAAATTCTCCGAACATCTTCTGGCGATATCTCCTTGTCTTTAAGAAAGCGGCGCAGCTCCTTTTCCGTGCGTAATTGATAGCTGACATAGCGGTACGCTTCTTGCAGGCCAAGATCATAGGTACTGCTCTTTTTTAGTTCTTCAAGCTCAGTTTCGGTTAATTCCAGTCCCTTCAAAAGCCGATACTTTACCAGCTGGTCTTCAGAAACCCGCAGCCGCTCCTGATTGGAAAACTTCACCACAAAAAGGCCGCCCTTGTCTTTGGCAATTCCAGTCACTGTTATCCTATCCATTCACCTGCACCTGCTTTCTTCTCATCGGGGAACATACATTCCAGTTTAACATAAAAAAACTTTTTCAACGGCCGTGATGTGTTAAAATAATGTAGAATTTCAGAAATGAGGGAATCTTATGTCGCAAACCGTCGTTAAAAACGGCCAGAAACTCAAATTAAAGATCAAGCGCCTGGGAATCAACGGTGAGGGGATTGCCTACTATCGCCGCCTGGCAATTTTCGTTCCCGGTGCCTTACCCGGCGAAGAAGTCCAAGCGACTATTCTTCGCGGAGAAACAAAATATGCCGAAGCACGCTTAGATGACATTCTAAAGAAGAGTCGGGATCGGATTACGCCTCCTTGCCCTTTTTATGAGCGTTGCGGCGGCTGCCAACTTCAACATTTGTCTTATCCGGCTCAGCTAGCCTTCAAGAAAGATCTTTTGCAACAAGCACTGACTAAGTTCAAGCCAAAAAACTGGCAGGAATATCAGCTGCTCCCTACATTGGGTATGGATGAACCTTGGCACTATCGTAATAAAGCGCAATTTCAATTACGCTACGATCCGGTTGTAAAAAAAGCGGTGGCTGGCCTTTATGAGCGAGATAGCCATCGACTTGTCGCAATCAATGATTGTCCAGTCCAACTGCCGGATACCCAAGAAGCTATCAATACTGTTTTACAATTACTGAATAAATACGAGCTGCCAATTTATGATGAAAAGAAAAACAGCGGCATTGTCAAAACGATCGTAGTTCGTACCGGCAAACAAACGGGTGAACTGCAAGTCGTTCTCGTGACCGCTACGACTAAACTGCCTCAGAAGAACCCACTAATTAGAGAAATTACTCAACGGCTGCCTAAAGTCGTCTCAATCATGCAAAACGTTCAAAGTAAAAAAACATCCTTGGTGATGGGAGACGAGACGCGGCACCTTTGGGGAAAAGAAGCCATTCGTGAAGAGCTTTTAGGAATGTCCTTTGACCTTTCTGCCCGTGCGTTTTTTCAACTAAACCCGGCACAAACTGAAGTCCTTTATCGCGAAGCAGCGAAAGCACTTGATTTACAAGAAAATGAAACGCTTGTGGATGCTTATTGCGGTGTGGGTACCATCGGATTGAGTATGGCAGACAAAGCCAAAGAAATTCGCGGAATGGATATCATCGAAGCTGCCATTAGTGATGCCCGCAAGAACGCTGAGCAAATGGGCTTGAAAAATACTCGTTACGAAACCGGTACTGCGGAAGAGCTGCTACCACAGTGGCTTTCTGAAGGTTTTCGACCTGACGCTATCGTCGTAGATCCTCCTCGAACCGGTCTCGATCAGAAGCTGCGCCAAGCACTAAAGCGCTACCCCGCGAAAAAATTAGTCTATATTTCTTGCAATGTTTCCACGCTAGCTCGCGATCTGGTGCAGCTTTCAGAAGTCTATGACGTAGTTTATTTACAATCCGTGGATATGTTTCCCCAGACTGCCCGTTGTGAAGTCGTCGTTAAACTGACCCTGAAAAAATGATTCGCAGCTGTCTCTTTATTTTCTATCTTAAGCGGATAACATCCTGTCAGTTTCACTTCAAAAGCGGACGACTACTTTCCCATACGAAAAGCTGTGACAATCACCTTATCCTTTCTCTAAAGCAAACATGAGCCAATAAAAAGAGAAGCAACTTCTGTGAAGAAAAACCAGAAGTTGCTTCTCTTTTCATTGTTAAACCTGTCAAACGATTCGCTAGTTATCCTTCAGAAATGATCGCTGTCACAGGGTTCTTGTCGCGTTATAAAACTTTTTCTTGTTTATTTTGACATTGGCGACAGATTCCATGAAAAGTCAGCCGATGATCTTTGACAGCAAAATGATAGCGACTCTCCACTACCTCTTCCACTTCACCTAACAAATCTTCTTCAATTTCTTCAATATTTCCGCATTCAAGGCACAGCAGGTGATGGTGAAAATGCTTAGCTCCTTCTTTGCGAAGATCATAGCGGGCAACACCGTCATTAAAGCTGACTTTATCTACCACATGAAGATCCGTCAAAATTTCCAACGTGCGGTAGACCGTTGCTAAACCGATATCGGGACTTTTTCGTTTTACAAAAAAGAAAACTTCTTCAGCGGAAAGGTGATCCTTTTCGTTTTCCAGCAAAACCAGCAAAGTGGCCTCACGTTGCGGAGTTAATTTGAAGCCGGCTTCGTGAAGTTGCTTCTTGACTTTCATCAATGCGCTGTTTGTGTTCATTTCCCAGATCTCCTTGCTGTTACATTATAATCATTACAATCTAGATGACGAATCATCTCTATCAAATTAAACTTATTATAAAGAATAATCGGGAATAAAACAAGTCATTCTCATTTAGGAAGTAAGATTGTATAGCCGTCTTCTTGCTTGATGCGCTTTTCCTTCAACAGATGACCAATAGCTCGCTTAAACTGGCCTTTGCTGATTCCAAACATCTTCTTGATGGCTTCTGGATCAGATTTGTCTGTATAAGGCATTTTTTTATCTGCTGATCGGTCCAAATACACCAACAGCATTTCTGCATCATCGTTGATAACTTCATGGGCCCGTGGTTTCAATGAAGCATTTAATACACCATCTGGCCGAACACCGATGACTCGTCCTTTGACTTGTTCACCAAGACGTGGCTCCATGTAGCGTTCAGAAGGATGGACAAATGCAATATAAAAATCATCGGTTAACAGATATGTTCCTGCTAACTTTAAGCGGAATACCGTTCCAGCGATGTCTTTATTTTTTTGTTCTTCAATCCCATGTCGGCTCAATGAGCGGAAAATTTTTTCATCCGCCAATGTGCCCCAAATACGATCTTTGTGATCTACCCGCAAAGAAACCATCAGTCGATCGCCTTTTTTGGGCCACAGCTCCCGCATCGTAGGCAACTCATCAAGAGAAACTGCAATATCTTTATCTGGCAAGCCGATATCCACAAATGCCCCAAGATCCCGGCGAGTTTCAGTTACTTCTGCAAAGGCATAATGTCCTTTACGACTTTTGGGAATCACAGTTGTAAATGACGGCTCTTGCTTTTGATTGAGATAGCCGAATCCTTCGACTGCTTCTCCTAATTGATGTTCCCCCTCCGTTTTGCGCAAGCGAAAAGTAAAACCATTTTTTTGGATGAAATAATGTGTTTCATTTTCATCCGTCACCAAGCCGCTGAAGACAGTTGCTAGTAATTCATTCATATTCGTTCCTCCATGGGGATAGCCCCGTTAAAATTAGACACTTAGCCCAAAAGCAAACGTAGCAAGGCAATACCAGCGATGCCGACAATGACAATCTTCATAAGGTCTTTTGTATAATAGCCTACCACTAAAGCAGGCAAACACGCTACTAATTCGGATACCTTAACAGTCGGCCACTGACCAGTCCGGAAATTCAACAGACTCTGTACTAGCAACGCTGTCAGAATACACAGTGGCAGAAAACTCAAAAAACGATTCACAGGCTCAGGAAAAACTAATTTGTCAGCAATAGTAAAGGGCAAAATGCGGGGAATCCAAGTTACAACTGCACACCCTAAAACCAATACCAAAAATTCAGTAGAGATCATTGAATCACCTCTTTTCTTTCACTAAAAGCGCCTACCAGACAGCCACACAATGTCGCTCCGATAACAGCAATCTCAGCAGTTGAAACTCGCATTAAGATCACCAACGAAACAACAACAGTAAGCAGAACAAGCACTGTCTGACGGGTTCTTTTTTTCAATGGCAGTTCGGCTTGAAACAGCCATAGCCCTAGAAACATAGCCGTTAGTGCAAAGTCCAGCCCGAAACGCTCCGGGCTGGGAATAAACTGGCCCAGCAGTCCACCAGTGAGGTTGGCAACAAGCCATGTAAGATAAGCAGCAACATTCAATCCGTGCATCCACGAGGAAGTCACGGAATGACCTTCTTGTAACGCCGTCGTCAAAACACCATATGATTCATCAGTCAGTAGTGTTCCAACACCGATATTACTAAGCAGACTTCGCCCACGAAAATGATAGGTCACCGATAGACTCATCAGAAAATGTCGTAGATTAACTAAAAATACGGTAGCAATAATAGACGAAACAGGTGCTCCGATAGCCAATAAGCCGCAAATGATAAACTGCCCGCTGCCGGCATACACCAATAACGACAACAACGCGATTTCTAAAATCGACAATCCTACGCCTTTTTCAACGACTCCAGCGGCGAAACCAATCCCCAAGTATCCAAGTATTGTTGGAACACAAGCTTTTACTCCGTCGCGGAACGTCAAATAACCCTTTTGTCCTGCTTCCATGACAACGTCCCCCTTTTTATTCGATTGAAAACATCATATCGAAAAAAAGGAGGACGAACAAGGATTTTCAGAATTTTTCGGAAAATTACAGTTGCATCAACGAATGGTATGATCGTTACCATTACCACGGAAATAGCCCGTTTTACAATTGATTGTGACTAAATACAAAGGCAATTGATCATCAGCCATTCCTTGGGTTAGCGCTGACTGGTTATTGGTAGCAAAAAGATTGTAATACCCCTCTCCATTTTCAATACGCACTGGTTCTAGTTTATAGCCACCCTCAACGATGTATCCCCGCTCTTTACAGATAGCTAAGACTTGTTCTTTAATGCCTGGTGCCCAGGTCCATGCTGGGTTACTGCTGTCAGCAATGTCAGATGCTACTGATCCTAATATCGGTGCATTGTCCGTGTTTGGTACCATGTTAGGTGAAGCTTCTGCTGGCAACGAGCTGCCTTGGTTGTCAGTTACCGCTCCACTAGTTGAGCCGCTTGCCGTTGAATCTGAAGCGTTATTTTCAACAGGTGTGCCAGCATCATCTGCCGTAGTTTGTGCGGCTTGATTAGCAGCAGCTTCGGCGGCTTGTTCTGCAGCTGCCTTGTTAGCAGTGATCTTTGCTTGCACCGTCTTCAATTGCGCTTGCAGCTGTTCTTTTTGCTCACTTGTTAGTAAGGCCGCTACCAACTTTTGTGCCTTTTGATAATCAGCTTCAGCTGGATTGGCGACAGCTTTCCCTTCTTTTATCAAGGGATCAAGCGCTGTCTTGGCGGCAGCTAAATCCTTTTGTTGCTGCTTGAACTCTGCTACGGCTTCTTCCAATAGTTTACTAAAAGGTGTCTCTTGTGTGGGCAATTCAAAATCAAGCGCACTATCCGGTTGGATGGGAACATCTTTTTTCAGTTCAGAGCCGGCAATGACTGGCGCTTGAAATAACTTATTGACGTCTTCTTGCAGTTGAAATTTTGTCTTGATTTCAGCAAATTCTTTTTCCAAATCGGCTTTATCAACAGAAGCTTTGACTAGCTTGCTGTTTAATGAGGCCAACTCTTCTTGGGTGATACCCGCTTTTAGAAATTGGTGATCCTCATCAAGATACAAAGCAGAAATGGCTTGTTGCAAGGACTTGGCTTCTGCCTGGGCTCTTTCTGCCGCTTGTTCTTGTGCCTGCGCCTTTTGCTGTTCTTGTTGCTGGTGGTAGGCATAGCCGCCGCCCCCCGCTGCCAAAACAACAGCTGCCGCCAACAAGAATGGCCACTTCTTGCGACCGCCTTTTGATGGCTCATCAAGAGTCGACTTCGTCACGGCAGGTGCTGTTTGTCCAGAAACATTCGATGACACGGATGCGCTGGGTTCATTTCCTGAGGCTTTCACTGTTTTTGCTGCTGTCGATACTGCAGCAGCTTTGTCTCTGCGGGGTGTTTCAGGGTTAGAATCGACAGTCGAAACACCATTGTGCTGGGCTTTTTGTTCATTTTCCTGCTGGTTTTCTTGTTCATCTTCGAGATTCGCTACTACTTCAGTCTCTACCGGCACTGTCTTTTCAGTAGCATTCTCTTCCTGCTCAGCATCTAGTTGCTCATCAGCCCTTTCTTTTAGCGGCAAATCATCTGACTCTTCTGTCACAGGAATGGACGATGCATCGGTAACCGGCGAAACAGTATCTCCATCAGCACTTTCAGTCAGTTCAGACACATTTTGAGCAGCTGCTTCAGCGGTTTCCTTTAGTAAAGGCGCCTCAGCTTCTTCCGTACTTCTTGAAGCTTGGGAGGCTTTTACTTCCGCGTGCACTTCTGCCGACTCTGAAATTGGCTGATCTGCTGATTGCACAGGAGCTTTTGTCAGGTTACGCTCCTGTGGCTCGATTGCTGTATCCTTTTCTGGATCAGTCTCAGGTAGTTCACCAGATTCTTTTGATATTTCTGAAGCAGCCGAGGCCGATTCCTTTTCAGAATGCTCCTGCTTGGGTTCAAGGGCTTCGTTACTTTGTGCATCAGCAGGTTCCTTGCGGTTAGCTGCGATCAGCTCCTCCAATGTTGGCCCCTCATCTTCGACACCCATTCGATGTCGCTTGATATACGCAGCCAAGATCGGATTTTCGGAATCCTCTTCCTCTTCGTCTTTTGTTTCCGGTGAAGATAAATTTGGTTCTTGTTGTTCATTCATTTGGGACATCAATGCCCCCAGGGAAACATCTTCAAAATCAGACCAAGAAACGGAATCATTGCTTTTCCGATTTTTTTCATCAATTTCATGTAGTTTTTGTGCGATATTTTCTTTTATTTCATGGCCGCACCGTGGACAAACCAGTTTGCCATCCAACGGTTCAAAGCCGCAATGTGGACACTTATCAATCAAAATAGCTTGCTCCTTACTTTGCTCAAGACTAATTGAGCTAGAATACGATTGCCTAACAGTAAATTTATCATATTATCCCGGCCGCGCCAATATTGTGAAGGTTACGATTTCCTTAAATTACGGCTCTTCGTCAAATAGTGTTGGTGAGTTCAAATTGAATGAGTGAATGAGCTCAGGCAGGAAAAAATTCTTGCCTGAGCGCTTTTTTATTTTTCGCTCTTTCTTAAACAAAAATCAGTCCTTGGATGATGTAGATTCTTGAGCGAAAATTCAGGAAGTTGCGATATCCATAAGCGACACGCTTGATTATTTTTATCTTGTTATTCGTTCCTTCTACGAAGCCATTACTGTAAGTAAGTTCAAATG